>CAZJBJ010000175.1:0-6431 GCA_964544295.1 uncultured Bifidobacteriaceae bacterium
ACGCACTGGTCGATGATGTTCGCGGACACCTGGGCGAGGCGGTAGACGTTCGCCTCGCGGGCGCGGAAGTCGCCGCCCTTGACCGTGTCGTAGAAGAGGCGCTGCACGCTGTCGCCGTCGTTGCGGTAGTTCTTCGCCGCGTTGATCCCGCCCTGGGCCGCGATGGAGTGGGCCCGACGGGGCGAGTCGTGGAAGGTCAACATCGTGACCTGGTAGCCGAGCTCGCCGAGGGTGGCCGCGGCACTCGCGCCGGCCAACCCCGAGCCGACCACCAGCACGTGGAACTTGCGCTTGTTGGCCGGGTTGACGAGCTTCACGTCGAACTTGTGGTTGTCCCACTTCTCCGCGATCGGCCCGTCGGGCACGTGGGAATCGAGTGCACCAATCATCGTTCCCGCTCCTGCCCCTGCGGGGCGGGCCGCTCGGGCCCCGCTCCACTGGTCGGACGGCTGCCAGTCGTCGTTCGTTCCGTTGCGCTCATCCGACGACTCCCGTGGTGATGAGGAGGGGGAAGCTGATGTTGCCGAGCCCGATCAGCACCGCGAAGCCGATCGCGAAGCTGCGGCGGGCGGAGTTCCACTTCGGGTTGTTGAGCCCGAGACTCTGAAACATCGACCAGGCCCCGTGGTAGATGTGAACGGCCAGGGCGATGTTGGCGAGCATGTAGACGATCGCCACCGGCACCCGCTGGAAGCTGTTGACCAGGTTGTCGTACACGTGACCGCGGACGAAGTCGGGGTTGGCGGTGCCCCAGGTCAGGTCCATCAGGTGGAAGATCAGGTACAGGCCGATGATCACGCCCGTCCAGCGCATCGTGCGCGACGCGAAGTTGGCGGCGGCATAGTCGCGGGGGGACTGGTACTTGGTGGGCCGGGCCCGGTGGTTCATGCGGGTGAGTTGCGCGGCGCTGACGATGTGGAGCACGAACGCGCCGGCGAGCCCGATCCGCATGATCCAGAGGAACACCGTGCGGGGTAGGGCGGGCTCACCGAGGGTGCGGAGCCACTCGCCGTAGTGGTCGATCTGCTCTTTCCCCAGGTACACCTTGAGGTTGCCGATCATGTGGACCAGCACGAAGCCCAGGATCATGATCCCGGTCACCGCCATGATCCACTTCTTGCCGACGGCCGAGCGCCAGAAGCGCAGGACCGGGTTGGTCGGCGTCGATCCCGGGTGCACCGGCTTCGGGTGCGGTCCGGTCGTCGCTTGCGTGGCTGTCATCGCGCTCACGCCTCCTTCATCCCCCACTCGGGTGAGCGGAGGGGAAGCTACCGGTTAGCGATCCTCGTTCACGATCCGGAGCCACTCGAGGAGTTCGTCGTAGCGATTTTCGACCGTTCCGACCAGATCGTGATGCAGCCGGACCCGCACCTCGCCGGTCCGGTGGTCGAGGTGCGCCCGGCCCACGTAGGCGACCGACCGCGCCCCCACGTCGCCCACGAAGTTGCGCACCCGGCCGTCGATCTCGACCTCGATCCGGGCGCCGGGGAGCGCCGCCCGCCCCTCGTTCGCTACGTGGACGAGCCCCTGGCGGGGTTCGAGCATTGGCAGCACCGTGCGGCAGGCGTTGCGCAACGCGTGGTAGCCGATCTTGGTCGCCCGGTCGTGGCCGAGCACCGACCACGTGACCGACGGGTGCCCGTCGGCGAAACAGAACTGGCAGAACCCGCCGGCCGGATTCCCGCGCAGCCGGCGTAGGTCCTCGATCTGGAGTTGGAGTAGGGCCGCCTGGTACTGCTGCGTGGCGAGCTGCCACGCCTCGAACGAGTCGAACAGTGCGGGCGGCACGTACTTGTCGAACTGGTGCTTCTGACACGCGTGCCGGTCGAACAGCCGGTCCCAGTCGAGGTGCGGCCAGCGCTCCGGTTCCATGAAGTCGGCGGTGTGGGGGACGGCCTGCGCGCCGAACTCCGACACGAACCGCGCCAGGCGGGGCACTGCCCGCACCGTCGGCGCGAGCCCGTCCATCTGGCCGTGGTACCAGCCGAAGTAGAAGTGGGCGTCGGTGCCGGTGCTGCCGATGCCCGGGAAGATCCCCGAGTGCAGGTCGACGAACCGGGTCGGGTCGGCCTTGTGCATCGCGTGGGCGACGGAACGGTCGAGCACGTCCTTGTTCCACGACGGCAGGAACATGCTCGCCCCGACCCGCAGTGCCGCCTTCGGCGTGATCGGCTCGCCGGGTTGGAACTCGACCGCGAGCGGCTCGTTGTGCGCGCACCACATCGCGATGCTCGGCCGGTGCGCGAGGAGGTCGACCATCTCCTTCGCCTGGCGGGACGCCTGCTTGCGCGCACCGCGGCCGTAGCCCCACTGGAGCGGGAAGTCCTGCCAGATCAGCAGGCCGGCCGCGTCGGCGGCCTCGTACAGCTCCGGCCGGGTGACGTGCGCGTGGATGCGGAGCAGATCGAGGTTCGCGTCCTTGGCGAGTTCGACGTCGCGCGCGAGCTCCGCCGGCGTCGCCTCCGCGAGCGCCATGCGGGTCGGACCGTGGTTGGCCCCCATCACGAACATCGGCTCGCCGTTGATCGTCCAGCGCCAGTCGTCGATCGTGACGTCGCGGAACGCGGTGGTGAGCTTGCGGTCGTCGCTGCGCACACCGTCGACCAACGCGACGATCTCGACGGTCACGCGCGGTTGGTCGCCCATCCGCCACGGCCACCAGCGCGGCGGGTCGTCGACGTACATCGGCACGGTCACGGTCGTGCCCCGCCGGGTGAGGTCGACGTCGGTCTCGGTGCGGGCGAGTTCGGTGCCGTTGGCGTCGCGGACGGTGGCCTGCACCTGGACGGGCGCCCGGGGTGGGTCCTCGCCCGGGTCGAGGGTGACGTCGAGCTGTAGCGTGCCGCGGGCCTCGGTCGCCTCGGTGCAGAGCACCCGGAACCACGAGATGCGGACCGGTCCGGTGTCACGGAGGCGGACGGGGCGCCAGATCCCGCCGGGGTTCCACTCCGGGTCGAGGTTGTCCCAGTGGGAGAACACCCCGGTGATCGACCGCTTGGCGGTGCGGTCGGTCTGACGCGGCGAGGCCACCTCGGCCGCGAGCGTGTGGGCGGTGGTCGCGCCGGCCGGGCCGGTCGCGCCGGCCGTCGCCTCGTTCGCGAACCGGGTGATTTCGAAGGTGTGGGGGAAGAAGTAGCCCTCGGTGGCGCCGAGGTAGTGGCCGTCGAGCCAGATGTCGCCGAGGTAGAAGATGCCGTCGAACGACAGGAACCGCCGCTGGCCGGGTGCGAGCGGCGTCGGCTCGATCGTGCGGCGATACAGGACCGGGCCGTCACTCTCGGCGAACAGGGGCGAGCTGCGCCAGTGGCCGGGCACGTCGATCTCGGGCCAGTCGGCCGTCGAGTACGTCGGCTCGACGAAGTTCCGCGCGAGGTCACCGTCGTCGACGTGGGCCTGCCACCGGCCAGACAGGTCGACCGGCGTCGGATCCGGCGGCTCGAACATGGTCCGACACTACGGCGATCGCAACCCTGGTACCGGCGGGGGTTCCGGACGGTCGACAATGGGGGAATGACGGGGGCCGCGTGACCGAGCACGACGACAGCGGGTTCGCGCCCGTCCTCCGTGGCGACGAGACGATCGCGGCGATCCGGTGCACGCCGACCGGCGACACCCTGCGGGTCGAGGTCGTGCCCGTACGCAGCTTCGGGTTCCTCGGCGGCGACGTCGACGGTCTGATCGAGCACATTCGCGCCGAAGCACGGACACGGGCTGCGTCGACCGTCACCCTCGCGACCAAGGACCCGTTCCTCCGGTCCCATGCCGTCGCCCGCGGTGCGACCGGCACGCTGCGATCCGACCTGACCCTGCCACTCGTCGATGCACCTGCTGGTGCCCTCGGCGCCGATCCCGAGCCGGTCGACCAGCGGATTCGACGCTGGCTGCCCGACTGCGACATCAACACGACCCGCGGCAGTCCGCTGATCCGCACCCTGCGGCGGGTGCAGTCCGGCCTGTCCCACAACGTGCGTATCACCGCCCGGCGCGGAGAGGTCGAGGTGAGTGCGGTCGTGCCCGCCGGTCCCGAGCTCATGACCGAGTCGCTCGCCGCCGCGCTCGACACGATGATCCGCATCAGTGACCGGTTCCCCGGCCTGGCGCGTCAGTTCCACCACCTCGTGTTCGCGAACTCCGGCTACGGCATGGCCACCGGCCGGGTCAGCGGCGAAGCCGGAGGAGGGCGCATCTCGATCAACCCCGCGCACGTCGACGGGCGCGCCTACGAAGCGCTCGCGGCGCGTGCCGGGCCCACCACTGCGCCGACCGGCGGCCCCCGCCGCCTCCCGCGCCCGGCCTCCGGGACGTTCCTCCCCGTCGACAAGGTCGTCGCCCACGAGATCGGTCACTGCGTCGACGAGCTGGCCCAGAGCGGCCGCCTCTCGAGTGCGACGGAGTTCCGCCGGCTGATTGGCGAGGCCGTGGGGGTCGAGTCGGTCGAGTTCGCATTGCGGGGCGAGCGGCCCAACGCCGAACCCGGCTGGGTCGCGGCCCGCGCCGAACTGGTGGCGCAGGTGTCGGACTACGCGACCACCAACCCGGTCGAACTCTTCGCCGAACTCTTCTCCGCCTGGATCGAAGGCGAGTCCACCCCGGCGGTCGACGCCTTCGGCGAGTTGATGAACGCCCGGTACCCCGGGTGACGAGGGCCCGCGTGACGCGACCCGCCGAGCAAGGTGGTGGTGGCGGCCTCTAAGGTGCGCGGGGTACGCCCCCGTCGGAGGAGAATCGCTCATGAGTCGTCCCGCCACCCTTGGGGAGCTGCGCGAGTCGGGTTGGCAGTCCCGGTCGGTGAAGGACGAGATGCGGGCCAACGCGATCGCCAGGGTCGCGGCCGGCGAACCGCTCGTCGAGGGCGTCATGGGCTACGAGGACACCGTCCTGCCCCAGCTGGAGAACGCCCTCCTCGCCGGTCACGACGTGATCTTCCTCGGCGAGCGCGGTCAGGCCAAGACGCGCATGATCCGCTCCCTCACGAACCTGCTCGACGAGTGGATGCCGATCATCGCCGGCAGCGAGATCAACGACGACCCGTTTCACCCCGTCTCCCATCACGCCCGGCTGCTCGTCGCCGAGCGGGGCGACGAAGCCCCGATCGAATGGGTGCACCGCGACCGGCGCTTCGGCGAGAAGCTCGCCACGCCCGACACGTCCATCGCCGATCTCATCGGTGAGGTCGACCCGATCAAGGTGGCCGAGGGCCGGTACCTGTCGGACGAGCTCACCCTCCACTACGGACTCGTGCCCCGCACCAACCGCGGCGTGTTCGCCATCAACGAGTTGCCGGACCTCGCCGAGCGCATCCAGGTCGGTCTGCTCAACGTCCTCGAAGAACGTGACGTGCAGATCCGCGGCTACAAGATCCAGCTCCCGATCGACGTGATGCTCGTCGCCTCCGCCAACCCCGAGGACTACACGAACCGCGGTCGCATCATCACGCCGCTGAAGGACCGGTTCGGTTCGCAGATCCGCACCCACTACCCGCTCGATGTCGACATCGAGATGGACGTCATCGAGCAGGAGGCCCGTCCGCTCGGGGCCGACGGTCTCGTGGTCAACGTGCCCGATTACATGACCGAGATCGTCGCCGAGATCAGCCAGCAGGCCCGCCGGTCGCCGCACGTGAACCAGCGCTCCGGCGTGTCGGTGCGGCTCTCGATCGCCAACTACGAGACGATGATCGCCAACGCGCTGCGCCGCTCGTTGCGCAACGGTGAGCACGAGGTCGTGCCCCGCATCAGCGACCTCGACGCGCTCGTCGCGTCGACGGCCGGGAAGATCGAGATCGAGACGGTCGAGGACGGGCGTGAGTCCCAGGTGCTCGACCGGATCGTGAAGGGTTCGGTGCTCGAGGTGTTCCGTGCCGCGGTGCCGGCCGAGAAGCTCGGCGGGCTCGTGAGTGCGTTCGAGGACGGTCGGGTCGTGCACACCGGTGCCGACGTGCCGTCGTCCGAGTACACCGACCTGCTCGGGTCGATGAACGGGTTGAGCGACGCGCTGGCCGACCTCGGCGTCGGCGAGACGCCCGCCGGGGTGGCCTCAGCGGTCGAGTTCGTGCTGGAGGGTTTGCACCTCTCGAAGCGACTCAACAAGGACTCGATCGGCGGCAAGACCACCTACCGCGGCCGCGGCTGACGTCGGGCCGATGGCGGGTCCCACCCCCGACGCACTGCAGGACGCGGTCGACGAGGTCGCGCTGCGCGGCCTGATCGCGGCCTACGCCGACGTGGTGAACCGGCGCACCTGGGCCGAGTTCGCCGACCTGTTCCTGCCCGACGCGCCGGTCACCATCGACCTGCGCGACCGGGACCCGATCGCGTTCACCGGGCCGGACGAGATCGGCACCTTCATCGACGGAGCCGTCGAGCGGTTCGCGTTCTTCGAGTTCGTGGCGCTCAACGTGCGGGTGATGCTGCGGTCCGCGGCCGCCCCCG
>CAZJBJ010000176.1:0-2238 GCA_964544295.1 uncultured Bifidobacteriaceae bacterium
ATGGGTTGGGTCTTGTCGGCCCGACTCCACGTCCCGGCGATGACCGCACCGTTGGTGAACACCTGGACCGGACCCTCGCCGACGAGCTGCGCCTCCGCCCCGATCTTGCCAACGCCACCGGCGTAGGTGACCGGGATCACGACGACGTTCTTCGGCGCGATCTGGTTGCCCGACTTCGCCACGAAGGGTCCGGCCGACGTCGACCGGAGCCACGTGCCCGATGCGGCGTCCCAGGTGTAGGTGGGTGCGAACTCACGGTTGTTGAACGCGATCGACACTCCGGCGACCGCGATGCCCTGGGTCGACTTCGTGCGCACGTAGTCGAACAACGGCGGTGGCGGTACCGGCTGGCCGCCCATCGTGAAGAGCTGCGCGGGCCGTGCGTAGAGGTTGTGCGGGGCCCGGCGGCTGGAGTCGCGGAACATGGCCTCCCCGGCCCGGCTCTCGTCGACCAACGTGACCGGCGCCTGGGTGATCCCGTCGACCGCGTACTTCGCGCCGCCGGAGTAGGCGAACACGCCGCCCACCGGCCAGACGATGAGCGGATCCGTCAACCGGACGGACCGCACCGGGCCGACCACTTCCGGGACCTGCGAGTGGAACATCGCGAGGAACCGGGTCGCCTCGCCCTCGACGACTTCGTCCCAGACGATGTCGGCCTGGTCGATGCCCGTCTGGGGACGCGCCAGATTCGAGTCGTTGTCGATCTTGATCGAGACGACCGGACGACCCTGCGCGGCGCCGTCGACATCGGGCTGGCCCGTCAGCGGCGCCACCGGCGGTGGTGCCGTCGTGGTCGTGGTCGACGGCTTCGGCTTCGGCTTCGCCGCCTCCTGGGCGCTGCTGCTCCCGCACGCCGTCAACGCGAGCGCGAGCAGTGCGACCGTTCCCAGTCTTCTCACATGGCCTCCAGGGCGGCGATCCGCTCCTCGAGCGGTGGATGGGTGTCGAACTTCCGGTTGAGTTTGGTGCCGCGCCGGGTCGCGCCGGGCGCCTCGGGGTCGTCCCGCTCGAGCGGGCTCTCGATCCAGAGCTGCGCGGTGGCCCGGGTCGCGTGGTGGACGACGGTCTTGTCGTCCTGGAGCTTCTTCAACGCCGAGATCAGCCCGGGTGGGTACCGGGTGAGCTGCACTCCCGACGCGTCGGCGAGCAGCTCTCGGCGCCGACTCACCGCGAACTGCATCAGCTGCGCGGCGAAGGGTGCGAGCACCAGCAACGCCATGGCGAGGATCGCCAGGATCATGCCGATCCCACCGCTGTCGTTGTTGTCGTTCCGGTTGGACCGACCGCCGAACCACATGAACCGCAATCCGAGGTCGGCCATCAGCGCCACCGCACCCACCGCGGTGACCGCGATCGTCGAGACGAGGATGTCGTAGTTGCGCACGTGGCTGAGCTCGTGCGCCAGGACGCCTTCGAGTTCGACCCGGTTCATGATCGCCAGGAGCCCGGTGGTGACCGCGATCGCCGCGTGCTGGGGATTACGCCCGGTGGCGAACGCGTTCGGGGCCGGGTCGTCGACCACGTAGAGGCGGGGCTTGGGGAGACCCGCCGCGATGCACAGACCCTCCACGAGGTTGTGGTAGCGGGCGTACTCGGGCCCGTCGGCGGGCTTGGCCCGGCTCGCGGCCAGCGCGATCTTGTCGGACGCGAAGTAGGAGGTCCACGCCATCGCGATCGCGATCCCGATCGCGATGGGAACGATCGCGACCCCGGCGCGGAACAGCACGCCCAACGCCACCGCGACCGCTGCGATCAGGAACACGAACGCGGCGAGCATCAGGAACGTGCGGCGCTTGTTGCGCGCGATCTGCTCGTACATGCCCACGGGAACCGCTCTCAGAGGGTCTTAGAACTGAACGGAGACAGGACCCTGCTCCGTCGGGTCACCCTCGAAGTACTCCCGGGGCGTGAAGTTGAACATGCCGGCGAGCACGTTGGCGGGGAACGCCTGGATCTTGTTGTTGTAGCCCAGCACGGAGTCGTTGTAGAACTGCCGCGAGTAGGCGATCTTGTCCTCGGTCGAGGTCAGTTCCTCCTGCAGGTTCAGGAAGTTCTGGTTCGCCTTCAGGTCCGGGTAGGCCTCGGCGACCGCGAACAGACTCTTCAGGGTGCCGCTCAACGCGTTCTCGGCCTGGGCCTGGGCCTGGGGTGATCCGGTGCCGGCGTTGATCGCGTTGGCACGCGCGGCGGTGACCGCCTCGAACACGCCCTTCTCGTGGGCGGCGTACCCCTTCA
>CAZJBJ010000176.1:2248-6401 GCA_964544295.1 uncultured Bifidobacteriaceae bacterium
GGTCTCGACGAGGTTCGGGATCAGGTCGTGGCGGCGCTTGAGTTGCACCGCGATCTGTGAGAACGCGTTGTCGATGCGGTTGCGGGTCCGGACCAGGCCGTTGTACGTCACGATGACGAACAGGACCAGCAGGACCACCACGACGACCGCGATGATGATGCCAATCATGAGAATGCTCCTCGGGGGAAGATCGTGTCCTCCATCGTAGGGGCGATCACGCCGAGATCGAGGGCATGCCGGACTCCCCGATCGCGATGGCCTGCTCGTAGACCTCGACGTAACGCTCGGCGAGGCGCGCCAACGAGAAATCCGTCACGTGCTCCGCGGCGGTCGCTTCGAGCCCCGCCCGGAGCGACTCGGAGTCGAGGAGGCGCCGCAACGCGGCCCGGAGCGCGTCGGGATCGTCGGGCGGCACCAGGACGGCATCCTCGCCGTCGTGGGCGACGTTGCGGTATCCCGGAATGTCCGAGGCGAGGACGGCCGTCCCGGCGGCCATGCCCTCCAGGAGCACGATGCCGAACGATTCCTGGCCGAGGGCGGGCGCGCAGAAGATCGTGGCTCCCCGGAGGCGGGCCACCTTCTCCGGCTCGGAGATGCGGCCGAGCCACTCGACGTCCGGAGTGCGGCGAGCCTGCAGTGCCTCGGTCTCGGGCCCGTCGGAGGCGACCCACAGGGTGGCGTCGCGGTCGAGGCCGGTCCAGGCGTCGAGGAGGACGCCGAGTCCCTTGCGCGGTTCGTGCCGACCGAGGAACAGGACACTCGGTCGCGGTGCCGGCCACGGCTCGACCTTCGCGAACGCGTCGACGTCCACCCCGTTGGGCAGGACGACGTAGGTACCGCCGAGTGCCTCCTCGGCCATCGCGGCGGCGTCGGGACTCACCGCCACCCGGACCGCGAGGCGCCGGGCCGCGGTCTCGGCGAGCTTGCGCAGCGCCTTGTACGCAGGTGATCCCGCCTCCCCCGCCGCGTGGAAGGTCCCGACCTTGGGGACCTCGCTGCCCAGCAGCGCGGCGCTCGTCGGACCGGGCACCAATGGCTCGTGGAGGTGCAGGACGTCGGGATCGAACGCGCGCAGCGCTTCGAGCGTCCGGTCGGACGCCACCCGCTGTTCCTCGGCCATGGGCGAGATCGAACCGTTCGCCGAGAACCCGACGGTGGCGCCGACCGTGGTGACGCCGGGTTCGGGCGGCGGGCCGTCGGTCGGGCCGATGACCCGGGCGTCGACGCCGATGGCGCGCAGCGCACGAGCGAGCCCGAGCACCTGACCCTGGACCCCGCCCGGCACCGACAGCGAGTAGGGGCAGAGGATCGAGACCCGCATCAGGACGGTGCCGAAGTGGAGGTGGAGGTGGAGGTCGATGCCGATGCGGAACCCGACGGCGCCGGATCCGGCGCGCCCGAGCCGGCCGCGGGGTCGTCACTCGGCCAGTTGGGTTGCATCACGTGCCATTGCTCGGGGGCCATGCGCACCAGCTCCTCGAAGCGGCGGGCGAGTTGCTGGGTGATCCGGGTGACATCCTCCCGCAAACGGCCCTGCCGTTCCACCGCCAGCGGCGCCTCGATCTTGACGAAGTGATGGCCGTGGGGCCGGAAGTAGACCGCGGCGGGAAGGAGCGCGGCACCGGTCCGGACGGCGAGGGTCGCCGGCCCGGCCGGCAGCGTCGTCTCCTCGCCGAAGAACTCCACCGTCACGCCGTCGCCGGCCAGGTCGCGGTCCGAGAGCAGGCAGACGATCCGATTGGCCCGCAACGCCTGGACGACTCCGGCCGCCGCCGCCGGTCCGAGCGGGATCACCTCCATGCCGATGTCGCGGCGGACGTCGGCGAACCACTCGAACAACTCCGGCGGTTCGACCGCTTCCACGACGACCGTCGGCGCGAGCCCGCGACCGGCGAGCCACGCGGCGGCGAAATCGAACCCACCCACGTGGGGCAGCGCGAGGATCACACCGTTGCCGCGCTCGAGCGCCTCGGCGATGTGGTGGAACCCGACCGAGGTGACGCGCTCCTCCACCGAGCCCTTGGCGTCGTGCGGGAGCCGGAACAGCTCCAACCAGTAGCGGCCGTAGGACGCGAACGTGTCCGACACGGCCCGTTCGAGCGCGAACCCGTCGAGCGCACCGTCGGTCGCGCGTTGCAGGTTGCGCCGCACGATGCGACGACGACCGCCGAGGATCGGTGCCAGCGCGAGCGCGCGTCCGGTTCCTTCTGCGATCGGGGTGGCGACCGCCGCCGGGAGTGCGTTCGCCACGGCGGCACCCACGCGGTACGCCAGGTAGGACGGTGACGGCAGGGCCACTGCGCTACGGACGGCTCCGGCGCGTCGTGCGCACCGCCCGTTGACCGGCCGGACGGTCCATCGACCGCCAGCGGCTCACCCGTGCATCAGTCTCGCCGGACGTTGCCCGGCGATGACGGCTGGGTGCCGGCGGCCGGGCCGGCAGATCGGCGGTCGCCTGCTTCCAGACCGTGAGGAACCGCTGGACCGCGGTGATCGCCATGAGCACCACCATGATCCAGAGCACGGGCACCAACACGTCGAACGCGAGCCCGATCCCGAGCATGACCATCCGCTCGGCGCGCTCCATCAGACCGCCCCGCGCGTTGTAGCCGAGCCCTTCGGCCTTGGACCGCTCGTAGGAGATCAGCATCGCCAGTGCGGCGGCGGCGAGCGCCAGCACCGGCAGGCGCCCGCTGTCGCGACCCAGGTACCACGCGACCCCGCCGAAGACCACGGCGTCGGACGCGCGGTCGATCACCGAGTCGAAGAACGCACCGCGCGACGACACGCGTCCCGACGTGCGCGCGACCGAACCGTCGAGCAAGTCGACGAGGCCGCTCAGGGTGAGCCCGATGACACCCCAGATGAGGTGTCCGGACGCGATGAACAGGGCTGTCGCGATCGACAGGGCCAGGCCCGTCAACGTGAGGACATCGGGACCGACGCCGATATTGAGCAGGCCGCGTCCGATGGGGTTGAGTCCGCGAGTCACCGTGGCGCGCAGACGACCGTCGAGCATGTGCGTTCGCACTCCCTCAGATGGTGGCGACGAAGCGGCCACGGTACCACCGGCCCGCCGCACGGCCCGGCATGACCACCGCGCGTGACCACCGTCGCATCGGGTGGCGCGCGTTCAGCCCCGGGCGCCGCCCGGGGTCAGTTGGTGCAGGGTCTGGCGCCCCGGAGGGCCCTCGACGGCGAACACCTGGACCAGATTGCGGCCCGGCCGGAACATCCGGGGGACGAGCGTGGCCCAGAACTCGGGCTGATCGGCACCCGGCGCCCGGTACACGAAACTGAGCCCGGCGACCACCCCGTTGACCGCGATCGCGAGCCGCGTCTTCGGCCGCACGCCGTCCACCATCCCGTGCACGGCCACGTACGGCGTCTTCGGCTGCGTGGGATCGACGTTCAGATATCGCAGCGGACCGTCCAGTACGACGCTCGATCCCTCCACCGGCGCGCCGACCCGGCCGGTGCCGGGCGCGCCGAGCAGATCGTCGTCCGGTCCGGTCCCGAAGACGCGGAGGTCCGCGAACTCGTCGGGCGGGGCGGCCCGCGCGTGCTGGACCTCCGCCCACGGCTGTGCCCGGTCGAGGTGGAGGAACGATCCCGACGTCGGGTGCAGCTCGCTCCGACTCCAGTCGAACATCGGGAACGTCCGAGCCTCGGACGCGGGACGGGCCGGGTCGAGGAGCGAGCGCCCGTCGACGGACCACGGGATCTTCACACCGAGGTGGGCGGCGATCGTGGGGACGACGTCGATGGACTCCGCGGGCCGGTCGTCGAGCCCGCCCGCGGTCTGTCCGGGGGCCTTGATCAACAGGGGCGTCCACGCGATGTCGGCGATGTTGGTATCGGTCACGCCGCGGATCGGACCGCCGGCCGCGAACGAGACGCCGTGGTCGGCGGTGAGCACGAGCAGCGTGTCGTCCCACTCCCCGATCAACCGGAGCCGTTCGACGACCTGACCGATGAACGTGTCGGTGGCCTGCACCTGGAGCAGGTGGCGAACCCGCGACAGCGCGGCGACCTGGCCGTTCGCCCAGTTCTGACCGCGGAGTCCGTTGGTGTGACCCGGCAGTGCGGCGTAGTCCTGACCGGTCGGCAGGTAGTGCCACGGGAAGTGCGGCAGGAGCACGTGGAGGAAGTC
>CAZJBJ010000177.1:0-6400 GCA_964544295.1 uncultured Bifidobacteriaceae bacterium
GGGTAGGTGTTGAGGACGGTGAGGTGGAGCTGCTTCTCGCTGGTCGGTGACCGGTGGCCCTCGACGACCGAACCGTCCGGGGCGCAGACCACGAGGTCCTCGAGGCGCATGTCGAGATAGTCGAGGCTGCTCGGCGTCACCACGGCGTTGCCGTCGGGCAACCGGGCCGCGACGTTGCCGGCGGTGCCTTCGACGAGACCGGACCGGAGCATCTCCTGGGCGGCCCAGAGCACCTGCTCCTTGACGGACTGCGCGGACACTTCGGTCATCGTCCCTCCAGCGCGGCGGGGTTCACCAGATTGTCGGGCACGCCGCCGGCGAAGAGGCTGGCGAGTCCTTCGGCGATCAACGTCGAATGGCGGGTCTCGGTGTCCCAGGTGGCACCGCCGATATGGGGGGTCAGCACGACGTTCGGCATCGAACACAGGGGATGGTCGACGGCGAGGTGCTCGCCGACGAAATGATCGAGGCCGGCCCCGGCGAGTTGACCCGACTGCAACGCCATCACCAACGCGTCCGTGTCGTGGAGTTGGGCGCGGGCGCTGTTGATGAAGATCGCCCCTTCCTTCATCGCGCCGAACTCGGCTGCGCCGATCAGCCCTTCGGTCTCGGGCGTCACCGCGGCGTGCACCGAGACGACGTCGGCTTCGGCGATGAGGGCGTCGAGTGAGTGGGTGGCGTCCGGCGCGAACGGATCGGCCGCGATCACCCGCATGCCGAGCCCCTCGAGTCGCCATCTGGTCGCCCGGCCGACGGCGCCGAGACCGACGATGCCGACCGTCTGGCCGGCGAGTTCCCACGCCCGGAAGCGCTGGTACGGGATGGTCCCGTCCCGCCATACCTCCCCGCCGCGCACGTCCATGTCGGCGCGGACGATGCCGCGGTTGACCGCGAACAACAGCCCGACGGTCATCTCCGCCACCGCGTCGGCGTTGCGGCCCGGGGCCCGCAGGACCGGGATTGCCCGTTCGGTGGCGGCCGGGATGTCGACGTTGTTGGGATCACCCCGGCACGACCCGATGGCCACGAGCGGGAGTTCGAGGACCGGGCCCTTCACGCTGTCGCTCTCCACGATGAGGAGATCGGCACCCTCGGCCACGATCCGTTCGGCGAGCTGTTCGGAGTTGTAGAGGCGGAGCGGTCGGTGGTCGATCCAGGGATCGACGACGATGTCGGGGCAGAGCGAGCGGAGCAGTTCCAGGCCAGGGCCACGGAAGGGGGCGGTCACCAGGGCCTTCGTCGCGTGCATGGCGGTGAGTCTCGCACGCGCCTGACGGCGGCGTCAGGGTTGGTCAGGAGACGGCGGCGAGGTCGTCGAACTCGGTGGCGACGTCGGGCAGCCGGACGCGGCGCTGGAGCACCTGAGGGTCGAGGTCACCGGGGGGGCACGGCCGGGAGAGCAGGAAACCCTGGAGCAGATCGCAGCCGAGACGTCGCAGTCGCCGCAGCTGATCCGACGTCTCGATGCCTTCGGCGACGGTCGTGAGCCCGAGGGTCTGGGCGAGTTGGAGGATCGCCGGCGTGAGCGAACGGGCGTGCGCCGACCGGTCCATCGACGCGACGAAGCTCTTGTCGATCTTGACGATGTCGATCGGGAAGTGCTCGAGATAGGTCAGCGAGGAGTACCCGGTGCCGAAGTCGTCGAGCGCGAGCGAGACCCCGAGCTCCTTGAGTGCGAGCAGGCTGTGGCGCGCGGCGTCGGTGTCCCGCATCATCGCGGTTTCGGTGATCTCGATGATCAGGGACGACGGCGGGATGCCGAGACGCTGGATGGCCTGGCCCACGTCGGTGGCCACGCTCGGGCTGGTGAGCTGGTTCGGGGACACGTTGACGCTGATCGCGAGATCGCTCGCCCCGGCGCGGTGCCAGTCGCGGGCCTGCTCGCACGCACGGGACAGCAGCGATCGGCCGATCTCGTCGATGAGGCCGGTCTCTTCGGCGAGGGGCAGGAACGCGTTCGGTGCCAGCAGTCCCCGCGTGGGGTGATGCCAGCGCAACAGGGCCTCGGCGGCGACGACGTGGCCGGTGGTCGCGTCGACCATCGGCTGGTAGTACAGCGCGAACTCGTCGCGCTCGACCGCCCGGCGCAGCTCGGTCTCGAACTCGACCCGCACGATCGCGGCTGCGTGCTGGGACTCCTCGAACACCTCGAACCGGTTCTTCCCCTTCCCCGTCGCCTTGGACATGGCGAGGTCGGCGTCGCGGAGGATGGCATCGGTCGTGGAGGTGCCGGTCCCGAAGGCGAGGCCGATGCTCACGGTGGCGAAGACCTCACGACCCGCGACGATGAACGGTCGCCGGAACGCCTCGGTGATCCGCGCCGCGAGATGGGTCGCCGCGCTCGTGTCCTCGGCGTCCTCGATGAGCACCGCGAACTCGTCGCCGCCGAGTCGGGCGGCGGTGTCGGAGCTGCGCAGGCATCCACTCAGCGTCCTCGCCGCGAGGACCAGGAGTTCGTCCCCGGCCAGATGTCCGAGGCTGTCGTTCACGGTCTTGAAGTTGTCCAGGTCGAGGAACAGGACCGAGAAGCCGGTAGACAGGCGGTGACACCGCTCGGACGCGTGCTCGAGGCGATCGCAGAACCTGGCCTTGTTGGCGAGGCCGGTCAGCTGGTCGTGGAACGCCCGGTAGAGCAACTCGTCCTCGAGCTGCTTCCGGCCGGTGAGGTCACGAAAGCTCCAGACCCGACCGACGACGCGGCCGTCGACCCGCTGGGGGTGCGAGACCCGTTCGAAGACCCGACCGTCGCGGAACTCGAGCATGTCGTAGCTGTCGGCGTCGGCGTCCTCGTACAACTCCTGGACCTTCGCCGCGAACGCATCCGGATCGACGAGTTGGTCCATGACGAACCGCAGTGCCTGGTCGTCGTCGCGCCGTTCGACGACCGCGGGCGGGATCCGCCACATGTCGACGAACTGTTGGTTGAAACTCGTGATCGCATTCTCGCGGTCGACCACCAGGATGCCGTCGGCGGTGGAATCGAGCGTGGCCTGGAGGAGGGACAACGCCTGTCGGAGTTCGTTCTCGACTGCGATGCGTTCGGTCACCTCGTGCGCCGAGACCACGTATCCGCCGACGGTGGGATCGTCGCGCAGGTCGACGATGGCGAGTTCCATCGGTACCGCGACGTCGGGGTCCTCGGTGACGAAGGAGACGACGACCGATGTCAGCGAGCCGGGTCCCGCGTGCCGAACCGCGTCCTCGTAGTCGCGGCGGTCGGCCTCGTTCGCCAGGAGGTCCACCATGGGGTGCGCCTCGATTTCGGCCGGGTCGAGTCCGGTGAGGCGGACGATCGCGCCCGAAATCGACTCGACGACACCGGTGGGGTCGACGAGCATCGTGACCGTGCCCGCGTTGTGGACGAGGGATCGGAATCGGGCCTCTTCTCCGTGGGCGACCTCGAAGCGGCGCCGAGCGGTCAGATCGCGCATGGTCAGCAAGATCCGACCATCCGACGTCGGCGTGGCCATGAGTTCGACGAGCAGCCATCCTTCGGCGCCGCGGACGCGGACCTCGACGGCCTCTCCTTCCGGGCGCTCGCCCAGCGTCGCGAGGCCGACCAGGATCACCGGGAGGTCGTCGGGGTGGACGAAGTCGATGCCCGGGCTGCCGATCACCTGGGAACTCGGTCGGTCGAAGATCCGCTCGGCGGCCGGATTCGCCCATTCGACGTTCAGCGCCGCATCGAGCACGACCACCGCGTCGGGAATGTGCCCCACGAGTTCGGCGAGCGCGTCGTTGTTCATCCCGGAAGACCTTGGTCGCGAGTGGCGGGCTTGGGCGGTATCGACGTATTTCCCGGGGGCCTTGAGACTGGATCTCGGGTGGCGCACGGCCCGCTAGCGTGCCCGGGCCATGGACGCACTCGTGACCGGCGGCGCCGGCTTCATCGGTTCCCACGTGGTCGACGCCCTGGTGGCCCGCGGCGATACCGTCCGGGTGCTCGACGACCTCAGCACCGGTCTCGCAACCAACGTCAACCCCGATGCGGAGCTGCTGGCCGGGTCGGTCGCCGATCCGGCGACGGTGACGGCCGCCGTGACGGGGTGCGAGGTCGTCTTCCACCTCGGCGCCCTCGGATCGGTCACCCGGTCGGTCACCGACCCGCAGCTCTCCAATGCGGTCAACGTCGACGGCACCCTCAATGTGCTCACCGCGGCGCGCGACGCCGGGGTGCGGCGGGTGGTCTTCGCCTCGTCGAGCAGCGTCTACGGCGGGGCCGAGATCGTCCCCACCCCCGAGACCGCGCCACTGCGACCCCGATCGCCGTACGCCATCACCAAGCTCACCGGCGACTGGTACACGCGTGTCTTCGCCGAGCTCTACGACCTCGAGACGGTCGTGCTGCGCTACTTCAACGTGTTCGGTCCCCGTCAGCGCCCGGATGCCACGTACGCGGCGGTGATCCCGCTCTTCGCGGCGGCGATGCTCGCCGGTGAGCAGCCCGTGGTCCACGGCGACGGCACGCAGAGCCGGGACTTCACCTTCGTCTCCGATGTCGTCGCCGCCAACCTCGCCGCCGCGGCAGCACCGGCGGCCGCCGCGAGTGGGCAGGCGTTCAACGTCGCGCCGGGAGCGGGGACGTCACTGCTCGAGCTGCTCGACGGGCTCGCGGCGCGCATCGGCGTCGCCGTCGATCCGGTCTTCGTCGATCCTCGACCCGGCGACGTGCACCGTTCCTGTGCCGACGCGAGCGCGGCCCGGGAGGCGCTGGGATGGGCCCCGACCGTCAGCATCGCCGACGGTCTCGCCCACTACGTCGACTGGATCAGATCCGCAACGTCGCGATGACGCTGGTCGCGGCTTGCTCCGGGGTGGGACCAGGGGTGAGCACCAGCTCGGGGGACTCGGGCGCTTCGTACGGGTCGTCGACGCCGGTGAAGCCGGTGATCTCACCGGCCCGGGCCTTCGCGTAGAGGCCCTTCACGTCGCGGGCCTCGCACAACTCGATCGGGGTGTCGACGAAGATCTCGACGAACCGCAGTCCCAGCTCCGCACGACGGGCGCGCACCCGATCCCGGGCGGCGCGGCACGGGCTGATGAGGGGCACGATCGCCACCGCGCCGGCGTCCGCGAACAGCGCGGCCACCTCGCCGGCCCTCCGCACGTTCTCGTTGCGGCTCGCGGCGTCGAAGCCGAGGTCGCCGTTCAGACCGTGGCGGAGGTTGTCGCCATCCAACAGATAGGCGACCCGGCCGGCACTCACCAGCGCCTGCTCGATCGCGACCGCGACCGTGGACTTCCCCGAACCGGAGAGCCCGGTCAGCCAGATCGTCATGCCCTCGTTGCCGGTGGCGGCGATCCGCTGCTCCCGGGTGACCGTCCCGGCGTGGAACACCACGTTGGGCGAGGTGGTTGGGGGGTGCATCCGTGTCGACACCTCGCTCACGCGTCGAGAATCATGCCGGCGCCGACGGTCTCGTTCGTGCCCTCGTCGATGAGGATGAACGAGCCG
The DNA here is from genome assembly GCA_964544295.1 of uncultured Bifidobacteriaceae bacterium. Classification (GTDB taxonomy): domain Bacteria; phylum Actinomycetota; class Acidimicrobiia; order IMCC26256; family JAENVU01; genus JAENVU01. The sequence goes on from CAZJBJ010000177.1 coordinate 5,456, forward strand.
GTGGTGCGGTTCCGGCGGTACTCGTCGACGAACAGGGGAGCGGTGACCCGCAGACTCACGCGCCCCATGTCGTTCATGTTGAGGGTGCCGGACGTCTCGTCGCGCGAGAGCGAGTTGACGTCGAGGCGGTAGTGGAGATCGCGGACGAGGGCCCGGGCGGATCGGGTCGTGTGCTTGATCGCGTACTTGCCGCCGACCTGGAGCGAACGTTCGCTGAACCAGCAGATCATGGCGTCGATCTCCTGGGTGACCGACGGTGCGTTGTTCGGCCGGCAGATCAGATCGCCGCGACTGATGTCGATGTTGTCCTCGAGCCGGATCGTGACCGACATCGGCGGGATCGCCTCGGCGATCTCCTGGCCGTAGAGGTCGATGCCCGCGATGCGGGTGGTGAGCCCGGACGGCAGCACGAGGACCTCGTCACCGGGCCGGAACGTGCCCCCGGCCACCTGACCGGCGTAGCCGCGGTAATCGTGCCAGGCGTCGCTCATCGGCCGGATCACGAACTGCACCGGCATCCGGGCGTCGATCAGGTTGCGGTCCGAGCCGATGTAGAGGTGTTCCAGGTGGTGCAACAGCGTCGGACCGTCGTACCACGGCATGTTGTCACCGTGGGTGGTGACGTTGTCGCCGTGCAACGCCGACACCGGGATGAACGTGAGGTCGGTGATGTCGAGCTTGCCGGCCCACTCCCGGAACTCCTCCGAGATGCGGTCGAAGACGAGCTGGTCGAAGTCGACGAGGTCCATCTTGTTGACGCACAGCACCAGGTGTCGCACCGAGAGCAGCGACGCGATCACCGCATGCCGGCGCGACTGCTCCACCACCCCGTGGCGGGCGTCGACGAGGATCAGTGCGAGGTCGGCAGTCGACGCGCCGGTGACCATGTTGAGCGTGTACTGCACATGGCCGGGCGTGTCGGCGATGATGAACTTGCGCTTCGGG
>CAZJBJ010000178.1:0-6229 GCA_964544295.1 uncultured Bifidobacteriaceae bacterium
TAGACGCCCGGGCCCGCGATGAGTTTCTTGACCTGCTTCTGGCTCTTTCCGCAGAACGAGCACTTGAGGAGGTCTCCTCCGTCACCGAACTTCGCCACGTCGTCTCCCCCCGGAGTCCCGGTATCCCGAATGGTCGAGCGGTCAGCTCACTCCCGCAGGCACGCCGACCGCGGCGAGCTCACGATTGGTGATCACTTCGTCGACGATGCCGTATTCCTTGGCTTCGTTCGCACCCATGATGAAGTCGCGGTCGGTGTCGGCCGCGACTTTCTCGACGGTCTGACCCGAGTGGTGGGCCAGGATCTCGTCGAGGGTCTCACGCATCCGCGTGATCTCCTTGGCCTGGATCTGGATGTCGACCGCCTGGCCCTGGGCACCACCGTGAGGCTGGTGGATGAGCACCCGGGAGTGCGGCAGGATGAACCGCTTGCCGTGCTCGCCGGCGGCGAGGATCACTGCCGCGGCCGAAGCGGCCTGGCCGATGCAGATGGTCGACACGTCGGGCTTGATGAACTGCATCGTGTCGTAGATGGCGAACAGCCCGGTGATCTCACCACCCGGAGAGTTGATGTAGAGCGAGATGTCCTTGTCCGGGTCCTCGCTCTCGAGGTGGAGGAGCTGCGCCATGATCAGGTTGGCGACGTGCTCGTCGACCGCGGTGCCGAGGAGGATGATCCGCTCCTTGAGCAGCTTGCCGAGGAGGCTCGTGGTGCGCTCGCCGCCGTACGGCGTCTTCTCCCAGACCTCGGGAACGTAGAACGAGTTGTAGACCGGCTGCATCACGCTTCTGACTCCTCGGAGTTCTTGTTGTCGTCGGATTCGGGGGGTTCGACTCCATCGCCGGTGTCGTCGGTGGACGCTTCCGGCGCCGGGATCTCGACGTCGAGTTCGTTGCCTTCGGTGTCCACCGCGACCGCGGCATCGACGACGAACTGCAACGCCTTGCCGCGGGCGAGGTCAGAGCGTACCGCCTCCAGGAGGCCCCGACGGTCGAGATCGCGTCGCACCTTCTGCACCTTTTCACCGGTGCGCTCGGCCAACCGCTCGATTTCGGCGTCGAGATCGGCCTCGGTCGGCTCGATCGATTCCTGATTGACGACTGCGCGCAGCGCGAGGTCGGCCAACACGGCCTTGGTCGCTCCGGCGCGCAGTTCGTCGAGGAACTCGGTCTGGTCCTGGCCGGTCATCGCCAACCACTGCGGGATGGTCAGCCCCTGTTGCTGGACCCGGTGCTGGAGGTCGTGGAGCCGATGCTCCATCTCCTGACCGACGAGCGGCTCGGGCGGCTCGACGGGAACCAGGCTCGAGAGTTCGTCGAGCACCTTGTCGCGCAGGCTCATGTTGGCCTGGAGCTTGCCCAGGAGTTCGAGACGGCGCTTCGACTCGGAGCGCAGCGATTCGACGGTCTCGGACTCCGTGTTCTCCGCCACCCATTCGTCGGTCAACTCGGGCAGCACCTTCCGCTGCACCTCCTTGACGATGGCTTTGAACTCGACCGTGGTCCCGGCCTGGTCGCCGAAGCGTTCGGGCAACACGTCGGAGAACTCGAGCACCGCGCCGGGCTGCGTGCCACGCAGGGCCTCGTCGAGTGCGGGCACCAGACCGTCGGAGCCGACCTCGTAGAGCAGGTCGGTCGCGCTCAGCGCATCGATCGGCTCGCCGTCGGCGGTGGCACTCAGGTCGATCGAGGCGTACGCGCCGTCGATCAGCGGGTCGTCCGACGGTTCGAGGTCCGCGAAGCGCTCGCGCAGGGAGTCGATCTGGCGATCGACGTCCTCGTCGGCCACCGGGGTGAAGTCGACCTCGACCCGCAGTTCGTCGTAACCCGCGAGGCGCACCTGAGGCCGGGTCTCGACCACGGCCTCGAAGGTGATGGGACCGGATTCCTCGCCCGCGGTGATCTCGATCTGGGGTGGCGCGATCACGTCGATCGATTCGGCGACCACGGCATCCGCGTAGAACTCGGGCAGCCCGTCCTTGAGCGCCTGCTCACGCGCGACATCGGGACCGAAACGCGCCTCGAGAATCTTGCGGGGCGCCTTGCCGGGCCGGAAACCCGGGATGCGCACTTCGCGGGCGAGCTTGCGGAACGCGGCGTTGATCGCCGGTTCGAACTCTTGCTCCGACACCGTGATGTGGAGCTTGACTTGGTTGCCCTCGAGGGGCTCGATCGACGTGTCCATAAGGGTCGGTCACCTTACCCGGGCCCCTCCGAATTCCCGGGATGGGAGTGCGATGCCGGTGCGGGTCCGAACCTGCTCGCGGCCAACGCGGCGCCGGTAGGGTCGGGCGTTTCCGTCCGGAGTGCCGCGCATGAAACTCAGCATCGCCATCCTCGAGTTCGTCTTCCTCATCGTGCCGTGGATCGCGTCCATCGGCTGGTTGTGCGCACGCGTCCTCGGGATCCGACTCGGGCCGTGGCGGGCCGCGATCGTCGCGATCGTCGGCTGGCTCGCCGGGCTCGTGGTCACGGGCATCGTCCACAACGACGACCCCGGCATCACCGCCGGCGTCCTCACGACCATGTTCTTCGGGCTGATGGTCGCGATGCCCCTCGCGGTGACGCTGGATCTGCTCACCCGCCGGGCGAACGAGACGCCCGCGCACCGGCGCCGGCTCCGCAAGGTGATCACGCATCCGATTCGTTCGAGTCGCGACGCGCTGGCCCCGTGGGGTCGGATGCGCGAGGTCGTGCGGGACGCGCGCCACCACAACCTGGTGCACGTCCGCTACCGCACCGAAGAAGCGCTCGACTCCCCCGACTTCGCCCGCCGCATCCGCGAGGTGCTCGAGGAGAGCGGCGGGATGATGGTGAAGTTCGGACAGATCGCGTCGACCCGCACCGACCTGCTCCCCGAGGCACTGACCACCGAGCTCTCGCACTTGCGGTCCGACGTGCGGCCCATCCCGCCCGACGACGTGCGGGGCGCGCTCGAAGCCGGCCTCGGCGAACCCGTGGCCAACGTCTTCGCCGACTTCGAGTGGGAGCCCCTGGCGGCGGCGTCGATCGGCCAGACCCACCGGGCGCGCCTCGTCACCGGCGAGTCGGTCGTGGTGAAGGTGCAACGGCCCGGCGTCGGCGACCTGGTCGCGCGTGATGCGGCGGTGCTGCGTCTCGTCGCTCGCCAGCTCGACCGTCGGGTCGATGCCGCGCACCGGGTGGGCATCACCCGCCTCGCCGACGAGCTCGTCGACGGCATCGAGGCCGAACTCGACTACACGAAGGAGGCGGCGGCGGGCCGTCGCTTCGCGGAGACCCTCGCCGGCGACGACGTACGCGTCGCACGCGTCTATCCGACCCTGTGCACGCCGACCGTCCTGGTGATGGACGAGATCCCGGGTACGAGCGTCGACGACGAGGCCGCGGTCGCCGCGTGCGGGGTCGCCCGGAGTGAACTCGCGGAGCGGCTCCTGCGATCGTTCCTGCACCAGATCCTCCACGACGGCCTCTACCACGCGGACCCCCATCCCGGGAACGTGTTCATCGACGGAGACGGCCATCTGTGGCTGCTCGACTTCGGCGCCGTCGGGCGGTTGAGCCCGACGACGCTCGAAGGCCTCCAGGGCATCGCGATGGGGCTGGGCCTCCAGGACGTGTCGCTCATCGCGCGTGGGGTGCGTCATCTCGCGGGCGGCGCGGCGACGGTCGACCTACGCGCCCTCGAAGCCGACCTGGGCACGGTGATGGCCAACCTGGGTACCGGCTTCGACCCGGCCCTCATCCGCGAGATCCTCGCCACCATGGACCGACACGGGCTCGCGATCCCGAGCGCGATGTCGCTGCTGTCGCGGTCGCTGATCACGTTGGAAGGCACCCTCGGCGTGATCTGTCCCGGGTTCGACTTCGCCGGCACCGGCGAGGCGCTTGCACGCGCCGACGCGGCGTCGACCCTGACCGATCCGCAGGATCTCCTGCAGCACGAGCTCGTCCGCGCCCTCCCGTCGCTCCGCACGCTGCCCGAGCATGCCGAGGCCATCAGCGCGCAGTTGCGCGACGGAAGTCTCACCCTGCGCACCGAACGGTACGCGGGCGCCGACCGGGAGGTCGTCGAGCGGTGGTTGGACCGCGGCACCATCGCGTTCATCGGCGGAAGCGGCACGGTCGCATCGGCGCTCCTGCTCGTCGGTGCCGGCGTCACGCGCAACGAGGGCATCCGCGAGACCCTCTGGGTGCTCGGCTTCGGCGGGATGACGTTCGGCGCGACGTTGATGTTGCGCAGCGCAGCCCAGTCGTTGCGCCGACTCCCCGTGCGCGACGGCTGACGGTCGCTAGCTCGCGACCACGTACCCGTTGCCGACGAGCGCGATGCCGCCGGCGTGGGGCCACGCCCAGGCGGCCCAGTTGGCCCCGACCGGGGGTGCGTTGCCACCCCGGCTCACGCGGCCCCAGGCGTCCACGACCGCCAGCCCCTGATTGTCGGCGGTCGGGACGATGTCGCGGGCGACGTCCTGCCCCGGCCAGTAGCCGGTCCGTTGCCGGACGGCGTTGCCGTCGACGTGCACGCCGCCGAAGCCGTCGAGCATGTACGCCCCGTCACCGACCGGCGCATAGACCAACGCCCGGGCGATGTCCCAACCGGGCCAGTAGCCGAGCGAGTACCTCGGTGCGCTGCCGACGCGGTGCTGACCGCCGAAGCCGTCGAGCACGGTGAACCCGGCACCGTCGGGCGCCAACGTGATGTCACGGGCGATGTCCCACCCCGGCCAGTACGGAATCCGTCCCTGCCCGATGACACCGGCGCGGGCGCTGCCGAACTTGTGCAGTCCACCGAAGCCGTCGAGCACGACGTAGCCCCGACCGTCGGGCATGACCGCGAGACCGCGAGCGATGTCCCACCCGAAGTGCGGCGAGCCGAGATACGGCGCGCCGTCGAGTGCGGTGACCGTCCCGTCACCCGCGAGCGAGTAGTAGCCACCATTCGGATTCGGCTCGACGCGACGACCGCGGACGGGCAGCGTCAGTCCGGTGAGATCCGTCGGAGGCATCTCGGCTCCACTCGCGGTGACCGCCTGGTACGCCGAGTACGCGGGCTTGGCGACGCGATCGCGGGTGAAGAGGCCGAGGTTCTGCCATTCGTCGGCGGGGTTGGTGCCGTCGTCACGGATCTCGAACCAGACCAGCGGACCGGTGAACTCGCGGAAGGTCGTGTTCCAGCCGCGGTAGTAGTCGCGCACCCACTGGGCCTGTTGCGTCGGCGACAACGAACGGGCCGCGGAGCCGGTGGGCGCACCCATCTCGGTGCCCCACACCTTCTTGGCCGCGTCGCCGTTCGCGATCATCACGTCGTAGAGCGCCTGGGTCTGGGTGAACGCGTTCCAACTGTGGGCGTCGAGCGGATTCGTCGGGAACGAGTACGGGTGATGGCCGACCGCGTCGAAGTATCCGCGAGCACCGCGTGCGTAGAGGCCGCGCAGCCACGTGACCGGCTGGATGTCCGAACCGTCGAATGCATCCGGGGCCGGCGCGGTGCCACCGGTGACGACCGTCGCCGACGGGTCCGCGCCCTTGATCGCCGGGTAGGCGGCCTTGAGCATCGCGGTGTACCGGTCGAGGTTCGGACGCGGTACCGAGAACGGCCGATGGTTGGGTTCGTTCCAGATGATCCACGCGGTGACGCTCCCCCGCAGCCGATCGATCGGCGAGTTCGATCCGTACCGCGCGGCTGCTGCGCCGACGAACCGCGCGTAGTCGGCCGGGTTCGCCGGGAGACAGTGGAGCTCTCCGGGCGGACACTCCCCACCGCGCGCCCACGGCGGGCTGTACGCGGCCATGCCGATGACCCGGAGGCCGCGCTCGCGGGCGCGCAGCACGGCGCGATCGGTCGCGACGTTCCAGTTCCACGTGTTCGGGCCCGCGTACTGGATGTGGTTCCAGTCGATGTCGAGGGTCAGCCAGGTCGCGCCCGACGCCGCGATGGCGTCGAGGTCCGCGATCTGGTCGGCGTCGGACTCCCACAGGATTCCCGGACCGGCCGACATTCCGGCGCGTGCCGCCACGTCGGCTGCCGACGCGGTGACCGCGCCGGCCCGCGGCGGTGTGGCCGCACCGACGGAGATCGTGACCGCCACCGCCGCACCGACGATGACGCAGAGCACCGCGCTCGCCACGCGGCATTGCCAGGACCGGCGCATGCCGAAGACCCCTTCTTCGCCCGAGATACCGCTTGGTTGTCGACCACGGTGCGTCGGACCTTGACGGCGAAATGCCCACCCAGTGCGTTCACCTCGT
>CAZJBJ010000179.1:0-6209 GCA_964544295.1 uncultured Bifidobacteriaceae bacterium
GCCAGGACGTGCTGCTGTTCATCGACAACATCTTCCGGTTCACCCAGGCCGGTTCTGAGGTGTCGACTCTGCTCGGCCGTATGCCGTCCGCCGTGGGTTACCAGCCGACCCTGGCCGACGAGATGGGCGAGCTGCAGGAGCGCATCACCTCGACCAAGGGTCACTCGATCACTTCGCTCCAGGCCGTGTACGTCCCGGCGGACGACTACACCGACCCCGCGCCGTTCACCACCTTCACGCACCTCGACGCGACGACCGAGCTGTCCCGGCAGATCGCGGCCCTGGGTATCTACCCGGCCGTCGACCCGCTGGCGTCCACGTCGAACATCCTCGCCCCGGAGGTCGTCGGTCAGCGCCACTACGACTGTGCCCGTCGGGTCCAGGAAGTGTTGCAGCGGTACAAGGAACTCCAGGACATCATCGCCATCCTGGGTCTCGACGAGCTCTCCGAAGACGACCGGGTCACGGTGTCCCGGGCTCGCAAGATCCAGCGATTCCTCTCCCAGCCGTTCTTCGTCGGCGAGGTCTTCACCGGTCTGCCGGGGATCTTCGTGCCGGTGCAGGAGACGGTCGAGAGTTTCGAGGCGCTCGTCGACGGTGAGCTCGACGACATCCCGGAGCAGGCGTTCTTCAACGTCGGTGGGGTCGAGAGCGTGCTGGCCAAGGCGAAGACGCTCGAGGACAGCTGAGCATGGCTCTCGTCGTCCAGCTCGTCTCTCCCGAGCGCGTCCTCTTCGAGGGCGACGCGGAGATGGTCGTGTGTCGCACGACCGACGGCGAGATCGCGTTCATGCCCGGACACATTCCGCTCGTCGGAGCGTTGGGGATCGCGAAGGTCCGCGTGTTGCTGGCGGACGCGCCCGAGGTCGTGGCTGCGGTCCACGGTGGGTTCGTCGAGGTCAGCAACGACCGCGTGACGATCCTCTCCGATGTGGCCGAACTCGTGGAACAGCTCGACGTCGTCCGCGCCCGGACGGCCCGGGAGGCCGCCGAGCGGGCGGTCATGGCCGATCCGGAGGATCAGGCGGCGAAAGCGGCGTTGGCCCGGGCGCTGCTGCGGCTCGAGGTCGCGGATCCGTCGACGGCGCACGCGTAGCTTCCACCGCCACGATGTGGCGGGCGAGGGCGAGGAACGCGAGCAGGAACAGCAGCGACCCCGTCATCTCCAACGTCTCCTCGGGCACGATCGACCACGCCGCCCGGAGATGGTCGTGGGCGTCCCACTGCAGTGCTTCGATGACCTGTGCCACACCCCACGCGGCGGCCCCGGCCACGAAGAGGGCGGCGCTGGAGCCGGCCTTGCGGAGGTGGGGGAGCAGGCTCAGCCCGATGATGCCGGCGACGGCGAAGACCGGGAGGTAGAGCGCCTGCCAGTCGATGCCGAACCAGGTCTCGAGCCGCTCGTGGAACTGCCAGACCTCGTCGAGGCTCATGTAGCCGATGAGCAGGGCGACGGGTACGAGCCGGGCCGCGGGAATGCCGATCGTGCTGCTCCGAGTCGACACGATGAGCCCGGCGGCGCTCGCGGCCACGAGGAGCAACCCCGAGAACGCGGTGGGGAGGTTCATCTCGCCGTCGAGGTTGAACCCCTTGACGTGATAGCCGAACAGGTGGACCTTGCCGACCCATCCGCCGTGGATGTAGTTGGCGTCCCGGATGTAGAACGCACCCATCACGCCGAATCCGACGATGCACGCGCCGAGGATCGTGGCCAGCCGGCGCTGATCAATTCGGGCAATTCGGTGCAGCACGGCTCAGAACCCTAGGCGACGGGTCTCGGTCCGGGAAGCCCGTCGGTGCGGGCGAGGCGCAGTCAGTCGAACTTGACGGCGGAGTAGCGCATCAGCTTCTGCCACCGGTGTTCGGAGTGGATCGTGCGGATGGTGCCCGATTTCGCCCGCATGACCAGGCTCTCGGTGCTGGCGCCGTCCCCCCGGTAGTGGACGCCTTTGAGCAGGTCGCCGTCGGAGATGCCCGTGGCGGCGAAGAAGACCTCTTCGCCCGAGACCAGGTCGGTGGTGGTGAGGACGCGATCGAGGTCGTAGCCGGCGTCGAGTGCGGCGCGCTTCTCGTCCTCGTCGCGCGGCCACAACCGACCGATGATGGTGCCGCCGGTGCAGAGCAGCGCACATGCCGCCGTGACACCTTCGGGCGTGCCGCCGATCCCGAAGAGGATGTCGGATCCGGAGCCGGGTGTCGACACCGAGATGGCGCCGGCGATGTCGCCGTCGGTGATGAGCCGGATGCGGGCGCCGGCCTCCCGGCACTCCTGGATGATCCGCTCGTGACGTGGCCGGTCCAGGATGACTGCGGTGACGTCGCGGACCTGCTCACCCTTCGCCTTCGCGACGGCCTCGAGGTTGGCCTTGATCGGCGCATCGAGATCGATCACGTCGGCCGCCTCGGCGCCGACCGCGATCTTGTCCATGTACACGCAGGGTCCCGGATCGAACATCGTGCCCCGCTCCGCGACGGCGATGACCGAGATGGCGTTGTTCTGACCACGCGAGGTGAGCGTCGTGCCGTCGATCGGGTCGACCGCGATGTCGACCGCGGGCCCGCCGGCGCCGATCTCCTCGCCGTTGAAGAGCATGGGCGCTTCGTCCTTTTCGCCCTCGCCGATCACGACGACGCCCTCCATCGGCACGGAGTTGAGAACGAGCCGCATCGCGTCCACGGCGGCGCCGTCGGCGCCGTTCTTGTCACCTCGGCCGAACCAGCGTCCGGCGGCGAGCGCCGCCGCTTCCGTGGCGCGGGCCAGGTCCATGGCGAGGTTGCGATCGGGCATCTGCGGGGCGGTTTCCATCGGGGGATTCTACTTGGCGATCCACGGGTGGGCGCCGGTCCGGACCGCTGACAATCGTGCGCGCGATCGGCAATTTGACCGCAACACCGCCTCCCCGTGACAGTCGGTTGCTCATTCGTCGACGGAAGGGTGTGTCATGGGCCGGATGGACGGAAAGGTCGCGGTCGTGACCGGCGCAGGGTCGGGTATCGGGGCGGCGACCGCGGCCCGGTTCCGCCAGGAGGGCGCCACCGTCCTCGGCTGGGATCTCCAGGGCGCGGACGTGGTCCTCGACGTGCGTGACGAGGCCGCGATCCGCGCCGCGTTCGCCGAGGCGGTCGCGTCGTACGGTCGCGTCGACGCGGTGGTGCACGCCGCCGGGGTCGCCGGAGGCGGACCGGCCCACCTCGTCCCGGCCGAGGAGTGGGACCGGGTGATCTCGATCAATCTCACCGGAACATTCCTGGTGGGCAAGCACGCGGCCGCGGTGATGCTCACCCAGGAGCCGATCGGGGGCGAGCGCGGATCGATCGTGAACATCGCCAGTGTCGAGGGACTCGCCGGCACCGAGGGCGGCTCGAGCTACAACGCGGCCAAGGGTGGGGTGGTGATCCTGACCAAGAACATGGCGATCGACTTCGGTCGATCCGGGATCCGGGTCAACGCGGTGTGTCCGGGCTTCATCGACACCCCGATGTTGCAGAGCGTCTTCGCGATGGAGGGCATGGGCCCGATCCGCGACGACATCGCGGCGGCCCACCAACTGGGTCGCCTCGGCCGACCCGAGGAGATCGCGGCTGCCTGCCTCTTCCTGTGCTCACCGGACGCGTCCTTCGTCACCGGTGTCGCGCTGCCCGTCGACGGTGGCTACACCGCCGGGCATCGCCACGGGGTGAGCGAACTCATGGGGTTGGACTAGCCGCGTCGCCGCGGACGGCGTCAGGTGATGGTGAGACAGCCGGGACAGATGCCGAGGCCGCCCGCACCGATACCCGGGCCGGTGCCCGGGTTGACGACGTTGAAGTCGTAGGTGCCCGGAACTGCACCCGCGGCCGCGGTCAACGTCACCGTGATGCTCGTCGGGGTCACCGTCGGCGTTCCCGCGGTGACGCCGGTCGGGAGTTGGAAGAAGGCGCCGGCCAGGAACCCGGACCCGCTGATGGTGATCGATCGGCTCGTGCCGCGCGGGAGCGGTCCGCCGGTCGCGCCCGTCGGTCGGGGAATGTCGACCGACCGGGCATAGATGTCGTTGAGACCGTTGCTGTCGTCGCCGACGAAGGCACCCAGCGAACGCCAGACCGCGTACTTCCCGTCGCCGCTGATCAGGGTGAACTGACTCTCGACGGGCAGTTGCCCACCGATGAAGGTCGTCGAGACGAGCAGGGTGCGGCCGAGCGATCGGTCGCGGACGTACCCGTCGGCCGTCGCACCGTTGGCGTCGGAGCCAGTCACGTTCCCCGTGCTCGTGAAGGCGACGCGCGTACCGTCCCGACTGATCGACGGGTTGAACGACATGCCCGCGATCACCCCACCGGTGTCGGTCAGACTCACCCGCGTCGTCGTGTTGGCCGACGTGTCGCGGAGGAACACGTCGAGCGTGTTGTTGGTGTCGAGCATGGGGGTGGTCTCGAGGTCGGTCCATGGGCTCTGGAACGCCACGTAGCGTCCGTCTCGGCTGATCGCGGGGTTCCAGCCGCCGCCGCCGTCGACGTCGCCGCCCTTGGGCCGGCTCACGCGGAAAGTGGACGAGCCGGCGAGGTTGCGCACGTAGACGTCGTCGTCCGCATTCTGGTCGGTGAGGGTGAGATCGGTGTCGGTGGTGAACGCCACGAAGCGTCCGTCACCCGAGATCACGCTGTCCCACGCGCCTGAGTCGGTTTCGACGCCGTTGTTCGACACCGTGACCCGGCGGGTCTTGTTCGTCGCTCGGTCACGCAGGTAGCCGTCCTCGGATCCGTTGCCGTCGCTCGGGTCCAGGTCGTCAGAGTCCGACGTGAAGACGACATAGCGACCATCGTCGGAGATCGAGGCCTCGCGGCTCTCGTCGGTGACCTCCTCGCCGGCGCTCGTGACACTCATTCGCGTCGTCGTGTTGAGGACCCGGTCGCGCAGATAGATGTCGTCGAGATCGTTGGTGTCGTTCGGATCGAGGTTGTCGGCATCCGTCGTGAAGGCGACGAATCGGCCGTCGGGGGTGATCGCCGGCTCCGAGGACGAGTTGTTCGCGGGAGTGCCGTCGGGCGCCACGCTCACGAGTTGGGTGGTGCCGGCGAGGGTGTCCCGCAGGAAGATGCCGCTCGGCACGTCGGGGGCCGCCTGATCGTGTTCCGCGGCGTAGACGATGTAGCGCCCGGTCTCGCTCACCGCCGCGGTCAGGGCCCCACTCTGCGATGTGGGCGTGGGCGCGCTGACCCGACTGATCCAGGCGCAGCCGGACACGGCAGTGCCGATGGTCACAACGAGGGCAAGAGTACGGATCTGTCGTTTCACCTGATAAGTCTTCGAGAGTCGTATGCGCGTCGCGGCGCGAGAATGTTGCGGTTGCATGACGAAACAGTGTGCTCCGTCCGGTCGGCCTGCCAGGAACCACGTCCGGCCGGCTCGGCCACCGGGAATTCCGAACGCGTGGGAGACTGGCGGAATGTCCGAACGCGACACCTCCAGTTACTCGGGGCTCCCGGTCGAGTCCGTCTACGGGCCGCCCGACGCCGAACGGCCCGGCACCTGGCCCTACACGCGCGGACCCTACGAACAGATGTACCGGTCCAAGCTCTGGACGATGCGCATGTTCGCCGGATTCGGGACTCCCATCGACACCAATCGGCGGTTCAAGGAGCTCCTGGCGGCCGGAGGTGACGGGCTCTCCACGGCGTTCGATCTGCCGACCTTGATGGGCAAGGACTCCGACGACCCGCTCGCGCTGGGCGAGGTCGGCAAGTGTGGCGTGTCGATCGACACCCTGGCCGACGTCGAGGACCTCTACCGTGACATCGACCTGAGCACCGTCACCACGTCGATGACGATCAACTCGCCGGCACCGGTCCTGCTCGCGATGTACGTGGCGGCCGCCGAGCGCGGCGGTGTGCCGCGGGCGCAGCTCGGGGGCACGCTGCAGAACGACATGCTGAAGGAGTATCAGGCGCAGAAGGAGTACGTGTACCCGCCGCGTCCGAGCATGCGCCTGGTGAGCGACGTGATTCGGTTCGCGGCCGCAGAGATGCCCCGGTGGCACTCGGTCTCGATCTCCGGCTACCACATCCGTGAAGCGGGCTCGACGGCGGCGCAGGAACTCGCGTTCACGGTCGGGAACGGGTTCGCCTACGTCGAAGCGGCGATGGCGGCCGGGTTGGCGGTCGACGACTTCGCCCCGCGGCTCTCGTTCTTCTTCAACGCCCACATCGACTTCTTCGAGGAGATCGCCAAG
>CAZJBJ010000180.1:0-6196 GCA_964544295.1 uncultured Bifidobacteriaceae bacterium
GCTGATGGGTGGCGGCACCGAGTTCACCTCGCCCGACGAGGTCATGGAACTGGCAAAGAACGGCGGAACGATCTCGGGGTTTCCGGTCGCCCCGCTGATGCACGGCGCCGCGCAGTGGGTTGCGCTGATGCTGCTCCTCCAGGGCAACACGCTCGTGCTGAGCAGCCAGAAGAAGATGGATCCGCACGAGGTGTGGGGCACCGTCGTGCGGGAGAAGGTCATGACGATCAGCCTCGTCGGCGACGCCATGGCGCGACCGCTCATCGAGGCGCTCGAAGACGACGGCGCGGACTACGACCTCTCCGGGTTCTTCGTGATCGGATCCGGTGGCGCGATCCTCTCGCCCGCCGTGAAGCAGAAGATCAACGAAGTGCTGCCGAACGTCCTGATCGTCGACTCCATGGGCGCGTCCGAGACCGGCTTCCAGGGTTCGGTCGCGGGGGCCGACGCCGAGGGCAAGCCGCAGTTCGTCATGGGTCCGCACACGCTCGTGATCGACGAGGACGGGGTTCCGGTCGAGCCGGGGTCCGGCGTCACCGGCCTGCTCGCCCGCAAGGGCTACATGCCGCTGGGGTACTACAAGGACGAAGCCAAGACCGCGTCCACCTTCATGGTGTTGAACGGGGAACGGTGGGTGGTGCCCGGCGACATGGCGCGGGTCGAGGCCGACGGCCAGATCACCCTGCTCGGTCGCGGTTCGGTGAGCATCAACTCCGGCGGCGAGAAGATCTTCCCCGAAGAGGTCGAGCTCGCGTTGAAGTCGCATCCCGACGTGTTCGACGTCGTCGTGGTCGGCGTGCCGGACGAACGGTGGGGCGAGCGGGTCGCCGCGGTCGTCAAGGCGCGCGGTGGCGCGACACCGAGTGCCGATGCCCTCGCCGAGCACGCCCGCGAGTCGATCGCCGGGTACAAGGTGCCGAAGGAAGTGCACCTCGTCGACGAGATCGTTCGTTCACCTTCGGGCAAGGCCGACTACCGCTGGGCCAAGTCGATCGCCACCGGCCAGGCCTGACGCCGTCGCGCGCCCGGCAACCCGTCAGTTGCCGGGCATCACCGCGACGTCTCGGGCGATGTCCCATCCGTACCAGGTCGTGACACCGGCCGGGAGCGGAGGGGTTCCGGTGAGGGCGAACCGGTGCAGTGTGCCGTAGCCGTCGATCGTGTACCCGCCCGGCCCGACGGGCAGGAGGGACACGCCCTGCGCCTGCGGGCCGCCGAAGGCACTCCACACGCCGGTCGGCGCCGGCGGCGCCGGGTGGTCGCCGATCCGGAACGCGTGGAGGTTGCCGAGTCGGTCGACCACATAGCCGCCGGACCCGTCGCCGAGGATCGTGATGCCGCGCGCTTGGTCCTGCCCCAGCCACCACGGCCCGCCCTTGGGCGCCGGCGGCGGAGTGGCCGCGCCGATGCCGAACGGGTGGATCCCGCCGAAGAGGTCGACGACGTACCCGCCGCTGCCGTCGGGCATCAGCGCGACACCGCGCGCGGCGTCCCAGCCGAGCCAGTACGGAGTGCCCTTCGCCGCGGGCGGCGCCGTCCCGGTGCCGACGCCGAACGGGTGGAGCGCGCCGAATCCGTCCAGCGTGTACCCGCCGGCGCCGTCAGGGGCGACGACGACCCCGCGGGCGATGTCCCAGGACGGCCAGTAGGTCACGCCGCGCGCGGCGGGAGGCGCGGGGGAGCTGCCGATTTGGAACGGGTGGAGCCCGCCGAATCCGTCCAGGGTGTATCCGCCGGTCCGGGCGGTTGCCGGGAGGACGGTGATTGTCTGGGTGGTCGAGTCGGACCCGCCAACGCCGGTCACCGTCAACGTGACCGTGTACGTGCCGGCTGCGTTGTAGATGTGCACCGGATCCTTCTCGGTCGAGGTCGCGCCGTCCCCGAACTTCCAGACATGGGTGTCGGCCCGGGTGCTGTGATCGATGAACCAGACCAGGAGCGGACTCGGCCCGCGGGTCACATGCGGAGCGAACGATGCGGTCACCGGCGGGGCCTCGCCGAGGTCGAGCACGAAGATCGCGTACTTCAGTGGATCGCCGGTGGGACGCGCGTCGTATCCGTCGGTGATCAGGAGCTGGTCACCGATGACCTCGACCGACGTCGGGTTCAGGATGCCGTACGGCGCCAGGTCGAACGTCCAGCCCGGAACCGCACTCCAGGTCGCAGTGTCGACCTTGACCAGCGTGTTGTCGTTGGTGGCGACGAGCAGCGTGTTCGCATCGACGAAGCTCATGCCGTTGATCGCGGTGCCGGCACCGGTGATCGTGATGCTCGGGCCGATGGTGTTCGTCGCGTAGTCGTAGGTGCGGACCTTCTGTCCCTTGCCGAAGTAGAGGTTGCCGCCGAGGATCACCCCGGACGCGCTGGCGTCGGTTCCCTCGGGCAGGGGCTGATACGAATCGACCGCGAACACGCCCGCGCCATTGCGGGACAACCGGAAGACGGCCGGGTCGTACGGCGCCACGCCGCAACAGTTGCCCGAGAAGATGTACAGCTTGTCGTTGATGAGGTCGTACGCCGCGGACGAGAAGCTGTCGGCTCGCGAGACCCCGGCGAGGGGCGTCCCGCCGCCCAGCGGAGGTGCCGCCGCGAATGCGGACTGGGAGATGGTGTGCAGCAGCTTCCCCGTCGCCGGGTCGATCTCGAACGCGGCGTCGCCCTGATCGTCGACGACCCACATCGTGTGGTCGAACGGCAGGTACGCGGAGCCTTCGAGGTCGAACGCCTTGGTCGTGCTCCCGGCCCAGGGTTGGGAGGTGATAGTGCGGTTGAGCGTGAGCCACGGCACGGTCGGGCTCGACAGTGCCGGCGCGGAGGTCGCGGTCGCCAGCGCGGGCACGAGGCTCGCAGTGATCGCGGCCGCGAGGACGATGATCCGAGATCGAGTGCGCAGCATTGGTCCCTCCCAGGTCTGCCCGTGCCGGCGGGAGTCTTGCCGAATGCCCGAAATCGTGCAAATACGTCGAGAACTCATGAAAAGGTGCAACAGTGGCGGGCCGGAGTCGGAGATGCCGAGGGAGGTGTCGGGTAGCGTCGCCGCCGCATGATGCCGCCCGCGGAGTCGAAATGGATCTGACCTGGAGCCCGTCGGAACAGGCGTTTCGGGACGACGTGCGGGCCTGGCTGGCGGCGAATGTTCCCGCCGAACCCCTCCCGAGCGGCGACACCGCCGAGGGTTTCGCGCGCCACCTCGAATGGGAGCGGACACTCTTCGACGCCCGCTGGGCCGTGGTCTCCTGGCCCGAGGAGTTCGGCGGCCGCGGCGCGAGCCTCTGGGAATGGCTGATCTTCGAGGAGGAGTACTACCGGGCCGGCGCACCCCAGCGGGTCACCCAGAACGGGATCTTCCTGCTCGCCCCCACGATCTTCGAGTTCGGCACCGCCGAGCAGCAGGCGCGCTACCTGCCGAAGATGGCCAGCGGCGAGGAGTCCTGGTGTCAGGGCTGGTCCGAGCCCGACGCGGGCAGCGACCTCGCCGGGATCCGCTCCACCGCTACCCGCGACGACGCGGCGGGGGGCTGGCGACTCAACGGTCAGAAGACCTGGACCACGCGTGGCTCGTTCTGCACCCACCTCTTCGGACTGTTCCGGACCGACCCGGCCGCGGAACGTCATCGCGGACTGACCTATTTCCTCGTGCCGCTCGACGCGCCCGGCGTGACCGTGCGCGGATTCGGTCGCCTCGACGGTGACGAGGGCTTCGCCGAGGTGTTCTTCGAGGACGCGCTGGTCACCGACGATCTCGTGCTCGGCGGGGTCGACCAGGGTTGGAGCGTGGCGATGGCCACCACCGGATCCGAGCGCGGGCTCACGCTGCGCAGTCCCGGCCGGTACATGGCGACCGCGGACCGGCTCGTCGCGTTGTACCGCGAGCGGGGGATCGGTGCGGTCGACGGCGCGTTGCGCGGCCGCGTCGCGCAGGCCTACATCGACGCCGAGGCCTACCGGCTCCAGACCCTCCAGACCGTGACCCGGGTCATCGCGGGCGACCCGCCCGGCGTGGAGTCGAGCTTGACCAAGGTGTTCTGGTCCGAGCTCGACGTCGAGTTGCACGAAGCCGCGCTGGGGCTGCTCGGGCACGAGGCCGAGCTGGAAGGGCCGTGGATGAAGGGCTACGAGTTCGCACTGTCCGGTCCGATCTACGCGGGCACGAACGAGATCCAACGCAACGTGATCGCCGAGCGCGTGCTCGGGCTCCCGAGGAAGTAGGCGGCGTGGAGTTCGCGTTCACCGACGATCAACTCGCGTTCCGCGACGCCGTTCGCGACCTCCTGGCGAAGGAGTGTCCGCCGGCCGTCGTCCGCACCGCCTGGGACAACGCCGACGGCCGGAGCGGCGGCGCGTGGACCGCGCTCGGCGAGATGGGCGTACTCGGCGCGCTCGTCCCCGAGTCGGGCGGTGGCCTGGGGCTCACCGAACTCGACGTGGTGCTGCTCGCCGAGGAGGCCGGGCGGGTGGCCCTCCCCGAGCCGTTCGTGGAGCACGTCCTGGTGGCGGCGCCGCTCGCGGCGGCCGAGTACCCCGGGCTGGCGACGGGGGAGTTGTCGGCCAGCGCGGGCGATCCGCTCATCCCGTGGGCAGCTGCGGTCGATGTCCTCGTCCGGCTCGACCCGGACCCGGTCGTGGCGTCGACGGACGGCGCGACGCTCGCGCCCGAGGAGTCCGTGGACGGTGCCCGCCGGCTCGCGGTCCTCACCGGCGCGCCCACGGCGCGGGCGCTGACCCGCGCCGAGCTCTCGACCGCGTTCTGGCGCGGCAACCTCGGCTACGCCGCGCAGCTCCTCGGGCTCTCGCGACACATGCTCGACCTGACCGTCGCCTATGTGATCGAGCGCAAACAGTTCGGCGTGCCGATCGGTTCGTTCCAGGCGATCAAGCATCACCTGGCCGACGTGCGCATCGGTATCGAGTTCGCCGCGCCGCTCGTCTACCGCGCGGCCGCGTCGCTGACGACCGACGATCCTGACGCCGCCTTGCACGTGTCGATGGCGAAGGCGCAGGCGGCCGAAGTCGCGATGCACACGACCCGAGCCGCGCTCCAGTGTCACGGTGCGATCGGGTACTCCTACGAGTACGACCTGCACCTGTGGATGAAGCGCGCGTGGGCGCTCGCGGGATCGTGGGGCGATGCCGCCTGGCACCGCGACCGCGTCGCCCGCGCGATCCTTGATGTGCCCCCGACGGCGAAGGACACCCAATGAGTGGAAACCAGGCGTATGTGATCGACGCGGTACGGACGCCGGTGGGGCGGCGGGGCGGTGCACTGAGTCAGGTGCACCCGGCCGACCTCGGCGCGCACGTGCTGAAGGAACTGGTCACCCGCAACGACTTCGATCCGGCCGCGGTCGACGACGTCGTCTTCGGCTGCGTCGACGCCATCGGCCCCCAGGCCGGCGACATCGCGCGCACCTGCTGGCTCGCCGCCGGTCTCCCCGAGGAAGTGCCGGGCACCACGGTCGATCGGCAGTGTGGGTCCTCGCAACAGGCCGTGCATTTCGCCGCGCAGGGCGTCATGAGCGGCACCCAGGACCTCGTCGTGGCCGGCGGCGTCCAGAACATGAGCATGATCCCGATCTCGGCCGCGATGACGGTCGCCGAGCAGTTCGGTTTCACCGACCCCTTCTCGACCAGCACCGGCTGGGTCGATCGCTACGGCACCCAGGAGGTGTCGCAGTTCCGCGGCGCGGAACTCATCGCCGAGAAGTGGGGCATCACGCGTGACGCCATGGAGGCGTTCGCCGTCGAATCCCACGAACGGGCGATCCGGGCACGCGCCGAGGGTCGGTTCGAGAACGAGATCATCCCGCTCGGGGACGCAACCTTCGACGAAGGTCCGCGGGAACCCAACTGGGAGAAGATCCGGTCGCTGAAGCCGCTCGTCGAGGGTGGGCGCATCACCGCCGCGATGGCGTCGCAGATCTCCGACGCCGCCAGCGTGATGCTCATCGCATCCGAAGCCGCCGTCGCCCGGCACGGCCTGAAACCGCGTGCGCGGATCCACCACCTCTCGGTGCGCGGCGCCGACCCGATCTTCATGCTCTCGGCGCCCATTCCGGCCACGGCCTACGCCATGGAGAAGTCGGGCATGACGCTCGATCAGATCGACCTCGTCGAGATCAACGAGGCGTTCGCCTCCGTCGTGCTCGCGTGGGCGAAGGAGACCGGCGCGGACCTGGACAAGGTCAACGTCAACGGC
>CAZJBJ010000181.1:0-6123 GCA_964544295.1 uncultured Bifidobacteriaceae bacterium
GTGCGAAGTGGGGGATGGTCACGATGGACCAGAACCTCGCGACGCTGGTCAAGCAGAACAAGGTGTCGATGGAAACCGCGCTCGAACGCTGCTCCAACGAAGAGGACCTCCGCCGACTGATCCAGTCCGCGGGCGCCGGGTGGGGTGCCTGATGGCGACCACCTTCGCGTACAAGGTCCGGGACGCGTCCGGGAAGCTGATCGAAGGTCAGCTCGACGCCGAGGACGCGACACTCGTCGTCGGCAAGCTCCGCCAGATGGGCTACACGCCAATCGCCGTCGAAGCGAAGAACGCGAGCAAGCTCAAGGGTGACATCAAGATCCCGGGCCTCTCCGGCCGGGTGAAGATGAAGGACATCGCGGTCTTCTCCCGCCAGTTCGCGGTGATGATCAACTCGGGTCTCTCGCTCATCCGCGCCCTCGCGATCCTCGCCGACCAGACCGAGAACCCGGACCTCGCGCGCATCATCGGCGAGATCCGCCTCGACGTCGAGAAGGGTGTGTCGCTCTCGACCGCGTTGGCGAAACACCCGAAGGTCTTCAGCCGGCTCTACATCGCCATGGTGCGCTCCGGTGAGATCGGTGGTGTGCTCGACGCCGTCCTGATGCGGCTGGCCGACACGATCGAGAAGCAGGTCGAGTTGCGCCGCAAGGTCAAGTCGGCGATGACCTATCCGATCGTCGCGTTGTCGATCTGTCTGTTGATCTCCGCGGCGATGTTGCTCTTCATCGTCCCGCAGTTCAAGGCGATCTACACCGACCTCGGTGGCCAGCTGCCGCTCCCGACCCGGGTGCTCATCTCGCTGTCGGACATGTTGAAGTCGTACTTCATCTTCGTATTCATCGCAGCCGGCATCGGCGTCTACTTCTTCCGCCGTTGGATCAACACCCCGAAGGGCCGCATCGCCTGGGACGCGTTCAAACTGCGCATGCCGGTGTTCGGCCTGCTCACCCGCAAGACCGCCCTCGCCCGGTTCTCCCGGACGCTGGCCGCGCTGACCCGTTCCGGGGTCGGCATCCTCGAGGCGCTCGACATCGTCGCCGAGACCGCGGGTAACGAGATCGTGTCGATGGCCCTGCGCGAGACCCAGGGGGCGGTCAAGCGGGGTGACACGCTGGCCCGACCGTTGGAGAAGCACGAGGTGTTCCCGCCGATGGTCACCCAGATGATCGCGGTCGGTGAGGAAACCGGTGCCCTCGACGAGATGCTCGACAAGATCGCCGACTTCTACGACCAGGAGGTCACCGCGACGGTCGACGCCCTGACCTCGCTGATCGAACCGCTCATGATCGTGGTCATGGGCACGATCGTCGGCGGCATGATCATCAGCCTCTACCTGCCGATGTTCAACATCATCAAGCTCATCAAGTAGGCGGTGCCGTCGGCCTCCCAACCCGCAATTCTGTGGAACTCAGCGCGTGGTCGCCCGGACCGGCTGATTTGGGGCACACTGTCGGAACGTTCGCGCCCATGACACTGGGGGTGATTGGTGCCGATCGTTGCGACTCTGTTCCTGGGACTGGGCTATATCGTCGCGTTCCCGGCGTTGCGTTGGCACCAGCGTGACCTGAGCAGCTTCCGTCGGCCCCTGTGGGCGGGCTACGGCAGTCGGACGGCGCGGGTCCGGGGTGCCTGGGTCTCGTATCTGGCGTTCGGCTGGCCCGAACTCTTCATGGCCTGGGGGTGGCGGGCGAGTCAGACCCGCGCCGGCCTCGTTTCTGAGCGTGAACAGATGCGGGAGGCTCGGGATCGGGAGTTGGGTCGTCCTCCCGGGTAGCGGCATCGGACGCGCCGACTGTGCCAGTGTGGCGAGATGACTTTCGGCGCGACTTCCACCACCGACGACGTCCTCGACGGCATCGACCTCTCCGGCCGCCACGTCGTCGTGACCGGGGCATCGACGGGTCTGGGTGAGGAGACGACCCGCGCGCTCGCGGCGCACGGCGCGCAGGTGACGATGGCGGTGCGAGACCCGCAGCGCGGCGACGCCGCGGCGGACCGGGTCCGGGCCATTGTGCCGGACGCCGATCTCGCGGTCCGGCTGCTCGACCTCGGCTCACTCGCGAGTGTGCGCACGTTCGCCGCCGAGTTTCTCGTCGAGCACGATCGAATCGACGTGCTCATCAACAACGCCGGGGTCATGGCGTGTCCGTGGGCGACGACCGCCGACGGTTTCGAACTCCAGATCGGTACGAACCACATCGGGCACTTCCTGCTGACGCAGCAGCTCGATGCCGCGCTCGGTGCGGGCTCGCGTGTGGTCGCATTGAGCTCTGCGGGTCACCGGTTCTCCGACGTCGATCTCGACGACCCCAACTTCGAGCACACCGAGTACGAACCGTGGGTCGCCTACGGGCGATCGAAGACGGCGAACGCGTTGTTCGCGGTCGAGCTCGACCGCCGGCTCGCAGGTCGTGGCGCCCACGCGTACTCGTTGCATCCCGGTGGGATCATGACGGAACTGGGCCGGCATCTCACCGAGGAGACGATCGCGGTCCTGACCGATTCGATGCCCGCGGGTCAGGCGATGGAGTGGAAGCCCGTGCCCCAGGGCGCGGCCACCACCGTGTGGGCCGCGACCGCACCGGAACTGGACGCGCACGGCGGCGCGTACCTCGAGGACTGCGCGATCGCGGAGCGCAACGACGCGCCCGAGTCGCGCGGCGGGATTCGTTCCTACGCCATCGACCCCGACCGCGCCGCCGCCCTCTGGACCAAGTCCGAGGAGTGGGTCGGGCAAACCTGACGCCGGGAGGCGCAGGGAACCCGGGGCAGGGGGCTGGTCCTGCGCCTCGACCGGCGTCAGAAGGGGCCGGCTTGGGGGAGGCTGGCCATACCCTTCCAACGACGGTGAGCTCGATCGTGTTCCCGATTTCTCGTGTCGCGCGTCACGATGACGCGCCGCGGCCAGGCCGCCGCGGCGCGTGGCGAATCCGAGGGGTCGGGCGGGTCAGCGGTGGGCGGAGGCCCGGTACCGGTCGGTCGAGAACTCGGGGTCGGTGTCGAACTCGGGGATGACCTGGTTGCCGAACAGCTCGACGGTCTCCACCAGGAGTTCGTGGGGGTACACCGAGCCGGACGGTCCGAGCACCAACTGGTCCACACCCGTGTCGGTCCACATGCGCAGGACGTCGGCGCACTGCTCCGGGTTGCCGACGATGCTCGCGCCGACCTGCCGTCCCGCCAGGATCTGCTCCGTGGTCGGGTCGGGGATGAGTTCGGGCCACTCGGGGACCCACGCCGGCTTCGGGAACGTGTCCAGGTACTTGAAGACCAGGCTCTGCTGCCGGCCGTTGCCCGAGCGGGTGGCCCAGTCGACCGCGGCGTCCCCGTCCTCGAGGCACATGAAGCTGGAGGTGATGGCCACGTTGTCGTTGACGAACTCGCCGACCGGATCGGCGTCCTTGATCGCTTCCTTGTACATGTCGATGAGCGGCTTCATCTTCTCGGGTGATCCGCCGGTGAAGCAGAGCACGCCGAGGCCCATCTCCCCGGCCTTCTGGAAGGTGCCGGGGTTGCCGGCGGCGACCCACATCGGCGGGTGCGGCTTCACGTACGGCTTGGGCAGCACGTTGCGCTCGGGGAGGTCGAAGAACTTGCCGTCGTGCGAGTAGGTGCCGTCACGCCACATGTGCTTGAACTCGACGATGGCCTCGTCGTACATCTCCTTGGTGATCTCCGGGTCGGTGATGCCGAAGCCGGCCTGCTCGGTGGTCGACGAACCGCGACCGGTTCCGAACTCGAACCGACCCTCGGAGAGGTGGTCCATCATCGCGACCCGCTCGGCGACGCGGGCGGGGTGGTTCACCGGGGGAGTGATGTTGATGATCCCGGAGCCGATGTGCATGCGGTTCGTCTTCGCGGCGACGTAGGGCATGATCGTCTCGTTCGCCGAGATGTGGGAGTACTCCCAGAGGAAGTGGTGCTCGGTCCACCACGAGTACTTCCAGTTGCTGCGATCGCCGACGACCGCGAGGTCCACCTCGCTCATGAGGCGGTGGTGTTCGGCGTCGGGATCGGCAGCCATCAGGTCCTCGTGGACGAACCCACCCATGAACAGACCGAACTCCATCGCTGACCTCCGCTGACCGGCCGCCTCGAGGGCGGGAACCAAAAATGAAACCTGTTTCATTTTTGCATGTGGCTTCCTACCCCGCAAGCTTCGGCTCGGCGCGGTGTCGGCACCGCCGTACGCTCGGGCGATGGGTGACGCGTTGACGGGTACGCCCGCAGCCGACGGGTTCCGCATGCCGGGGGAGTTCGAACCCCATGCCGGATGTTGGATGACCTGGCCGCACCGGCCCGACAACTGGCGAGCCGATGCTGGTCCGGCCCGGGCGGCGTTCGCCGCGGTCGCCGCCGCGATCGTGGCATCCGAACCGGTCACCGTGGCCGCACGTCCCGAGGACGTCGACGGCGCGCGGGAGATGCTCGGTGCGTCTGTCCGGGTCGTGGCGATCCCGAGCGACGACGCGTGGATGCGCGACACCGGCCCGACCTTCGTGGTCGACGCGACCGGAACGCGTCGAGGGGTCGACTGGGAGTTCAACGCCTGGGGCGGCGTCGACGGTGGCCTCTATCCGAGTTGGGCGAACGACGACGCCATGGCGGCCGCCGTGTGCGCGGCCGAAGGTGTCGAGCGGTACCGCGCGCCGTTCGTGCTCGAAGGCGGTTCGATCCACACCGACGGCGAGGGCACGCTGCTCGTCACCGAGGAGTGCCTGCTCCACCCGAACCGCAACCCCGGTCTGACCCGGATCGAGATCGAACGACTTCTCCGCGATTACACCGGGGCCGAGGTGGTCGTCTGGCTGGGGATGGGCGTCGTCGAGGACGAGACCGACGGTCACGTCGACAATCTCTGTTGCTTCGTGCGCCCGGGCGTGGTCCTCCTGACCTGGACCGACGACCGGGCCGATCCGCAGTACGAGCGGTCGCTGGACGCGCGGCGCCGACTGGATGCGGCGGTCGACGCCCGCGGCCGGTCGTTGGCGGTGCAGCTCGTCCACCAACCCGGTCCGCTGAGGGTCACGCCGGAGGAGGCGGCCGGCGTCCGCTCCGGGGTCGGGGTGGCGCCGCGTCGCGCCGGTGACCGGCTCGCCGGGTCGTACGTGAACTTCTATCCGGCCAACGACCGCGTGATCGTTCCGCGGCTCGACGACCACCACGACGACGCGGCGCTCGCGGTCATCGGGGCTGCGTTCCCGGATCGCACGGTCGTCGGGGTGCCGGCCCGCGAGATCCTCCTCGGCGGCGGCAACATCCACTGCATCACCCAACCGGTCCCGGCCGTCACCGTCGACTGACCGTCGCTTCCCAGCGCCGATGACGGCGCTTGGCGTCCTGGACGTACGGCGAGATCGCGATCGCCTTGAGCACGGCCGCGTTCACGAGGTTCATCGGGAAGCGCAGCGGCCGCACGACGTCGACGAAGAGCACCACCCGATCCTCGTCGGTGTCGTTCCACACCTCGTGGTCGTAGGTGTCGTCGAAGATCAGGCTCTCGCCTTCCGCCCACGTCGCGAACCGATCGCCGATCCGGATGCGGCACCGGTCCGACTCGGTGGGGACGAGAAGTCCGAGGTGGTACCGGATGAGTCCCTTGTACGGACCGCAGTGGTCCGGGATGTGCTTGCGCGGCGCGAGGATCGAGAACATCGCGGTCTGCATGCCGGGAATCGCCGAGACGAGTCGGGCCGTCTCCGGGCACCGCTGGCAATTGCCCGCGACCCGGAATCCGAAGCCGTAGAAGAAGTAGGTCTTCCACCGGTCGTCGTTGGTGATCGACGCCTGGTCGGTGGAGATGTCCTGGAAGTTGGGGAGCGCATCGCGATCGGCCATGACCGCGTCGAGTTCCCGGCGGATCGCCGGCCAGGCCGCTTCGAGGTCCGCCGCCCAGGGGAAGTCGGCCCGGTCGAAGATCTCGGGGTTGCCGACGGTCGAGCACCGGGCCACCAGGCGATCGAGGCGGTCGAGGAGCCACTCGCCGACGGCGACGGTGAGCGCCACGACCCGCTGCCACATGGTGCGAAATGTACGAGATTCCTGAAGGGGTGATCGGCAATTCCGGGGCGGTCGTCCCGGTGCTCGTGGGGCGGTCGAACCATTCGGGGGCTGGGGCTC
>CAZJBJ010000182.1:0-5904 GCA_964544295.1 uncultured Bifidobacteriaceae bacterium
GTCCGGTGGTCGTGGATCGGTCGGCGGTGCCCTTCGGGCTGCTCGAGGCCCCGCTCACGACGACCACGAGCGTCGGCGCCAGCGCCGCCGCGGTCGTGGTGTACTGGGATTCGCCGACGGGCCTGGTGGGGGTGACCCGGCGGGTCACGACCGCGCCGCTTCCGGCTCGGGCGTTCGACGAACTCCTCGCTGGGCCGACTGCTGCGGAGGCCGCCGCCGGACTGACCACCGAGCTGGACGAGAACGACGTCGTGCTCGTCAGTGTGCGGCGCGGCCGAGCGTCGGTTCGTCTCGGTGCCGACCTCGCCCCGACGGACGCGGTGCCGGTGGAAGCGATCGCGCAGATCGTGCTGACCTTGACCGACGCCGAGGGTGTGCGTGAGGTGGTGTTCCTCGTGGGGTCGCGGCGGGTCGAGGTACCCCGAGCCGACGGGTCGTTGACCGGATTGCCGGTCGCGCGCGGTGACTACTCGTCGCTCCTGCGTCCCGCCTGACCACCGACGCCGAGGCCGCTCGCGGGTTGCGGCGACGAAGGTGCGCCTGAGGAAACAGGTCGGGCTGCCCATGCGGGACCGTCGCCAGGCCCGTACTGTGGGTCGATGTCCGTGGCCGAGGCGAGTGTGGAGCCCATCGAACCGCCGGCCAAGCCGCGATTTCGCGGCCGACTGCACCAGTGCACGTTCATCGCCAGTATTCCCGCCGGGCTCATCGTGATCCTGTTGGCCCGCGGCGCGTCGGGCTACGTCGCCGCATCGCTCTACGCCGCGTCGGTCGCCGCGTTGTTCGGGACGTCGGCGCTCTACCACCGGGGGAGGTGGTCGCCGGCGATCCGCCTCCGGATGCAGCAGGCCGACCACGCGATGATCTTCGTCCTCATCGCCGGTTCGTACACCCCGATCACGTTGCTGGCGCTGCGCCCGGCGTGGGGGATCACCCTGTTGGCCCTGGCGTGGACGATCACCGTCATCGGTGTGACGCTCACGTTCACGAGATGGCATTTCATGGACCGCAACAGCGGATATCTCTACGTGGCATTCGGCTGGGTGATGGTGGTCGCACTCCCGGTCATCGTCCAGGCGTTGTCGGCCACGCAGTTGGTACTCCTCTTCGCCGGTGGCGTCCTCTACACCGTCGGCGCGGTGCTGTTCGGGCTCGAGCGGCCCCGCCTGCGCCCCCACACCTTCGGGTTCCACGAGATGTGGCACGTCATGACGGTGGCGGCGGCCGGGTGTCATTACGCGCTGATCGTGTCGCTCGTGCACGCCTGAGAGTCACGCTGCGTGGTTATTCGACGGCGGGCGGTTGCGATGACAGAATGGCGCGTCCTGGCGTTCTGGGGGTTCCGACGATGCCACTACTGATCCTGGTTGGGTTTGCCGCTGGCGCGATCGGCGTGGTCTGGTTCGCGATCGACAGCGCCCGGATTCCGTCGATGATCTGGTACTGGTCGGGATATTCGCGACCGGGGTGGTGGGGCGCGATGGCGCTCTGTCTGCTGGCCTTCGGCTATCCCGCGGTCATCGCCGCGATCGCCTGGCGTTTCAGTGAGGCGCGCAAGGCACTGCGACTCGAATACCTCGATGTCCGCCAGGAGGGTCGCGCCGCGCGTGAAGCGCGCATCGGCCGCTCGGGCAGTTCCGTCGCCTGACGCACGCCGGGCACCAGGGCAGTCGCCCGGGCCGTCGCCCCGGTCACCTCGACGCGGGCGTTCGTTCGTCCAGACCCCACGGTGACCCGTAGTCGGTCAGCAGATCGAGGAACGGCACGGCGTCGAACGCTTCGGGGCCGAGTACTCCCGCGCCGGACCAGACGCCCGTCGCCAGCAGCTCCAGTGCGATCACCGGGTTGATCGCGGTCTGCCACACGACTGCTTGGTGGCCGTATTCGGCCATGCACCAGTCGTTGTCCGCGATGTGGTGCAGGTACACGTCGCGGGGTGCGCCGTCGGGGCCGAGCCCGGTGACCCAGGTCCCGGCGCAGGTGGCCCCGTGCATGCGGTCGCCGAGTTCGGCCGGGTTCGGCAATGCCGCCGCGACCACGTCGCGCGGCGAGACCTCGACGCCGCGAACGGTGATGGGCGCGGTCCGGTCCAGGCCGGTCTTGTGCAGCGCCTCGAGCACACTGATGAACTCGTCGCCGAGTCCGTACTTGAACGTGACGCGTCGACAGTCCACCCAGCGCGGGATGAGCAGCACTTCTTCGTGCTCCACGTTCACGCATTCGACCGGTCCGATGCCACCGGGGAAGACGAAGGTCTCCGGTTCGGAGAACGGGGGAGTGGTGAACCACCCTCGGTCCTGCTCCCAGATGACCGGCGGGTTGAGGCACTCCTCGATCGTGGTCCAGATGGAGAAGGTCGGCGCGAAGTCGAAGCCGTCGATCACGAGGTTGGCGCCGTCGCGCACGCCGACCTCGTGGACCTCGGAGAAGAGGTGGTCGGCGGCGTAGCGGGCGAAGACGTCCGAGAGTCCCGGTTCGACTCCGATCCCCACGAGCGCCAGGAGGCCGGCCCGTTCCCACGCGTCGGCGACGGCGAACTGGTCGTCGCCGAGTTTCACGCCGGTCTCGGACGTCGGATGCTCGGGGTGGGGACTGGACAGGTGCATCGCCATGTCGAGGTACGTGGTGCCGGCGGCGAAGGCCCCGTCGAAGATCGGGGGGTTCAGGCGCGGATCGCAGGCGTTCACGACGACGTCAGCGCGCAGTTCGCGAGCGAGGGCGGCCACCGAGTCCGCTTGCGACGCGTCCACGGTGGCGGCGGAGAACCGGGCGTCGTCGTGGTGTGCGATCGCCTGCTCGGCCCTCGTGCGGTCCACGTCGGCGATGGTCAGGTGCTCGAAGCAGTCCCGGCGCCGGGCGATGGCGACCATGGCCGAGCCGACGCCGCCGGCGCCCACGATGAGAATGCGCATGGGGTCAGGGTACCGGGCGGCGACGACGAACTAGCGTGCTCGACGTGTTCTGGTGGCGACGAGCGGACGGCGATCTGGTCACGGACGGCACCGACCTGCGCCGCATCATGCCCTACGTCATGCGGAGCCGGTCCGGGGCGACGGTGTACTTCGACCAACGCGTCGACGTGCGCAACGCCGAACGATTCGTGCGGGCCTTCAACGAGGCGCACCCCGAGAGCCGTACGACGCTGTTCCACGTCGTGATGTGGGCGGCGCGGCAGGGTCTGACCGAGTACCCGGCCCTGAACCGGTTCGTGGCGGGTGGCCGTCTGTACCAACGCAAGGGCCTCTGGATCTCCTATTCGGCCAAGCAACGGATGAAGCGCGGCGCGCCGCTCCTGGTGTTGAAGCGTCGGTTCGAACCGGACGAGTCGTTCCCGGCGATGGTCGCGGCGATGGGGACGCAGTTGCAGGCCGCGAAGTTCGGCGGGGCCAAGAACACCGTCGACAGCGAGTTGGGCATCATCCTGAAGCTGCCGGGCTTCCTGCGGCGGGTGGTGTTCGGCGCCTACCGAGGCCTGGAGGCACTCGGGATGTTCCCGAACGCCTTCATCGAGAACGACCCGCTGTACGCGTCGATCTTCCTGACCGATCTGGGTTCGATCGGCCTCGACCCGGCCTACCACCACCTCTACGAGTACGGCACCATCGGCATCTTCGGAGCGATCGGGCGGGCCCGCAACGAACTGGTCGGTGATGTGAACACCGGCCGGATGGAGAAGCGGCGGATCGCCGGGATCCGGTGGAGCTTCGACGAACGCGTGGAGGACGGCCTGTACGCGGGCTACGCGCTCAAGCACGTGAAGAAGCTCATCGAGGATCCGGTGGCGCACGGGATCGTGGCCGACGATCCGTTGACCCGGGCGCAACTCGACGGCGCGGAGGTCGACCTCACCGCCTCGGCGGCCGAGCCGCTCCCGGCGCCCGTCGACGAGCGGTGATTGCCGGACACGCGACGCCGTTCCCGCAGGCCGGTCTCGCGACCCCGCACTATCTGGCGTCGGCTGCCGGTGCGGCGGTGTTGGCGCGTGGCGGGAATGCGGTCGACGCCATCGTCGGCGCCAACCTCGCACTCGGGGTGGTGGCGCCGTACTACTGCGGATACGGGGGCGATCTGTTCGCGATCGTCTGGGACGGCTCCCTCCACGGGTATCTCGGGTCGGGGCGGTCTCCGGCCGCGGCGACCATCGAGGGGGTGCGCGAGTCGTTGGCCGGCACGCCGCTGCTGATCGGCCCGCACTCCGTGACCGTGCCGGGGGCGGTGGCCGGGTGGTTCGACCTGCTGGACCGGTGGGGCACGATGAGTTTCGGCGACCTCGCCGCCGACGCGATCCGGTACGCACGCGAGGGATTCGCGGTGACGCCACTCGGGGCGGCGGCGGCCCAGGGGTTCTCCCGCCTCTACCGGGAGTACCCCGAGTGGCAGGCCGTGTACGGCGGGCTCGAGGTGGGCGCGACGCTGCGCCAGGAGCCGCTCGCCCGACTCATCGAACTGCTCGCGGCTGACGGCCCCGACGCCTACTACCGCGGCCGGGTCGCCGACGACGTCGTCCAGGCCCTGGGTCGCTCCGGCGGGTTCATGGCCGCGGCCGATCTCGCCGGCCATGCCGGCGAGTGGTGTGGCCCCCTGCGCGCGCCGTATCGCGACGTCGAGGTCGCGGAGCTGCCGCCGCCCACCCAGGGTGCGACCGTCCTCGAGATCCTGCGCATCCTCGACGGGTTCGACCTGCCGCGGCTGACGCCGGCCGACCGGACGCATGTCGTGATCGAGGCGGTCAAGCTCGGACTCCGCGATCGCGACGATCACATCTCCGACCCGGCGGCGATGGCTGTCGACCCGACCGCGCTGTTCGCCGACGACTGGGTGGCGCGCCGACGGGACGCGATCGACATGACCCGCGCGCAGGTGCCCGAACCGGTCCACCCGCAGCGCGGCGGCACGGCCTATCTCTGCGCGGCCGACGGCGACGGGCTCCTGGTGAGCCTGATCCAGTCGAACTTCCTCTCCTTCGGGTCGGGAGTCCACGTGCCCGAATGGGGGATCAACCTCAACAACCGTGGCTCGTCCTTCGCGCTCGATCCCGATCGGATCAATGCGCTCGCCCCGGGCAAGCGGCCGATGCACACGCTGATCCCGGCGATGGTCCTGCGCGACGGCACTCCGTCGTTGGTGTTCGGCTCGATGGGCGGCGACGCACAGGCCCAGGTGCACGCCCAGGTGTTGAGTGCGATCATCGACGACGGCGCCGACCCTCAGGCCGCGATCGACGCACCGCGCTGGCGCGTCGAGCCGTTCGACTGGCGGGTGCGGGTCGAACCGTCCTTCGCCGCCGACGTTCGCACCGATCTCGCGGCCCGGGGCCACGACCTGGTCGTGACCACCGACCTCGACTCGGGCATGGGTCACGCCCACGCCGTCCGGGTCGACACCTTGGGGTACGGCGTGGCGACCGATCCGCGGGCCGAGGGCGGGGCGGTCGGCTTGTAACCTGCGCCGATGGTCGAGACGGTCGAGGACGTGCAGGCGGCCTTCGATGCCCACGACTACTTCGCGGACCCGGGCTTGGCCACCGCGGTCTTCCTGGCGGTGACGCTCGGGCGACCGCTGCTCCTCGAGGGTGAGGCCGGCGTCGGCAAGACCGAGGTCGCCAAGGTGCTCGCCCAGTGGACCGGCGGCGAGCTGGTGCGACTCCAGTGCTACGAGGGGATCGACGCGGGACAGGCGCTCTACGAGTGGGACTACTCTCGCCAGCTGCTCCACCTGCGGGCGGCCGAGGCGGCGGGTGCACCGATCGTGGAGGACGAGCTGTACTCCGAGCGCTTCCTCGTCCGGCGTCCGCTGCTGCGCGCCATCGACCACCGGGCCGCGGTTCCGCCCGTCCTCCTGATCGACGAGGTGGACCGGGCCGACGACGAGTTCGAGGCGTTCCTGCTCGAGCTGTTGTCCGAC
>CAZJBJ010000183.1:0-5861 GCA_964544295.1 uncultured Bifidobacteriaceae bacterium
GTGTGCGCTGGGCGCTGCGGCACCTGCCCTTCTACGGGCGCTGGTACCGGTTCCTCATCTTCTGGCCCGGCTGTGACAAGGGCCTCGAAGCCGCACGCGTCGATCCCGACTATCCCGACCAGCAGACCGCGGTCAGCGAGATGAACGACCTGACCCGCCAGATGTTCACCGACTGGATCGTCAGCCAACTCGACGACGATCCCGAGCTCGTCGAGAAGGTCGTGCCGGATTATCCGGCGACCGGCAAGCGCACCTTGCAGGACAACGGCAGCTGGTTGCGCACGCTGACCCGGGACAACGTCGAGTTGGTGCGCACGGGCATCGACCACATCGAGGCCGACGCCGTGGTCACCGAGGACGGCGAGCGGTATCCGGCCGACGTACTCGTCTACGCGACCGGGTTCCTGGCGTCACGTGTGTTGTTCCCGATGGAGATCGTCGGACGCGGCGGGCTCGACCTGCGGGCCGGGTGGGGGGAGCGCCCCGCCGCGTACCTCGGCATCACGATCCCCGACTTCCCGAACTTCTTCTGCATGTACGGGCCGGGCACCAACCTCGCGCACGGCGGCAGTCTGATCTTCCACTCGGAATGTCAGATGCGCTACATCACCCAGTGCATCGAGGCGTTGGTGGCAGGCGGGCACCGGTCGATGGAGCCGACGCGGGAGAAGTACGAGGACTGGCACGCGCGCACCCAACGCGAGATCAAGACGCTCGTGTGGTCCCAGCCGTCGATCAAGCACTCCTTCTACAAGAACTCCCTCGGCGAGATCCACGGCCTCAGCCCCTGGCGCCTCGTCGACTACTGGACCTGGACCAAGGATCTCGACCTCGCCGACTACGTGCTCGCATGATCGGTCGTCGCGACGTCTGAGCCCCGAATCGGCTGGTCACACCCAGGTCGTAACCTTCGAGTCATGTCTGTGAGGGTCGATCGATCGGCTGACGTCTTGGCCCGGCTCGAAACCACCCAGATCTACACGCGGGTCAGCATCGACAAACTCACCGAAGCCCGCGCCCGCACCCAGCCCTTCTCCCGCCACACCTGAACAACGGGCCGGACGGTCGCAGGCGGGCCGTACACTGGGCAGATGCCCGTGACCGTCGAACTTCCCGCAGATGTTCTGGCCCGCATCGAAGCGGAGGCAGCCCGGCGCGGAGTCACGATCGACGTCGTGATCGCAGAACTCGCTGGCCAGCTCCCCGCCAACGCGCCGGTCGACGGCGCCCACCGTTTGAGCTTCGCCGGTATCGGCGCGTCGGGAACCACTGAACCGGTCGGTCGACGCCACCGAGAGATCATCGCGGAGCACTTCGCCGACAAGACCGCGCGAGACGTGTGATCGTCGTTGACACTGGCGTTCTCTACGCCGTCGCCGACAGCGACGATCCCGACCACGAAGCATCGGATCATCTCCTCGCTCTCCATCCCGCCGACGAGTTGTTGGTGCCGACCACCGTGATGACTGAAGCGGCATGGATGATCGAAACCCGACTTGGGCCAGCATCCGAAGCAGCGTTCCTGCGTGCCATCCATCAAGGCGAACTCACTCGCGTCGAACTCATCGACGCCGACCTCGACCGCATCGTCGAGTTGATCGACCACTATGCCGACCTGGGCCTCGGGATCGTCGACGCTTCCGTCGTCGCGATCGCCGAACGGCTCGGCGTGACCACCATCGCGACACTCTTCACGTACACAGTCCGGGTCCTTGGCTATTACACGGCGGTCCCGGTCGCATCAGGCACCCTGAATGTGGTGCAGGCTCCGACGCGGCTCCTCAAGACGGGGAGTTCACCGGTCG
The DNA here is from genome assembly GCA_964544295.1 of uncultured Bifidobacteriaceae bacterium. Lineage (GTDB taxonomy): Bacteria > Actinomycetota > Acidimicrobiia > IMCC26256 > JAENVU01 > JAENVU01. Next base: position 1,806 of record CAZJBJ010000183.1, read on the forward strand.
GTACCTGTACGCCGTCGTGCGCGACGCTCGCCGGGAACGCACAACTCTCCGTTCAGGCCACCGGGGCGGCCGGGATCCCGACTACAGGGGTGAAGGCAGTGAGTGTCGTGGTCACTGCCGTGAACGTCACCGGATCGGCAGCGGGGAACGTCGCGGTGGGGAACACCGCCGGTACGCCGAACCCGACCGCGCAGTTCGCGGCTGCCGAGACGATTTCGAATGGTGCGATCGTCCCGGTCGATGCTGACGGCAAGATCGTTGTGAAGAACAACACGACGGCGAACCGTGATGTGATCGTCGACGTAGTCGGCTGGCAGGAACAAGCGACCAAGACCTGGACCTACACCTACAACGGTGACGGTCTTCGCACGAAGAAGACGGCGCCCGATGGGACCATCACTGCCTACACGTGGGACCAGCATGGCGGGCTGCCGATGCTCATCGCGGAAACCACGAGCGGCAACGTCACGCGGTATGTCTACGGGCCGGACGGTCTGCCGATCGAAGACGTGCAACCCAGCGGCGCGGCCCGCTACTACCACCACGACCAGATCGGCTCGACCCGTCTCCTCACCGACCAGACCGGGACGGTCATCGGCACGACGAGCTTCAACGCCTACGGCAAACCCACGACGTCGACCGGGACCGCGACGACACCCCTCGGTTACGCCGGCCAATACACCGACACCGAGACCGGGCTCCAATATCTCCGCGCCCGCTTCTACGACCCCGCGACCGGACAGTTCCTGACGCGGGACCCGCTCGTCGGCGCAACGAGGTCGGCTTATGGATATGTCGCGGGCGGCCCGCTGAATGGGTCAGACCCGTCCGGACTGCTCAGCTGGAGCGACGTTGAAGATGCGTGGGATGCCACGGGCGGAGCGGTTGTACACCAGGTGTACGAACACTCAAAAGGTCTTGGCGAGATTGCCTCCGGTGTTGCGGTCGTCGGTTACGGAACGTGTGCATTGGGTTTCGCCCCGGGATGTGGTGTGGGCGCGGCCGCATCGTGGGCGAGCAGCGGTTTCTATTCCCTTCACGCAGGGAAGATCTGTTCGGAAAAGGGATTCGGCGTTGCGTGCGGCTTGGAGTCTCTCAACGCTGTCGTCGCTATCGGAGGGGCTACTGTTAGCTCAACTGGCTGGGCCGATCATCTCGTCGCCGGGGCGCACACGGCGCGAATCACGCGGCTCCGCAATACCGCAGCCCTCAACCTCGTTCTGTCGTTCGGAGGATCTGGGTTCGTCTGGGGTGTCAATGAGCTGACAGACGCACTCAGCGACTGCTGATGATCGCTGCCGGAGTAAGCCTCGCCGCGATGGGCTTACTATTTGAAGCCCTGAGTGGGTTGTGGTTCCGTGAGTTCTTTCGGATCCGACCGACAAGGGAGTACCGAGGCCGTGGCCGCGACGTTGTGCCGGAACCTAGCAAGGTTGTTCTCTTCCGCTGCTCGTCCATAGCTGGAGTCGTCCTCTTGGGGCTTGGCCTCGCCGCTGGACTCTGATGCGGGTGCGGCATGGGACCCACAACCGGTGACGGGATCCGAACCAAGAAGCCGGCACCAGATCACGCAGCGGACCCTCCCGGTGGTGGGAGACCCCCTGCATCCCTGACCTCGCGACCGCTCGCGTGCCCGAGCCCACGGGTAGGGAAAAGGCTTTGGTCCGCTCAGGGTCTGGCGTGCAGGGTTCCCCTGAGTGACGTCTCCGCAACGCTGAGTCTTGACATGTTCTACGTTCTCCCGGATGAGAGACACGCGCTTCGTCGAGAGCACGATCACGTTCCCCTACAAACGGTCCCTCGGCCCGGTGCTCGGGCCGTTCATGACGGCGCTCACCGAGCGGCGGATCCTCGGGACCCGCCACGGTGACGCGGTCATCGTGCCCCCGATGGAGTGGGACCCCACGACCGGCGAGGAGTTGCCGCACGACCTGGTCGAGGTCGGGCCGGCCGGCACGGTCGAGTCCTTCACCTGGGTGCCGGTACCGTCGGAACAGCATCCGCTCGACCACCCGTTCGCGTTCGCGTTCATCCGGCTCGACGGCGCGACCACGCCCCTGCTCCATGCCGTCGACTGCGGCACCATCGACGCGCTGACTGACGGTGCGCGCGTCGCACCGCGCTGGCGTGGCACGCGGGTGGGTGCGATCACCGACATCGTGTGTTTCGTGCCCGGTGAGGAACCCGAAGTCGAGGGCCACGACGCCGGGCCGAGCGCGGAACCGGTCATCCGCATGGATTACGCGGCGTCGATCACCTACCGGAACCCGGTCCCGGCCGCGGCCGACCGGGTCGTGGAGGCGTCGCTCGAACAACGGTTGCTCGGCCATGAGTGCCCGGTGTGCTCGCGCGTCTACACCGGCGGGCGCGGCTACTGCCCGATCGACGCGGTCGCGCTCGGCGAGGCGAACGAGGTCGACCTGCCGCACGTGGGCACGATCACCAACTTCGCGATCGTGAGCCCGGTGCAGTATCCCGGCCAGACCGAGACCGAGCCGTTCGTGCGGGCGTTCGTCCTGCTCGACGGTACCGACGTGGTCCTGCCGTACCAGCCGGTGATCGAGTTGCCGGCCGACGAGGTCCACGTCGGCCAACGGGTGTCGGCGATCTTCGCGTCGCCCGCCGAGGAGATCGACGAAGGGGGAGGCATGGGCGGTTCCGCCGGTGCGTTGCTGGGATGGATGGCCAACGGCGAACCCGACGTCGACGACCCCGATCTCGTGAACCGGATCTTCTGATGGGCACCTCACGCGACATCGCGGTGGTCGGCTGGGCGCACACGCCGCTCGTGCGGCGTACCGATCACTCCGAGACCCAGATGCTGCTCGACGTGATCACCGATGCGATCACGCCGCTCGGGCTCACCCGGGCCGACGTCGACTTCACCTGTCTCGGCAGTTGTGACTACATCACCGGTCAGGCGTTCTCGTTCGTGTCGAACCTCGACGCGATCGGCGCGTGGCCGCCCAAGCGCGACTCGCACGTCGAGATGGACGGCGCGTGGGCGTTGTACGAAGCGTGGTTGCGGTTGCAGGAAGGCGACATCGACATTGCGGTCGTCACCGGATCGGGTCGATCCTCGACGGGGGATCCGGCGTTGATCTATCCGATGGAGATGGATCCCTACTTCCTGGCCCCTCTGGGCGTCGATCCGCTGACGTTCGCGGCACTCCAGGCCCGGGCGGTCATCGACGCGGGGATCGCGTCCGAACGCGCCATGGCCGAGGTGGCGGTGCGGTCCCGGGGGACCGGCGACGTCGACGCCCTGCTCGCCGACGAGTACCTGCGGGCGCCGTTGCGCAAGCACGACGTGCCGCCGATCACCGACGGTGCCGCGGCCATGGTGCTCGCCCGCGGCGACCGCGCCCGCGAACTCGTGGAGCGCCCGGCGTACATCACCGGGTTCGATCACCGGACCGAGTGTCACAACCCGTCGTTCCGGTCGCTCGCCGATTCACCGTCGACGCGCATCGCGGCGGCCGCGGCCGGCCTGGGCGACGGCCCAGTGGAGGTCGCGGAACTCCAGGCCGCGTTCACCCACGAAGAGCTGTTGCTGCGGCACGTCCTCGAACTCGGCGACGACGTCGTGGTCAACGCCTCGGGCGGCGCGCTCAAGGCCAACCCGATCATGGCCACCGGGCTCTGCCGGATCGGTCACGCTGCCGACTACATCTTCGGCGGCGGCAACCGGGCCCTGGCGCATTCCACGTCGGGTCCGGCGTTGCAACAGAACCTCGTCTGTGTGTTGGAGGGTGGGTCATGAGTACGGAACCCTGCGCGATCGTCGGCATCGGCCAGACCCATCACAAGTCCCGCCGGCTCGACGTGTCCTTCGGCGGTCTCGTGCGCGAGGCGGTCTTCCGCGCCCTCGACGACGCGCACATGACCCTCGCAGATGTCGACGCCATCGTGCTCGGCAAGGCGCCCGACCTCTTCGAGGGGGTCATGAAGCCGGAGCTGTACCTGAGCGACGCGCTCGGTGCGGTCGGCAAGCCGATGTTCCGGGTGCACACCGCGGGGTCGGTCGGCGGCACGACTGCGATCGTTGCCGCCTCA
>CAZJBJ010000184.1:0-5832 GCA_964544295.1 uncultured Bifidobacteriaceae bacterium
CACTGGCGGGCGTGATGCTCGGGCTGCTGGTGGCGGTGATCGGAATCTCGCGACTCGCATTCGAGGCCGAGCGCTCGAGACGCGCGGAGACCGCCGCTCTGGAACGGGCACGCGCCTCTGGCGAGCAGGCCGCGGCGGAGCGCGACGTCGCCAATCGTCGCCTCTATCGGGGCACGCTCGCCCGCCTCGTCGCCGCCACCGAACGCGGGGATGGCGTTCTCGCTGCCAGGCTTCACGACGAAGCGGTGGGGCTGGCATCGATCGTTCACGGGAAGGATGCGGTCGACACCGGGCGCTTCCTCGAACTCGTCATCGACTCGCTCACGAACGCCGTCGTGACCTGGAGCCCGTACGACGAGTGACCGCTACTCGGTGGAGATGGCGTCGAGGACGTCGAAGCGGGCGGCGCGCCGGGCCGGGTAGGCGGCGGTGACCACGCCGGCGATCGCGGCCACGATCACGACTGTGACCAACTGACCGACCGGCACGACGAAGTCGGTGAAGCCCTGGTCTCGCAGCGCCCGGACCATCGCCCACCCGAAGAAGATGCCGAGCGACACGCCGAGCAGCGCGCCGAAGACGGCCACGATGATCGACTCCCACCGCACTGCCGTACGGACCTGACGGCGCGTCATCCCGACGGCGCGAAGCAGCCCGATCTCGCGGGTGCGCTCGACGATGGAGAGCATCAACGTGTTCATGATGCCCAGGAGGGCGATGACGATCGCCAGGAAGAGCAGGGCGAAGATGAGCCCGAGGAGCTGGTCGATCTGGCTCTCGAACTGTTCCTTCAGCCCGCTCTGGTCCTTCAGCTCGGTCCCGGGGAACTCCTTCAGGACCTTCTCGATCGCGGGCGTCACCTCCTTGGCCTTCACCCCCGGCTCGAGACTGATGTACAGCTGGTTGTCGGCGATTTCGGTGAAGCGCTTGTCGAACGCGGCCAACGACAGGAAGTAGTCGGACAGGCCTTCGCGCTGGCCGAAGCCGTACACCGCGCCGATCGTCATCTTCTGGTTGCCGCCGACCGGGAACTTGGTGGGGATCTCCTGGCCGAGTTGCCAACCGTTGTCGTCGAAGACCTTCTTCGACACCGCGATCTGGTTCGGACCGAGCTTGGTGATGTCGCCCTGCCGGGGGTCGATGTCGAAGATCCGGTCGAGCGTGGCCGGGTCCGACGCGACGAGGAACGACCCCTTGCCGTCGGCCTCGAACGGACCGAAGCGGAGCGGACTGGCCAGTTCGACGCCCGGGACCTGGGCCACGGCTTCGCCGACGGCGGGGCTGAAACTCGAGCCGGGCCCGGTGCCGGACAAGACCACGAGATCGGCCTTGAACGCGCGATCGATCTGGCCGCTGAGCGACGCCTTGATCGATCCCGCGAAGATGAAGATCAGCCCGACGAGCGCCACCCCGATCATCAGGGCGGCGGCGGTCGACGCGGTGCGGCGCGGGTTGCGCACGGCGTTCTCCCGGGCGAGCGTGCCCGGCATCCCGCGGAGACGGGGCAGCGGCGCGCCCAGCACTCGCCCGACCGGACGGGCGATGACCGGGGCGAGGATCGAGACGCCGATGAACGTGCCGACCACGCCGGCACCCACCGCCGAGACGCCGCCGCCGGCGAAGAGTCCGACCACGAGGACACCGATACCCACGACGAGCACGCCGAGACCGATCAGCGTGCGCCGACCCAGCTGACGCGACTCCGTCGCCGAGGCGCGCAACGCCTCCATGGGTGCGATGCGCGCGGCCCGCCGGGCCGGGAGGATCGCGGCGGCGAAGGTCACGACCACCCCCAGTACCAGGGCGATCACGATCGTGGCCGGCTTCACCACGAGATCCGTCGACGGCACGTCGAGCCCCAGCGCGCCGAGCAACGCCCGCAGCCCGAGCGCGAGCGCGATCCCCAACCCGACGCCGAGAATCGACGAGAACAGGCCCACGAGGGCGGCCTCGGCTAGCACCGAACTGCGCACCTGACGGCCCGCGGCGCCGAGCGCCCGCAACAGCGCCAGTTCGCGCGTGCGCTGGGTGATGACGATCGAGAACGTGTTCACGATGATGAACGACCCGACGAACAGGGCGATGCCCGCGAAGATCAGGAGGAACGTGGTGAAGAAGCTCAGGTTCTTCTGAATCTGACTCTGACGTTCCTTGATCAGCTTGTCGCCGGTGATGACCTGAACGTCCTTGTCGGTGATCACCTTGCCGATGCGCGACACGAGTTCGCCCTGTGAGATGCCCGGGTCCGACGTGGCCAACACGCCGTCGAGTTCGCCCGGCGTGCCGTTGACGCGCTGGGTCTCGGCCAGGGTGAACAACGCGATCGTCGCGCCGAGGGGCCGATCGGCATCACCGAACTTGGTGACGCCGACGACGGTGAACTCGTCGCGGGGAAGCTTCTCGCTCGTGAACAGGATCGTGACCGTGTCGCCGATCCGGAACCCGGCCTCCTTCGCGGTGCCGAGGTCCATGACGACCTCGTTCGGTGCGGTCGGCGCGCGCGACGTCTCACCCCGGTAGGGCACGAGTGTGTACGGATTCAGGGCTTTGACGGTCTGCCAGTTGAACCCGAACGCCGGGCTGCCGTTGCCGGGATCCCCGATGGGTTCACCCTTGCGGTCCAGGTACTGGGCCCGCTGGACCTGGAGTTGGCCCTCGGCCGCCCGGACGCCGTCGACGCCCTGCACCTGGGGTACGAGCGCGTCGGAGATGCGCTCCCGTTGGGCCGGACCGAAATCCGACTCGAGCACGTTGGTGCTGCGCACGTAGGCATCGGTGCCGTCGTAGACGCTGGCAAACAGTTCGTCGAAGGACTTACGCACCGTGTCGGTGAACACGAGCGTGCCGGAGACGAACGCGACGCCGAGGACGACCGAGATCGCGGTGAGGAGGAACCGCAACTTGTGCGCGGCGAGACCGCGCCAGGTGACCTTCCACATGTCAGGCGCCGAACTGCTTGAGCCGATCCAGGACACCCTCGGAGGTGGGTTCGAGCATCTCGTCCACGATCTTGCCGTCGGCCAGGAACACGACGCGATCGGCATAGCTCGCCGCACTCGGGTCGTGGGTCACCATCACGATCGTCTGGCCGAGGTCGTCGACCGCGGCGCGCATGAACGTGAGGATCTCCGCGCTCGCCCGCGAGTCGAGGTTCCCGGTCGGTTCGTCGGCGAAGATCAGATCCGGACGCGAGACCAGCGCGCGCGCCACCGCGACCCGCTGCTGCTGACCGCCGGAGAGTTCGCTCGGCCGGTGGGTGAGCCGATCACCGATCCGCAGGGTCTTGACGATGGAATCCATCCACGCCTGATCGGGCTTCTTGCCCGCCAAGGCCATCGGCAGGGTGATGTTCTCCGCCGCGTTGAGCGTGGGGATCAGGTTGAACGATTGGAAGATGAACCCGATCCGGTCCCGGCGGATCAGCGTGAGTTGCTTCTCGGTCGACGCGCTGATCTCGACCGGGCCGATGAAGACCTGACCGCTGGTGACCCGGTCGAGCCCGGCCAGGCAGTGCAGCAGCGTCGACTTGCCCGAGCCCGACGGGCCCATGATGGCGGTGAACTGGCGGGACGAGAAGTCCACCGAGATGTTGTCGAGCGCCCGGACTTCGGCTTCGCCCTCGCCGTAGATCTTGGACGCACCGACGGCTTTCGCGGCGATGGCGCTGGTAGCGGGCGCGGACACGGTCATGGGACACACACTCCATGCGGATCGGGGGACCCTCAGCCTAGTGACGACCCCCGCTGAAACGGGGGCCGACGCCAGCCGTCACATTTTCTTCCCGCCGTCTCGGGTGGCTCTCACACAACTCTTGAACACGACGGCCACGATGCGCCGCATGGACACCGCGCTCGCCACTGCCGACCGTACCGAACGCCCTGCCACGGCCGCCCCCGCGACCCTGGACATCGCACTGCCGGTCTTCAACGAAGAAGCGATCCTCACCGCCAGTGTGGCGCGACTCCACGACTACCTCAGCACGCACTTCCCACTCAGCTGGACGATCACCATCGTCGACAACGCGTCGACCGACGCCACCGGCACCATCGCGGACGAACTGGCCCGGACCCTGCCCGACGTCCGCGTGTGTCGCCTCGCCCGCAAGGGTCGGGGCTTGGCGCTCCGGCACGCCTGGAGCACCAGTGCCAGCCCGGTGGTGGCCTACATGGACATCGACCTCTCGACGGATCTGGACGCACTCCTTCCCCTGGTGGCGCCACTCGTGTCCGATCACTCGGAGGTCGCGATCGGTTCCCGACTCTCCGCCGGCGCGCGCGTCGCGCGGGGCCCGAAGCGTGAACTGATCTCGCGGGCGTACAACCTCGGCCTGCGAGCGTTGTTCGCGACCCAGATCCGCGACATGCAGTGCGGGTTCAAGGCGATGCGGGCCGACGTCGCCCGTGAACTCCTCGACGCCATCGAGGACGACGCCTGGTTCTTCGATACCGAACTCCTCCTGCTCGCCGAACACAACGGCGTGCGCATCCATCAGGTGCCCGTCGACTGGACCGACGACCCCGACAGCCGCGTCGACATCCGCGCCACCGCAGTGGCCGACGTGCGTGGCGCGCTGCGGGTGGCCCGCCGCTTCATCACCGGCGGCGGGCGCGTCGACCTGCACGGGTCGCATCCCCCACCCCGCGACGACTTCGGGCGGCGGCTGGTGACCTTCGGCGCGATCGGCACCGCGAGCACTATCGCGTCGCTGGTGTTGTTCCTCCTGCTGCGCCCCGGGATCGGCGCCATCGCCGCCAACCTGGTCGCGGTCAGCGCGCTGTTCGCGGCCAACACGTGGCTCAACGCACGGTTCACGTGGCGGCGTTCCTCGCCGAGATGGCTCCCGGCGATCGGCGTGCTCGCGGCGGCGTTGCTGTTCACGACGACGGCGCTCGTCAGTGTTCATGCGGCCGGCGGCGGCATCGTCGCCGAGATGGTCGCGCTCTCGCTCACGTGGGCGCTGGCCAGCGCGGCCCGATTCCTGACCCTCGCCCACACTCACGATCGGATCGCCTGATGCAGCACGTCCTCGACCCACCGTCGACCACCGCGCTCCCCGCCGCGAGCCCGGAACCCACGACTGCACGCGCGACGCGGACCGGCCAATGGTGGCGGGGTCCTTCCGACGACCCCCGATGGGTCCGCCCGACGCTGCTGCTGCTGCTCGCGTCGACCGCGGTCCTGTACCTGTGGGGTCTGAGCGCGTCCGGGTGGGGCAACTCGTACTACGCCGCCGCGGTGCAGGCCGGGACGAAGAGCTGGAAGGCGTTCTTCTTCGGCTCGTCGGACGCGTCGAACTTCATCACCGTCGACAAGACCCCGGCCAGCCTCTGGCCGGCGGTGGTCACCGCCCGGATCTTCGGGGTGAACTCGTGGAGCATCCTGGCCCCGCAGGCACTCGAAGGCGTCGCCGCAGTGGGCCTGCTGTACCTCACGGTGCGTCGCTGGTTCGGACCGGCCGCCGGGTTGCTCGCCGGCGCGGTGTTGGCGACCACCCCCGTCGCCACCCTCATGTTCCGCTACAACAACCCGGACGCGTTGCTGGTCCTGACCCTCGTGGCCGCGGCCTACTTCCTCACGCGGGCCATCGAGGCCGACCGGACTCGCTGGGTCGTCCTCACCGGTGTGGCCCTCGGCGTCGCGTTCCTCGCCAAGGAACTGCAGGCGTTCCTCGTGATCCCGGGTTTCGGTCTGGCCTACCTGGTGGCGGCACCCGGTTCCTTCGGGCGACGCGTCCGCCAGGGCTTCGTGATGTTCGGTGCGATGGTGGTGAGCGCCGGTTGGTGGATCGCGATCGTCATGCTGACTCCGGCCGCCGATCGGCCCTACCTCGGC
>CAZJBJ010000185.1:0-5774 GCA_964544295.1 uncultured Bifidobacteriaceae bacterium
TTCGACGTGGCGGTCGGCTTCGGGGATCGGCGCGCCGCGTCGGGCGCGTCCGAACCGCACCCACTCAGCGCCAGCACGGCGGCCGCGACGATCGTGGCGAGCGAACACCACGGTGCACAGGATCGAATGCGCATGGGACTCCAGACGTCTCGGGGCGGGGACTGTAGCGGCGGGCGCGGAGTACGTGGTCCTACGCTGGCGGGCCATGTGCAGAAACATCACGGAACTCCGAGGCCTGGAACCACCGGCGACGCGGGAAGAGGTCGAGGCCGCCGCCCGTCAGTTCGTCCGCAAGATCAGTGGCGTCGCGAAGCCCAAGGGCGACGTCGCCGCCGCCATGGAGGATGCGGCGCTGCGGATCGCGCACATCAGTGAGCACCTCCTCGCCGACCTCCCGGCCCGCCGACAACCGCCGAAGTCGGATCCGCCGCTCCGCCGTCCCGACGTCCGGGCCCGGCTCGGTCTGCCGCCGTTCGAGGCGGCGTCCGGCTGAGGTTCAGTCCGAGCTGACGGTCGCCGGTGCGACGTCGAGGTGGGCGAGTTCGGCGTCGAGATCCGGGTGCCCCTCGATGTGGACCCGCGGCAGGATGCGGTCCAACCAGGCCGGGATCCACCAGTTCCGATCGCCGAGGAGCTCCATCGTGGCGGGGACCAGGATCAGACGGACGATCGTCGCGTCGACGAACACCGCGGTGGCCATGCCGATGCCGAACATCTTCAGGGCGCGATCGGGTCCGAGGGCGAACGCGCCGAACACGCAGACCATGATCGCGGCGGCGGCGGTGATGACCCGGGCGGTAGCCGCGAGCCCGTCGGCCACGGCCGTCGCGTTGTCGCCGGTGCGGTCGTACTCCTCCTTGATGCGTGAGAGCAGGAACACCTCGTAGTCCATCGACAGACCGAACACGACCGCGAACAACATCAGGGGGCCCCACGCCTCGATGGGTCCGGACTTGCCGACGCCGATGAGGTCGGCGCCCCACCCCCACTGGAAGATCGCCACCATCACGCCGTACGCCGCGCCCACGGACAGCAGGTTCATGATCACGGCCTTGAGCGGGACGAGCAGGCTGCGGAACACGATCATCAACAGCACGAACGACATGATCAGGACGAGACCGATGACGACCGGCAGCATGCGGGTCGTGTAGGCGGCGAAGTCGGCGACCGTTCCCGCGAAGCCGCCGACCGCGACATCGCGGGCGGCCGGGCCCATCGCCGCGGGAATCACGTCGTCCCGGAGTCGGCTGACCAGTTCGTCGGTGGCGGCGTCCTGGGGTGCCGTCGTCGGCACGACCTGCATGATCGCGGCCGTGCCGGCCTGGTTCGGCAGCGCCGGCGTGACGAACTGGACGCCGGGGAGCGTGCGCAGGCGCTCACCCAACTGTTCCAGGCGGGCGAGATCGGCACTTCCCCCCGGGGTCTTTGCCGCGATCAGGAGTGGGCCGTTGAAGCCGGGCCCGAACCCGGTGGCGAGCAGGTCGTAGGCCTTGCGGGTGGTCGACGCGTCGGGGGCGTTGCCGTCGTCGCCGAAGCCGAGCCGCATCGAGAACACCGGCGCGGCGATGAGCAGCAGGACGAGCGTGGCGCCCACGAACGCCGGCCACGGCCTCCGTTGGATGACCCGCGACCACCGGTGCCAGAAGCTCGGCCCGTCGTCGGTGCGGTTCCGGTGGGGAAGGCCGAAACGGTCGATGTTGCGGCCGACGAACCCGAGCAGTGCGGGTAGCAGCGTGACCGACGCCAGCATGGTCAGCAGGACGCCGATGGTCGTGCCGATCGCGACGCCGCGGAACGTCTCGGTGTTGAGGATCAGCAGTCCCAACAACGCGATCACCACCGTCGAGCCGGCGAACAACACCGCGCGGCCCGCGGTATCGAGCGCGGTGACGACGGCCGTCTCGGGATCGTGGCCCTGATCGAGTGTCTCCCGGTACCGCGTCACGATGAAGAGCGCGTAGTCGATGCCCACGCCGATGGAGATCATCAGGACGGCCTGGGTCGTGAAGTCGGGCATGTTGAACACGTTGGCGACGAGTTTCACGGTGCCGACGCCACAACCGATACCGATCAGCGCGGTGGCGATGGGCAACCCCATGGCGAGGACCGAGCCGAACGCGACCAGCAGGATGATCATCGCCAGGATCAGGCCGACGGCCTCGCTCCCGAACGCGTCCTGTTTGAAGATCGCACTGCCGAGTTCGATCTCGAGGCCGGGCACGTTCACGTCGTCGCGCAAGGCGCGGATCTCCTCGGCGGCGGTCTGGTACGACGCGGTGTTGCGGTCGCGGAAGTTGAGCTCGGCGTATGCGATCGTGCCGTTGCGGGAGATCTGTCGTTCGTTGTCGTACGGGCTGACGATCTCGGTACCGGACACCCCGGTCTCGACGCGGTCGAAGAGTCCCCGCATCGCTTGCTCGACGGCCGGGTCGCGCACGCCGCGCGCGTCGCGGAAGACGATCTTCGCCTGCACCCCGGCGCGTTGTTGGAAGCCGTCCTCCTTGAGGATCGTGAATGCGCGCTCGCTTTCGGATCCGGGGAGGCCGAACTCGACCTTGAAGACGCCGCCCGCCGTCGAAGCCAGGACCGAGAGCCCGACGAGCAGGATCAACCAGACCGCGAGTACCGCCCGTCGGTGTCGATAACAGGTCTGCGCGAGCCGTCGCACGGTTGGTGCCTCCCGGGGGTCTGAGCCGCATGCACGCTACGGGAGTCCCGCCGGGACGACACCGTGCTATCGGTCACGTCGGAGGGCGAGGCGGGCGGCGTGGACGCCCCCCATCCCGTGCACGCCACCGCCGGGCGGGGTGGACGAGGAGCAGAGGTAGACGCCGCGCAGCGGTGTTGCCCAGGGGTGGAGCGACGGGACCGGTCGGGTGAACAGTTGACGCAGGTCGCCCGCGCCGCCGTTGATGTCGCCGCCCACGTAGTTGGCGTTGTGCAGCTCCAGCGCGGCCGTGTTCGTCGTGTGGCGCGAGCGCACGAGATCGCGGAAGCCCGGCGCGAACCGTTCGATCTGGGTCTCGATGGCTGTGGTCTGGTCCACGGTGGATCCGTTCGGGACATGGCAGTACGCCCAGCCGACGGTCTTGCCGTTCGGGGCCCGGCTCGGGTCCATCACCGTCGGTTGCACGACGATCACGTACGGCCGGTCGGGATGCGCCCCCGCCGCCACCGCCGCCTCCGCCGCCGCGATCTCCTCCAGGGTGCCACCGACGTGCACGGTCCCTGCCGTGCGCACGTCGGAGTTGGTCCACGGGATCGGCCCGTCGAGCGCCCAGTCGACCTTGAACACACCGGGCCCGTACCGGAAGTGTTCGAGCGCGCGCCGGTAGCGGCCCGAGAGTCGGGTGCCGGCGATTGCGAGGAACTGGCGGGGCGTGACGTCGAGGATGCGGATCGGGGCGTCGGGCAGCTGTCCGAGGTCGGCGACGGCGTGGTCGGTGACGATCTCGCCGCCGAGGCTGGTGAACCGGGCCGCCAGCGCATCGGCGAGGACCTGACTCCCGCCGCGCACGACCGGCCACCCCGTCGTGTGCGCGAGCAGCGTGAGGAACAGTCCGTAGCCGGCGGTGCCCGGGGATTCGAGCGGCTGGATGGCGTGCGCGGCCGCGCCGCCGAGGAGGGCGCGGGGTTCGTCGCCGTGGAACCGGGCTCGGGCCAGGGCCTGGGCGCTGCGGATCGCGTGCCGCCCGAACTGAGCAGCGGGCAACGGTGCTGTCGGCATCGAGAGGGGCGAGAGGAACGTTGCGACGAGGTCGCGCGCCCGGTCCACCATCGGGCCGAGTAACCGCTCGTACCGGGCGCGATCCCGATCGGTGAACGTGGCCGCGGTCGCCTGCAGGTCGCGGTGGGCGAGGGCAGCTCGGCCGTCGTCGAGCGGGTGGGCGAAGGGGATGGCTGGATGACACCACTCCACCCCGAGCCACGGGAGATCGAGATCGGTGAAGCCCGGCGACGCCACGCCCAGCGCCTGCACCGTCGAGCACACGTCGTGCACGAACCCGGGTTCGGTGAGTTCCGCCGACCGGAGGCCGCCACCGATCGTCGGCGCGGCTTCGAGGAGCAGGACCCGCCGTCCCGTCCGGGCGAGGGTGATCCCGGCGAGCAGCCCGTTCGGCCCGGCGCCGACGACGACGGCGTCGTACTCCGGTGCGGCCCGGCCCGATGGTCGCGTCTCCGGCGGGGGCAGACCGAGGTCCATGAGCGTCGGAGGGTAGATGCTGCAGGCCGCCGTGAGGGTGGCGTTGTCCCATGGGCGGGTTCGATGAGCGAGATGCCGGCTGGTTGAGCGTCGGAGCACCGGGGCCAGCTCGATAGGCACGGTGGCCCATTTCGGCCGTGAACGCCGAAAACCTCTGAACTCCCCAAATTTTCATGAAAAACGCAACATAGACTTTGCGTCTTTAATCGGGCAATCACCAGGGGAGGCGATCCGTGAACTTCACGGTACGTCGCGCATTTGCTGCGGTCCTGACCGCGGCCATCGGCTTTTCGACCCTCGCCACGACCAGCGCCGGCGCAGGTCTGTCGGCAGGGATTCCGTCGCTCTCGCTGAACCGGGCCTACACCACCGCCCCGTTCGCGGGGACGACGACCACTGCTGCCGGGCAGGAGGGCTCGGCCTATGTGCCGACCGGGAACGCGCTCTGGCTGGTCGATGCCACCAAGGCCTACGAGGTCGACGCGACGACCGACGCGCTGCGTCGGGTCATCCCGACCGCCGACTTCACCAATGCGCTGCCCGTCGGTGGCGTCGGTGCGCCGGCCGGTACCAGCCGCAGCGACTCGTTCGCGGCCATCTCCTACGACCCGACCACCGACGCGCTCTACGTGTTCTCGCGCAACTGCTGCACCGCGACCGGCCTCGACCCGACCGTCTTCCGTCTCGTGCGCGACGGCGGCGGGATCTTCCAGGTCGAGTCCTACCAAGCACTCCCCGCCGGCACGGACCCGAAGGGTGCGGGCTACCGCGCCGGGGTGGGGACGTACTTCGGCAAGGGCGCCAAGCTCAAGACGTACGACTACGCGACCAACACGCTCGGACCCGACATCACCATCAGCGGTATCGACGCCGCCATCGGTGGCATGGCGTTCTCGCCCGACGGTGGTTCGCTCTACGTCACCACGTTCGTCGCCGGAGTGAGCCCCGCGCCGAACAGCATCAAGCTCTCCAAGGTCAACACCACCTCCTGGACGGTCGTCCCCAACTGGACGCTCGACCTCACGTCGTTCGGCGTGCTCGACCCGCGCGCCGTCGAGGTGATCGGCGACCAGCTCTACATCTCCGACGGCGGTTCACGGACCGCGGGCGACCCGCTCCGGCGAGCAGTGTTCGTCTTCGACGTCAACGACCTGAGTGTCCAGCCGACCGCGTCGTTCACCGCGACGCCGCTTTCGGGGATCTTCCCGCTTCCGGTCCAGTTCACCGACACCAGCCAGGGCGGCGCGACGTCGTGGGCGTGGGACTTCGGCGACGGCACGACGTCGACGCTCACGAATCCGGCGCACACCTACACGAGCGCCGGCGACTACACGGTGTCGCTGACCGTGACGAACTCCAAGGGCAGCGTGACGTCGACCCGGAAGAATCTGATCCAGGCGGCCGAAAAGGTGCCGATCGCAGGATTCTCGGCGTCGACCACGAACGGGCAGTACCCGCTTGCCGTCGACTTCACCGACACCAGCGTCAAGCACCCGACGAGCTGGGTGTGGGACTTCGGCGACGGGGCCACGGCCACCGTGCAGAACCCGTCGCACACTTACACGGCGCC
>CAZJBJ010000186.1:0-5474 GCA_964544295.1 uncultured Bifidobacteriaceae bacterium
ATGCGGGTGACGCCGGCGGCCGATCATGTGATGGCGGCCTACCGCCTCGACGGTCTGCGCGACCTCACGTCCGCGGTCGCCCGCACCCGGAGACTCTTCGACCTCGACGCCGATCCCGAGAGCGTGAATGCCGCGCTCGGTCGCGATCCGATCCTCGGCCGCGAGGTGCGGAAGCGACCAGGGTTGCGGGTCCCCGGTCATCCCGACGGGATGGAGCTCATCGCCCGGGCGATCATCGGTCAGCAGGTGTCGGTCGCCGGTGCGCGCACGATCGCGGCCAGGCTGACGCAACGGTTCGGCAAGCCCCTCGACGTCCCCGACGGTCCGATCACCCACCGGTTCCCGGACGCCGCCGCGCTCGCGGAGCTCGCCCCCGAGGACCTGCCGATGCCACGCGCCCGCGCCGCCGCCCTGCGCGCCACCGCGGCGGCGATCGCCGACGGCGCGATCACGATCGACCCGGGTGCGGACCGCGACGAGCTCCGCGCCCGGCTGGTCGCGCTCCCCGGCATCGGCCCGTGGACGGCGGAATACGTACTGATGCGCGCGGTCGGCGATCCCGACGCGTTCCTCGCCACGGACCTCGGCGTCCGCCACGCGCTCGACGCCGCGGGCGTCGAGTCCACCCCGAAGGCCGCGCTCGCGCTCGCCGAACGGTGGCGACCCTGGCGCGCCTACGCCAACGCCCACCTCTGGGCCTCCCTTGCCCCCACCCCCCGTTCTCGTACACGAGCTGCACGCCCTGACGGGCGCAGCGCGCGCCGGAATCCATCCGAAGGAGCGAACCCATGACGAAGTACACGATCTTCGACGGGCCGGAGGGTCCCCTGCTGCTCGCGGTCGATGACGCCGGACGCCTGGTGCGGCTCCACTTCGCGCACGACACGCAGCCGATCGAGCCCGACTGGGTCGAGGACGCCGAGGCTCTTGCGCCCGTGACCCGACAACTCGACGAATACTTCGCCGGCGAACGCACCGAGTTCGACCTGGTGCTGTCTCCGAGCGGCACCCCGTTCCAACTCGAGGTCTGGGATCAGCTGTGTCGGATTCCGTACGGCGAGACGATCTCCTACGGCGAGCTGGCGAAGCGCGTGGATCGACCGGGCGCGGCCCGCGCGGTGGGTGCGGCGAACGGCCAGAACCCGATCGCGATCGTCGTCCCGTGCCATCGGGTCATCGGGGCCGACGGATCCCTCACCGGCTTCGGCGGCGGCCTCCCGTGGAAGCGTTGGCTCCTCAACCGCGAGCAACCCCAGGGTTCCCTGCTGGCGCAGGAGACAGCCCACGGCACCGCTCGCTCCGCCGGGCGGTGACCGGACCCGTGTGACACCATGCCCGCATGGCTCACGATCCGATCACCGCGGCGACGGTCCAGGACGCCGACCACCTCGAACCGCACTTCCACTTCCCCGACGCCGAAGCCGCCGTCGACGCCAAACTGGCGGCCCGTACCCGGCGCCCGAACGTCCTCATGGTCGTGTTCGACGACGTCGGGTGGGGCGACTTCGGTTGCTACGGCGGGGGAGTAGCCGTTGGCGCGCCGACGCCGAACATCGACCGCCTCGCCCGTGACGGCAAGCTCCTGACGAGTTGTTACTCCGAGCCGAGCTGCACGCCGAGCCGCGCGTCGCTGATGACCGGTCGGCTCCCGATGCGTCACGGGCTCATGCGGCCACCGATGTACGGCGAGCAGGGTGGGCTCCAGGGCGAGGTCACGATCGCGCAACTGCTCAACGACGCCGGGTACGTGACCCAGGCCGTCGGCAAGTGGCACATGGGCGAGAACGTCGAGTCTCAGCCCCAGCACGTCGGCTTCGACGACTTCTACGGCTTCCTCTCGGTCTCGGACATGTACACCGAGTGGCGCGACCCCTACTTCTTCCCCGAAGTCGTCTACAGCGAAGAACGCACCAAGTGGCTGGAGAACGCGCCGTTCAACAAATGCTTCGTGCACGCCGAGAAGGGCGGCGAGATCGAGGAAGTCGAGGAGGTCACCATCCCGGTCCTCTCGTTGCTCGACGACAAGTGGTGCACGTACTCCCAGGAGTTCATCGAACGGATGGCGGGCGACGAGCGGCCGTGGTTCCTCTACCACTGCACGCGCGGTACCCACTTCGACAACTACCCGCACCCGGACTTCCTCGGGAGCTCACCGTCGAAGCACCCCTACAAGGACACGATCGTCGAACTCGACGACATCGTCGGACGACTCGTGCAGACGCTCGAGGACTCGGGGCAGCTCGACGACACGATGATCTTCATCACCTCGGACAACGGTCCCGAGATGGAGACCTGGCCAGACAGCGCCTACTCGCCGTTCCGCTCCGCCAAGGGCAGCACGTGGGAGGGCGGCCAACGCGTACCGGGCGTCCTGTACTGGCGGGGGATGGTGGAACCCGGCCAGGCGACCGACGGCATCTTCTCGCTGATGGACTTCTTCCCGACGCTGTTGCACCTCGCGGGAGCGATGGATGCCATGCCCGACGACCGGTACATCGACGCGGTGGACCAGACGTCGTTCCTCCTCGGCGACGACACGCCGTCGAACCGCAAGTACCTGTACTACTGGCTGGGGACGACGTTCTCGGCGGTGCGCTGCGGTGAGTACAAGATGATGTTGGCGTCGACGAGCGACGACGACCGCGACATCCAGAACTCGGGCGGCTTCTCCGGCGTCACCCAGAAGTACACCTACTCACGGCTGTACAACCTGTACCTGGACCCGAAGGAACAGCACTCGTACATGATCCGCAAGCTCCCGTATCTCGACGCGTTCTCCGCCGGGCTCGGCCAGCACTTCCGGAGCTTCGGGAAGTACCCGGCCAAGTCGGTCGTCGGCGGTGTCGGATGACCGAGGCGGTGCAACCGGCGGCGGCCCGGTTCGATCGGCGCAGCGTCGGACCGCTCGTCGCCGACTGGATCTGCGTGCTGGTGTTCGTGGCCCTCGGCAAGGAGAACCACGACGAGTCCGGTGGGATCGTGTGGTACCTCACGGTGTGGTGGCCGCTCGCGGTCGGGTTCGTGGTCGGCGGGTTGGTCACGCGGGTGTACACGCTCGACGACGACTGGACGGCGCGAGTGCTCGGCACCGTCCTGATCGCGGTACTCGTCGGGGGACCGCTGCGGGCGATCACCGGCCGGCCGATCTTCTCGACGTTCTCACTCGTCGCAATCGTCGTGTTGTCGATCTTCACTCTCGCGTGGCGCAGCGGCGTGCGGTTGATCGGTCGGTGGAAGGCCAGAGACGCCGGATGACCCGGCCGGCACTGACGAGCCGACTGCGCGGCTTCGGCACCACGATCTTCGCCGAGATGTCGGCGCTCGCGGTCGAGACCGATTCGATCAACCTCGGACAGGGCTTCCCCGACACCGACGGCCCGGCGGCCGTGGCCGACGCCGCGATCGCCGCCATCCGCGCGGGCCGGAACCAGTACCCGCCGGGGCTCGGCATTCCCGAGTTGCGGGCCGCGATCGCCGAGCACCAGCGCCACTGGTACGGCCTCGAGTACGACCCGGCGACCGAGGTCCTCGTGACCGCCGGCGCGACCGAAGCCATCGCCGCGGCGCTCATCGCGCTCTGTGAGCCCGGCGACGAGGTCGTGATGTTCGAGCCGTACTACGACTCGTACGCCGCGAGTGCCGCGATCGCCGGAGCCGACCGCCGGGTGGTCACCCTGCGCCCGCCGGACTACGCCTTCTCGATCGACGAGCTCCGCGCCGCGATCACCGACCGCACCCGCCTGCTCCTGCTGAACTCGCCCCACAACCCGACCGGCAAGGTGTTCGACCGTGCCGAGCTCGACGCGATCGCCGCCCTGTGTCGTGACCACGACCTGATCGCGGTCACGGACGAGGTCTACGAGCATCTGACCTACGACGGCGCCGAGCACATCCCGCTCGCCACGTTGCCGGGCATGCGGGATCGAACGGTCACGATCTCGTCGGCGGGCAAGACGTTCTCGTTCACCGGTTGGAAGATCGGTTGGGTGTGCGCGCCGCCGGAACTGCTCGACGCCGTCCGCACCGCGAAACAGTTCCTCACGTACGTGAACGGCGCGCCGTTCCAACCCGCGATCGTCACCGCGCTCGAACTCCCCGACGACTACTACCGCGACTTCGCGGTCGATCTCGCCCAGCGTCGTGATCTCCTGATGGCAGGACTGGCCGACGCGGGCTTCGAGGTCTTCACGCCGAAGGGGACGTACTTCGTCACTGCCGACATCCGGCCGCTCGGCGTCGACGACGGGCTCGCCTTCTGTCGGACGTTGCCGAAGCGGTGCGGAGTGGTGGCGGTACCCAACGTCGTCTTCTACGACGACAAGGTCGCCGGTGCGCCGCTGATCCGCTTCACCTTCTGCAAGCAGCGGGCCGTCCTCGAGGAAGCCGTGACCCGCCTCACGAACTTGCGTCGATAACCCGGCCGAACCGCGGGGTTATCGACGCAAGATGATCATTTCTCGACGATGCGGTCGGTCTGGGCCTTCTGCTCGTAGATCAGGCGGGCGAGCCAGAACCGGAGGAACCCGGCGATCGAGCCGCGCAGGAACAGGGCGGAGCCGACGACACCGATCACGACGCCGATGAGGGCGATGATGATCGCATCCCGTTGGCCGAGAGAGTTCGTCGTGCCGTGCGACTGGACGTAGCCGGCGATGGCGACGATGACGCCGATCACCATCAGGGTGGCGCCGCCGCGCGAGAACAGTCGGTCGCGACCGGCTGCGGGGTCCCGAACCTGCATGGCGGCGATGTCCTTCTTGAACTGGTCGACCCGCTCGGGCTGTTCGATCATCGCTTCCTCACTCGTGATTGGTTCCGATGGTTTAGCGCGTGGCCCGGCTACCCGCCGAGATACGCCTTGGAGAGTTCGTCCTCGAGTTCGGCCGGGGTGCCGATACGGGCGACGCGCCCGTGGACCAGGACCGCGGCGATGTCGGCGACGCCGAGCACCGTGCTCGCGAACTGTTCGACGACGAGGATGGACACGCCCTCGCGTGCGACCTGGGCGACGATCTCGTAGAGCTCCTCGACGATGATGGGCGCCAGACCCATGGACAACTCGTCGAGGAGCAGAAGTGCGGGACGGGTCGCCAGGCCGCGCGCCATGGCCAGCATCTGCTGTTCGCCGCCCGAGAGGGTGCCGGCCAGTTGGCGGCGACGTTCCTGCAGACGCGGGAACCTCGCGTACGCCTCGGCTTCGATATCGGAGAACGACGTGCCGGAGTAGGTCATCATGCGCAGGTTCTCGCGCACGCTGAGGTTCGGGAAGATCCCGCGGCCCTCGGGGATGAGGCAGAGCCCGCGACGGGCGAGTTCCTCGGGCGGCGTGCCGTTGACCCGTCGCCCGGCGATCATGAGGTCGCCCGAGAGTACGGGGTGCAACCCGGCGGCGACCCGGAGGGCGGTGGTCTTGCCCGCGCCGTTCGGCCCGAGCAGGGCCACGACCTTGCCCGCCGGCACCGCGAGGTCGACGC
>CAZJBJ010000187.1:0-5415 GCA_964544295.1 uncultured Bifidobacteriaceae bacterium
TACGGCTCGCCGTCTTCCTTGGTGAGCGTTGCATCGAAGTAGTGGATCTCGCCGAGGCAGTCACAGCCGAGGGTGAGTGATTGCGTCATCCGTCCGAGGCCCCACTCACCGACGTCGAACGCGTTCTTGAACCCCTGGACTTCGGAGGGATCGCCGTACGGGACAACCATCTCGGTGATCGACGCGCGATGCAGGATCGACCGTTCGTTGCCGGCGTCGTGGTAGGTGATCTGGTGGAGGACCAGCCCCTCGTAGGGGTCGAACGTCAGGCGCATCGACCACTTCTGCCACTGGACGAGGTTCCCGTCGACGGTGAAGCTCGGCCCGTCGGGTTGGGTGATCTCGATCGGTCTGAGGTCGGTGCGCAGCGGTTCGCAATCCGGTGCGAAATACCGCGCGTGGTGGGTCGCCATCGTGACGACCCCGTGGTCGATGACCTCGATGACCTCCTTGCGACCGAGATCGAAGTGGACGATCAGCCCCTCGATCGGCCTGGCGTACCCGTTGTCCTGCGGGTCGGTGCGCAGGAACGAGATGCACCGGGCGATGCGCCGACCCTGCTCGGCCTCGTATCCGAACGCGCCGGCCGGCCACGGATCGATCTGGACGTTGTCGACGTCGGTGATGCCCCGACGGGCGAGTGCGGCGATGTACTCGGGGTGTTCCTTGGTCCGGAAGATCGCATGTGCCGCCTCCCCGAAGAGCAGGGTCGGCCGCATGCCCGGGACGACATCCCAGCTCAGCACGGTGTTGCTCGTCAGCGAGACCACGATCTCGGTGACGTCGATCTCGGGGCCGGTGACGAGTTGCACCTCGACCCGTCGGTCGACCCGCCCGCCGGCCTCGCCGCGGACGACTTCGTCCTTGGTCGGCTCCGCCAGGATGATGTGGACGAAGGTCGAGCCTTCGACCCATTGCTCGGATTCCCTCACGATGCGACTCGCGGCGGAGATCTCTTCCCCGGTGAGCATGGCCAGGGGATGGGTCATGCCGCGAATGCTCCCGGCTCGGTTTCCAAGTGTCAAGTGTGATCCCGGTCAGTGGTGCAACGCACGTGCGATCGCGGTGTAGGCCGGCTTCGGTCGGAGCGACTCGTCGAACGGCAACGCGGCTCCGAAGCCGGGAAAGAAGCTCGGGATCCACGAGTAGCGATCGGTGAATCCCCAGGTCGTGATGCCCCGACATCGGCGAACGTGCAGGCACGCAGTCACGACATCCGCGTAGACCACCGCTTGGTTCGCCAGCTCCTCCGCGTCGGCGGGGAGCAGGATCGCAACGTCCATCTCCGTGATGTACACGTCGATTCCGGCATCCGAGATGCGTCGGAAATTGGCTTCGATCTCCGACGCGGGTTCTGACAGCACCAGGAACCGGTGCATCTGGATCCCGATCCCGTGTACCGGGACGCCGAGTGCTCGCAGCAGGCGAGCGGTGTTGAAGACCCCATCGGATTTCGGCGTCAACGTCTCGCTGAGGTAGTCGTTGATGGAGAGACGTGCTCTCGGGTCGGCCTCGTGCGCGAACTCGAACGCCATGCCGATGTACTCCGGTCCGATGCCACGCAGCCAGAGGTTGTCGCGCAGCCGGCCGTCCCCGTCGATGACCTCGTTGACCACGTCCCATTGCTTGACTCGGCCGCGAAAGTGCCCGACGACGGTGGCGATGTGGTCGTGAAGAATCTGGATCAACTCGTCGCGGGTGAAGATTCCGTCGGTGAGCCAGGCCGGATTCTGCTGGTGCCAGACCAAGGTATGACCGCGGACCATCATCTTGTTGGCCAGAGCGAACGCAACGGTTCGGTCGGCGGCGGCGAAGTCGTAGCGGTCGCGTTCGGGATGGATCTGGTCCCACTTCATCGCGTTCTCGGGAGTCACGCTCGAGTATTCACGTGCGGCGACGGTCAGGTGTTCCGGATCGGTGTCGAGTTGCGGGACGCCGATCGCAGTACCGACGCGGATGTGCTGGCGGCGCGCCAACTGACGCAGAGATGTCGACGTCGCCGCGCCGGGTGACGGTGAGGGACTCAGCGCCACGACGACGAGGGAGAGCGCGAGCGCCGTGCGGAGGAACGGAGGCCGGGGCATCAGCGATTCGCCGCGTCGAGATACGCCGGCTTCTCACCGCCGCCGTGGACGAGGAGGTTCGCCCCCGAGATGTACGCGGCCGCGTCCGAGCACAGGAAGAGGCACGCGTCGGCGATGTCGGCAGGAAGCCCCATGCGGCCCAGCGGCACCGTCGCCCCGACCGCCGCGATCCCGTCCTCGTCGCCGTAGAAGAGGTGCGCCTGTTCGGTACGGATCAGGCCGGCACTCACCGCGTTGACCCGCACCTTCGGGGCGAACTCGACGGCCAAGGTCTCGGTCAGGTTCGCCAGGCCGGCCTTCGCGGCGCCGTACGCCGCCGCCGTCGGATTCGGACGCGACGCACTCACGCTCGAGATGTTGACGATCACACCCCCGGATTCCTGGGTCTGCATGACGGCGTTCGCCCGTTGGGCGCACACGAGTGGTGCCAGCAGGTTGAGTTCGATGATCGACCGGGAGAACTTCGCCGACGCGGTCGCGGTGTCGGCCGGTGGCGAACCGCCCGCGTTGTTCACGAGGACGTCGAGGCGACCGAACCGATCGACGGTGGCCGTGACGAGCGCGTCGACCGCGTCGGGGTCGCGGACGTCGGCACTCATGAAGGTGGCGCTCCGCCCCTCGACTTCCGGGAGCGTGTCGGGCTCGGACCGGCCGCAGACGACCACCTCGGCCCCGGTGGCCAGGAAGCCTTCGGTGATCCCGCGCCCGATGCCGCGACCACCCCCGGTGACGAGTGCGACGCGGCCCGACATGTCCGTCCGATGTGTCATGACGATAAGTTTCCTCGATCTGACGACCCGTCGGAAACTCTCGACCAGATCTCTCGAGGCTCGCCCATGCCGATCACCCGTACCGTCGACTCCGCCGGCATCGCCGAGGTGGTGATGGACAACCCGCCGGTCAACGCCCTCACCGTGGCCGGGTGGTTCGATCTCGCCCGGATCATCCGGGAGCTCGGCGACGATCCGGCCGTCCACGTGGTGGTGTTGCGGGCCGAAGGCCGCGGGTTCAACGCCGGGGTCGACATCAAGGAGATGCAGAACACCGAGGGCTTCGACGCCCTCATCGGCGCGAACCGGGGGTGCTTCGCCGCGTTCGCCGCCGTCTACGAATGTGCGGTCCCGGTGATCGCCGCGGTCAACGGGTTCTGTCTCGGTGGCGGGGTCGGGCTCGTCGGCAACGCCGACATCGTCGTGGCGGCCGACGACGCCACGTTCGGCCTCCCGGAGGTCGATCGCGGCGCGTTGGGCGCGGCGACCCACCTCGCCCGGCTGGTCCCGCAACACCGGATGCGGGCGATGGTGTACACCGCGGCCACCATCACCGCCCAGGAGTTGCACCACTTCGGATCGGTGCTCGAGGTCGTGCCTCCCGCCGAGCTTCGCGACACCGCCATGCGCATCGCCGCCGACATCGCGATCAAGAGCCCGACGGTCATCCGGGCCGCGAAGGAGTCCCTCAATGGCATCGACCCGATCGACGTGAAGCGTTCCTACCGCTTCGAGCAGGGGTTCACCTTCGAGCTGAACCTCTCGGGTGTGGCCGACGAACACCGCGACGCCTTCGTCGCCAAGCGAGACACGGACACCTCGAAGTGAAGGTGGTACGGAGTTCGAAGGTCGTCTCCGAGGATGATGTGGTCGCGGAGATCCGCGACGGCATGACGATCGGCATCGGCGGGTGGGGTTCACGGCGCAAGCCGATGAGCCTGGTCCGGGCGCTCGCTCGCAGCGACGTGAAGGATCTGACCGTCGTCTCCTACGGGGGTCCGGATCTCGGGTTGTTGTGTGCGACGGGCAAGGTGGCCAAGGCCGTCTACGCGTTCTGCTCGCTCGACTCCATCGCGTTGGAGCCCCATTTCCGCACGGCCCGCCAGACCGGCGCGGTGTCGACGTTGGAGATGGACGAGGGCATGTTCCTGCTCGGCCTCCAGGCCGCGGCATGGCGGGTGCCGTTCCTGCCGACGAGGGTCGGGCTCGGATCCGACCTTCTGGAACGACAGTCCGAGATCAAGACGGTCGTCTCGCCGTATGCCGACGGCGAGGAGTTGGTCGCCGCGCCGGCGCTGCCCCTCGACGTCGCGTTGATCCACATGCACCGCGGTGACCGCGGCGGCAACGGCCAGTATCTCAACGTCGACCCGTACTTCGACGACCTGTTCTGCATGGCCGCCGAACGTCGCTTCATGAGCGTCGAACGGATCGTGGACACCGAGGAGTTGGCGGCCGGTGGCCCGGTGCAGTCGCTGAAGATCAACCGGTTGATGACCGACGGCGTGGTCGAGGCGCCTCACGGCGCCCACTTCACCGAATGTGTGCCCGACTACCCGCGCGACGAGGAGTTCCAGAAGGCCTACGTCGCGAGTGCGAAGTCGCCCGAGGCGTGGGCCGATTGGAAGTCCAAGTACCTCGACTGCGGCGGCCACGACGAATACCGGAAGGTGATCACCACCAACTCATGACTGAGACGACGAGCAACCTCATTACCCGGGCGGAGTACTGCGTGGTCGCGGTGGCCGAATGCTTCCGTGATGCGGGCGAGATCCTGGCCAACCCGATCGGCACGGTGCCGATGATCGGTGGCCGGCTGGCCCGCGCCAGCTTCGCGCCCGATCTGGTCATGACCGACGGTGAGGCACTGTTCATCGGCGGCCCCTATCCCGTCGGTCCCACCGACGAGGCCAAGGTCGTGGAGGCCTGGAACCCGTACCGGTCGATGTTCGACGTGGTGTGGTCGGGTCGTCGGCACGTCATCATGGGCGCCAGCCAGATCGACATGTACGGCAACCAGAACTTCGCGTTCGTGGGGGACTGGGACCGACCCAAGGCCCAGCTGCTCGGGTTCCGGGGCGCGCCCGGGAACACGATCCAGAACACGACGAGTTACTTCCTGCCGAACCACTCGCCGCGTCTGTTCGTGCCCCGGGTCGACGTCGTCACCGGCGTCGGGTACGACCGCGCCGCCAAGCTCGGCGCGGCCGGCCGGTTCCATCACCTCCATCACGTCGTCACCAATCTCGGCGTCCTCGACTTCGAGACGGACGATCACCGCATGCGGTTGCACGCGGTGCACCCGGGAGTGACCGTCGACGACGTCGTCGCCGCGACCGGTTTCGAACTCGTGGTCCCGTCGGACGTCCCCGAGACCCGCGCGCCCACGGCCGACGAACTCGCGCTCATCCGTGAGGTCATCGACCCCCACGGTCTCCGCGACCAGGAAGTCCCCGACGCGTGAGTTTCGTGTGAGCGAGGCCCCAGAACACGTGCGCTCTCGGTGGCGTGGGCCGAGCGGGGCCCGACCGGCCCGGCCCGCAGGGCCAAGAGGGGAACAG
>CAZJBJ010000188.1:0-5362 GCA_964544295.1 uncultured Bifidobacteriaceae bacterium
ACACGACTACCCGGCGTCGGGGGCGGGGTCGAGGATCTCGGCAGCGAGCGCGGCCGCGTCGGCGGCCGCGGCCGCTTCGGCCTCCGGATCGATCTCGGGCAGGTCGGCCTTGATGATCTTGCCGACTTCGATCTCCTCGAGCGCGATCGACAACGGCTTGCGCGACACCGAGGTCACCTGCGGCGGCACGATCTTGCCGAGCCCGTCACCGAGGTGGTTGTAGTAGTCGTTGATCTCACGAGCGCGCCGGGAGGCGAGCGTCACCAGCGTGAACTTGGAGTTCTCCCGCTCGAGCAGGTGCTCGATGCGAGGCTCGGTGAGGGACGCGCGGCGATCGGCCATGGTGAAGAACTCCAGAACAGCTAGGAAAGGCCGTCGGGCGGAACTCGCCGACGGCGCTCCGACAGGATAGCAGCGACCTCGCCCACCGCCCGGTCCACGTCGTCGTTCACCACGACGGCGTCGAAGCGGTCGGCCAACGCCTCCTCGGCGGTCGCGGTGGCCAGCCGCCGTCGGATCTGGTCCGGATCGTCGCTCCCCCGCTCTCGCAGCCGGGCCTCCTGGACCTCCGAGGTCGGAGCCCGGAGGAACACGAGGAGAGCCTCCGGGTACTGCTCCTTGACCGCCAGGGCCCCCTGGACGTCGATTTCGAGCAGGACGTCCTCTCCGGCGGCGAGACGGGCCTCGACCGGCGCCCGCGGTGTCCCCTTCAGCTGCCCGTAGACCTCGAACCATTCGAGGAATCCACCGGCGTCCCGGTCCCGTTCGAAATCGGCGCGGGAGACGAACCGGTAGTCGACCCCGTCCACCTCGCCCGGACGGGGATCGCGCGTGGTGGCCGACACCGACCACCCGAGCCTCGGCTCGCGGGCCAGCAGCGCCCGTCCGACGGTGCCCTTCCCGACCCCCGAAGGTCCGGACAGGACCAGCAGGACAGCCAGGGGGCCGTTCCTACTGTCCGGCGAACGCGGCCAGGAGCGCGGCGCGTTGCTTCGAACCGAGGCCCCGGAGGCGACGACTCTCGCTGATCTCCAGGTCGGCCATGATCCGACGCGCCCGCACCTTGCCGACGCCCGGGAGCGACTCGAGCACGCTCACGACCTTGAGCTTGGCGACGATGTCGTCGGCGTCGCTCTGGGCAAAGAGTTCCTTGAGCGAGAGCCGGTTCAACTTGAGCCGGGTCTTGATTTCGGCGCGTACTCGACGCGCCTCCGCAGCTTTCTCGAGGGCAGCGGAACGCTGCTCCGGGGTGAGCGCGGGCGGGAGCGGCATCGACAGGACCTCCGAGGGCGCTGGACGGGTCACAGCGCGTGGCAGCTTCAGGCGGCGCCGAGTATAGGCAGCGAAGGCGCGTGGGTTCCGGGTCGACGTCAGTCGGCGCTCAGCGTCGCCTCGACCTCGGCGGCGATCGCGGCAGCCGCGACCGCCGGATCGGCGGCGCGCGTCACCGGTCGCCCGATCACCAACCAACTCGCCCCGGCGGCGATCGCCGTGCCCGGGGTCGTGACCCGCGCCTGATCGTCCGCCGCGGCGCCGGCAGGCCGGATCCCGGGCACCATCGAGCCGAGCCCGACCGCCCGCACCTGGGCGAGTTCCTGCCCACTGCACACGACACCGTCGCAGCCGGCGGCCACCGCGAGCTCGAGCCGCGCCGCGAACGCGCTCGGATCCGGATCGGAGGTGAGCACCGTCACCGCGAGCGTCACGGGCGGGACGACCCCCGCCGCGTCGGCACCCGCCCGGGCACCGGCCACGAACGCGGTGAGCATCTCGTGCCCACCGGCGGCATGCGCGTTCAGGTACTCGACCCCGTGCCGGGTCAACGCGGCGGCGCCGCGTTCGACCGTCGTCGGGATGTCGTGGAGCTTCAGGTCGCAGAACACCGAGAGGCCGAGGTCGTGCAGACGATCGAAGGCCACCGGACCGGCCTCGGCGTAGAGCTCGTACCCGACCTTGGCGATGCCGAACCAGGGCGCGACGGTGCGCGCCATCGCCAGGGCGGCGTCGAGGTCGCCGACGTCGAGGGGCAGCGCCAAGCGGTCCCGAACTTCGGGCGGGGCGGCGATGGTCGTGTTCACGAGATACTCCTCACGGGGACGGGATCTGCAGCGTGGCGGTGAGGTCCGCGACGTTGGCGACGCCATGCTCGGCGCACCAACGGGCGACCTCGTCGTGGATCCGGTTGACGGCGCGCGGCTCCTGGAAACTGACGGTGCCGACACCGACGGCGCTCGCACCGGCGATCAACATCTCGACGGCGTCGAGGCCCGTGCCGGTACCTCCGGTCCCGATGATGGGAACGCCCGGGAGCGCAGAGGCGACGTCGTGCACGACGCGCAACGCGACGGGCTTGATCGGCGCACCCGAGTACCCGCCGGTCACGCCACCGACGCGCGTGGTGCGGGTCTCGGCGTCGATCGCGAGCCCGAGCAGGGTGTTCACCAACGTCAGGCCGTCCGCACCCGCGGCCACCGCGGCGCGCGCGACATCCACGACCTCGAACGTGTTGGGCGACAACTTCGCGAGCAGGGGCACACCCAGGTCGAGCCCGACGACCGCGTCGACGACGGCGGCCGTCGCCGAGGGCGAATGGGCGAACATGCGCGCCGCGTCCTCCACGTTGGGACAACTCACGTTGAGTTCGACGGCGGCCACCCCGGCGAGGTGCGATCGGAGCTGGGTCGCGGCGGCCGCGAAGTCGTCGACCGAGCGACCCCAGAGCGACACGATCACCGGCACCCCCGACGCACGCAGCGCCGGCAACTCTTCGGCCGCCCACGCGGTGACGCCCGGTCCCTGCAACCCGACCGAGTTGAGCATGCCGCCGACCCCGGCCGCGTGCACGCGCGGCGCGGGGTTCCCCGCCCACGCGAACGCCGCCAGCGATTTGACGGTGATCGCCCCGAGCCGTTCGGGGTCGACGAGGCGCAGCACCTCGTCACCGTGACCGAACGTGCCCGACGCCGCGACGACCGGACTCCGCAGCCGGAGCGAACCGACCGCAACCTCGGTGGCCACGGACGGGAGCACGCCCGCACGTCGACGCATCAGACCTCGAGCCGCATCTGGCCGTCGGCGTGGTACTCCTGGAGGGACCGCACGGTCACCTCGGTCGTCTGACTCTCGGCGAGCCCCGCGGCGGCGGCCAATGCCGCCGCGACCGTCGTGAGACAGGGCACGTTGTGCAACACCGCGGCGCGACGGATGTGCGCGCCGTCGGCCCGCGGCCCGCGGCCACGCGGCGTGTTCACCACGAGATCGACCCGGCCCGAGGCGATGAGCTCCACCGCGTCGACCCCGGTCTCCTCCCCCACTTTGGCCACGACCGCCTCGACCGGGATGCCCCGTTCCTCGCAGGCCGCCGCGGTGCCGGCCGTCGCGATAATCGAGAAGCCGAGCTCCACCAACCGTTGCGCGGCGGTCAGGCCGTGGTCCTTGTCGCGCTGGGCGAGCGACAGGAACACCGTGCCGCGCTCGGGCAGGCGTGCCCCGGCCGCGGCCTGACTCTTCACGAAGGCCAGGCCGAACGAACGGTCGATGCCCATGACCTCGCCCGTCGAACGCATCTCCGGACCGAGCAGGGTGTCGACGGTCGGGAACCGGTTGAACGGCAGGACCGCCTCCTTCACCGCGACGTGCCCACCCTCGGCCGGCGGCCGGAGCAGTCCCTCGGTTCGCAGTTCGGCGAGGGAGGCACCGAGCATCACCCGCGCCGCGACCTTGGCCAACGGCACGCCCGTGGCCTTGCTCACGAACGGCACGGTACGGCTGGCGCGCGGATTCGCCTCGATCACGAGCACGTCACCACCCTTGACCGCGTACTGCACGTTGAGCAGACCGCGGACGTCGAGCGCGGTGGCCAACCGCTCGGTGTACTCGGTGATCGTCGCCACCGTGGCGGCCGCCAACGTCGACGGTGGCAGCACACACGCACTGTCGCCCGAGTGCACCCCGGCCTCCTCGATGTGCTCCATGATCCCGCCGATGAGCACCTCGCCGGTGTGGTCGCGGAGCGCGTCGACGTCGACCTCGATGGCGTCTTCCAGGAACCGGTCGATGAGTGCGGGGCGGGTGGCGGACAGGCCGCCCTCCTTCCCGAGCGAACCCGCGGTCGCGAGCTCGGCCATCGCGTCGTCGAGTCCCTCCTCGTCGAACACGATCTGCATGGCCCGACCACCCAGCACGTAGGACGGGCGCACCAGCACCGGGTACCCGATCGACGCGGCGATCGTGCGGGCGCCTTCGAGGGTCGTCGCGGTGCCGCCCGCGGGTTGGGGGATCCCCAACTCGTCACACAAGGCGTTGAACCGGTCGCGGTCCTCGGCGAGGTCGATCGACTCGGGGCTGGTGCCCACGACCGGCATCGCCGCCTCCTGGAGCGCATGAGCGAGCTTCAACGGCGTCTGACCACCGAGGGCGACGATCACGCCGCGCAACTCACCGCGCGCCTGGAGGGCCTCACAGACGTTCAGGACCCCTTCGGTCGACAGCGGCTCGAAGAAGAGCCGGTCGCTCGTGTCGTAGTCCGTCGAGACGGTCTCGGGGTTGCAGTTGACCATGACCGTCTCGAAGCCCGCCTCCGACAGCGCGAACGCGGCGTGCACGCAGCAGTAGTCGAACTCGACGCCCTGACCGATGCGATTCGGTCCGCTGCCGAGGATGACGACCGCGGGACGGGTCAGCGGCGTGACCTCACAGTCGTCCTCGTAGGTGCCGTAGTGGTAGGGCGTGGACGCGGCGAACTCCGCCGCGCAGGTGTCCACGGTCTTGTACGTGACGTCGACCCCGGCCGCCTGGCGCGCGGCGCGCACCGATTCCGGCGTCGCACCCCAGAGTGCGCCGAGCTGGGCGTCGCCGAAGCCGAGTCGCTTGGCCGTCCGCCACGCGGCCCGGTCGAGATCGGCCGGTCCGACGTAATCCGCGAGTTCCTCCGCGGTCTCGACGATCAGGGCCATCTGGTCGAGGAACCACGGATCGATGCCGGTGATCTCGTGCAGGCGTTCGATCGTGATCCCCCGCCCGATCGCCGCGGCCACCGCGAGCAGGCGATCCGGGGTGGGGCGCCGGCAGGCCCGTTCGAGATCCTCGACCGACAGGTCCACGAACACCGGGTCGCGGTGATCGAACCCCTGACGGCCGGACTCGAGCGACCGCAACCCCTTCTGGAGCGACTCCGGGAACGTCCGGCCGATCGCCATGACCTCGCCGACCGACTGCATCATCGTGCCGAGGAGTGGTTCGGCCCCGGGCAGCTTCTCGAACGCCCACCGCGGGATCTTGGTGACCACGTAGTCGATGGTCGGCTCGAAACTCGCCGGGGTGACGCGCGTGATGTCGTTCGTGACTTCATCCAGGCGATACC
>CAZJBJ010000189.1:0-5316 GCA_964544295.1 uncultured Bifidobacteriaceae bacterium
CCAGGGTCAAGTGCGGCGAGGGCCGTCGGGACCAACGTGCCGACCGGAGCGAACAACACGGCACTGTCCAGGGGCTCCGGGGGTGCGTCGAACGCTCCCGCCGCCGACGCGCACCCGAGCTCCAACGCCAGGCGGCGAGCAGCTTCGGACCGGGTCAAGACGTGGACTCGCGCGCCTTCGGCCCGTGCGAGCTGTGCGGTGATGTGCGCCGACGCGCCGAATCCGTAGATGCCCAGCCGACCGCCGCGCGGAACGCGCGCCCGCCGCAGCGCGCGGTACCCGATGATGCCCGAGCACAGCAGGGGCGCCGCGTGCGCGTCGTCGTAGCGGTCCGGGAGCGGGTACGCGAAGTCTTCGTGGGCCGTCACGAACTCGGCGAAACCTCCGTCCCGATCCCACCCGGTGAAACTCGGCGCGAGACAGAGATTCTCGTCACCACGGGCACAGAATCGACAGTGACCGCACGTGTGCGCGAGCCAAGCCACACCGACCCGATCACCGATCGTGAACCGCGCGGCCTCCCGCCCACGGGCGTCGACGACCCCGACGATCTCGTGGCCGGGCACGACCCCGGCATGTTTCGGCGCCAGGTCACCCTCGGCGAGGTGGAGGTCCGTGCGGCACACCCCCGACACGTGGACGCGAATCCGCAGCTCGCGACCGACCGGCTCGGGAACCGCACGCGTCACGGCCCGGAGTGGACGGCCAGCGGCCGGACCGGGCCGGTCCACGACCCATGCACGCATCTCGGAGCGCACGCCGCGGACAGCGCTCAGCGACCGCTCGATGCGTGTTGGTCACTCCAGCGGCGCGCCAGTTCCGCACCCCAGGCCCGCGCCCGCTCGACCTCGCCCGCCTTGAGCGGCCCGTCGGAATCCTCGACCAGGAAGCTCGCAGGTTCCGTCAACAACTCGAAGTGATGATGGCGGAGATGCTTCGCGATGCTGCGGGCCGCCGAGCCCGTGATGAACAGCGCCTTGTCGATCCTCGTGTCGAACGCTGCGGCGAGTACCCCCTCCACCTTCGGCAGGCCGGCGATCCATTCGCGCAGCCCCGGACCCGGCGCGTCGGCGTCGAGGTCGACGGCCGCGTCCTTCTCCGCGGTCTCGACCGCGGCGGCGCGACTCGCCGGTCGACTCATCCCGTGGACGTGCGTCGGGCCGCCGACCACGAGCAGGTCGACCTCCGGGACTCCATCGCTCGGCGCGGACGCCACGGGCAGCAGTTCGACGACGCCGGTCGACTCCAACCCCGCCGCGATCGCGCTCGCGATCTCGTGGGTGTTCCCGTACATGGACTCGTAGACGACGACGGTCTTCATCGTTCGCTCCCTTCCTCGGCTCCGGACCGAGTATCCGCCGAGGAGCCGAACCGCCATAGGGCCGAAGGCCCCACCACGGTTCGGCGAACGTCCATCCGCCCACTCGCGTACGGGGCCACCAACGGGAGACCTTCGGCTCTATCCGGCGCCGCCGCGCCGGGCCGACGATGGAGTCGCGGCAATCGAGGGAGGAGTCATGACCACCACGACGCACGTCGAGGGCGACGGCCGGCCGTCACGATCGACGATGTCCCGACGGTTGGGATACGTCGTCGCCATCCTCGTGAACGTGACCGGGATCGTCGTCGCCCACCACCTCCTCGAGTGGGACTGGCCCCGGTTCCTCACGGCAGACTTCGACGAGGTCCTGCTGCTCGTCACGTTCTCCTTCGCGGCGAGCATCATGGTCAACGTCGTCTATCTCGCGTACGACCCACCGTGGTGCAGGCAGCTCGGCGAGATGGTCACCGGCAGCGTCGGCGTTGCGGCCGCGATCCGCATCTGGCAGGTGTTCCCGTTCGACTTCTCCGACTACTCGACCAACTGGTCGTGGCTGGTCCGCACCTTGCTCATCATCGCCATCCTCGGGGGTTCGATCAGCGTGATCGTGAACGGCGCCAAGCTCGCGACCCGATCGCGATAGCCGCGCGCCGCCGGGCAGGGAGTCCATCGGACCCGGGTCCAACGGCCCTTCACTGCGGGTCGGAGGTGGAGTTGGCTGGTCCAATGGCCGTCGAGACTTGTCGTGCACCCGTGTCCGGCGACGCGCCGTCGGCATGACCTTCTTCGGTCTGATCCTGCGTCAGATCGGCGCGCGACCACTCCGCGCGGTGCTGACGGCGGCGGCGGTCGCGATCGGCGTGAGCGCGGTCGTGGCGCTGGGCGTGCTGACCACCAGCTTGAAGCTCACCGCGACACAACTGCTGGAGGTCGGGCGCGCCGACATCACCGTGGCACAGAAGCATGCCGACGACCTCATCAACAGCACCATCAGCGAGGAAGACATGGCCGCGATCGGCCGCGTTCCCGGAGTGGCGCGTGCCGTCGGCGCCTTCATCTCGACCGACCGTTACGACGCCGACAACCCTCTGCTCATCGAAGTCGGGCTCGAGCCCGCCGACCAGGAACCGTTCGGCGTCGACATCCTGCAGGGGAGGTCGTACGCCGCCGATGCAACGAACGACGTCATGCTCGGATACGTCCTGGCCAAGAACATCTCCAAGAGCGTCGGCGACGACCTCGTCATCGACGACAAGACGTACCACGTGACCGGCATCTATTCGACGAACGTCTCGTTCGGCAACAGCACGATCATGTTCCCCCTGGCCAAGCTGCAGGGCATGAACCGGCTCTCGGGTCAGGTGTCGCTCGGCTTCGTCCAGATCGAGCCGGGCGCGTCGGAGAAGGCGGTCGCGGCGCGGATCGACGACGCGTTCCCGCAACTCACCACGATCCGGTCGGCCGAGGATTTCGGCCGGGCCGACCGGAACCTCACCCTCATCTCGGCGGCCAACACCGGTGGATCGATTCTCGCCGCCATGATCGCCATCACCGGCGTGTTGAACACGTCGCTGCTGTCGTTCTTCGAACGCATTCGCGAGTTCGGGATCTACCGATCGATCGGCTGGACCCGTCGGCGGGTCATCGGACTGGTGATCGGCGAGGCGCTGGTCGTCAGCGTGGCCGGGGCGTTCATCGGCGTGCTGCTGGGCTGGGTCACGATCAACGTGCTGCAGCACCTGAGCCAGCTGCGGGGGATTTTCGTTCCCACCTACGAATCCTCGATCTTCCTCCGGTCCCTCGTCTTCGGGATGCTGGTGGCGTTCTTCGGCGCCTTGTACCCGGCCCTGCGCGCGGCCTTCGTCGCCCCGCTCAAGGCGGTTCGCCGTGAGTAGCTGCCCGAGCGAGGATGACCGAATCGCGATCCATGCCGAGGGGCTGACGAAGCGCTACGGGTCGCTCACGGTGCTCGACGGCGTCGATCTCTCCATCGACCGGGGTGAGTTCGCCGTGCTCGTCGGCCCGTCGGGTTCGGGGAAGTCGACGGTGCTCCACCTGCTCGCCGCGCTCGAACCCGCCGACGGGGGAACCTTGGTCGTCGCCGGGCATCAACTCCACCGTCACGCACGGGGCCTCAGCCGATTCCGTCGGCGTGACATCGGCATCATCTTCCAGCTGCACAATCTCATCCCGCGCCTGTCAGCGCGCGAGAACGTCGAAGCGGCCATGTTCGGCACCCACCACGGTCGCCACGAACGGACGGCACGGGCGACCACTCTCCTCGAGCGCCTGGACCTCGCCGATCGCGCCGACGATCGTCCGACGACCATGTCGGGGGGCGAACGGCAACGGGTCGCAATCGCTCGCGCGCTCGCGAACGAACCTGCGGTCCTCCTTGCCGACGAGCCCACCGGCAGCCTCGATGCGGACTCTGCCGACATCGTGCTGGCGATGTTCGGCGAACTCGTCGCGGCCGGGACCACGATCCTCGCCGTCAGTCACGACGACCGGCTCACCGATCGTGCCGACCGGCTGATCCCGATCATCGGCGGCACGACGACGTCGAGCCGATCATGACCGCGTCCCGCCCGCCGACGAGAGCGCTCGTGGTCTCCGCGGTCACCAAGCGGTTCGGTCGCACGACGATTCTCGACGGCGTCGACCTCACGGTGCACGGAGGCGAGATCGTGGCGCTGACGGGCGAGAACGGCGCCGGGAAGACCACACTGATGCGGATCTGCGCGGGCGTGACCCGCGCCGACTCCGGAACCGTGCACGTCGGTGGCCCGATCGGCTACTGCCCGCAGATCCCCGGCCTGTTCGAGCTCCTGACCGCGGACGACCACCTCGTCATGTTCGGCCGGGGCGCCGGAATCGATCGTTCCGAATCGTTGCGTCGCGGGCACGCGATCCTGGAGGAGTTCGGGTACCCCCGCCGAGAACGATCCGTGGTCCGCGACCTGTCGGGCGGGACCCGGCAGAAGCTGAACCTGGCACTGGCGCTGCTCGCGGACCCGACGATCCGGTTGCTCGACGAGCCGGACCAGGGGTTCGATCACGGGACCTACGTCAACTTCTGGGACCACTGCCAGATGTGGAGCCGCGCCGGCAAGGCCGTGTTGGTCGTCACCCACATGTTGGCCGAACTCGGACGGGCGCATCGCGTCGTCGAACTCCCCGCACACCCGTCACGTGCCCTCGCCGCGACCAA
Source organism: uncultured Bifidobacteriaceae bacterium (assembly GCA_964544295.1). Taxonomy (GTDB): domain Bacteria; phylum Actinomycetota; class Acidimicrobiia; order IMCC26256; family JAENVU01; genus JAENVU01. Next base: position 4,533 of record CAZJBJ010000189.1, read on the forward strand.
CCGATGAAGTCGTTCCGGCGCATCGTGATCATGGCCGAGATGCACGGCCGCGATCTCACGCGCCGGCACGCCGCGCTCGGGCTCCTCGTGGCCCTGCCGTTGAGCTTCTATCTCGCGTCGATGGGCTCGGGCACCAAGTCCATCATCGCCGGCGGGGTGGGCATGGCCTTCGCGATCTCCGGGGCGACCCTCTTCTCCGTCTTGTCGTCGGGAGAGGTCGATCAACGGCTGGTCCTCAGCGGATATCGCCCCCACGAACTCCTGCTCGGGCGGTTGTTGTTCCTCGGACCCCTCGGCCTCGCGATCAGCGCCGGCTTCAGTCTCCTGATGACGGCCGTCTCCCATCCGGCCCAACCGTGGCTCACCTTCCTCGGAGTGGCCGCCGTCGCATGGCAGTCCATCCCGTTCGGACTCCTCGTGGGGGCCGCGCTCCCACGCGAACTCGAAGGCACCCTGGTACTCATCGGCGTGGTGGGCATGCAGTTGGCCATGGAGCCCAGTTCACCCGTGGCACGTGTCCTGCCGTTCTACGGTCCCCGACAACTGATCGCAGCCAGCATCGCCGGCACCGGGGCGGTCGCCCGGCCCATCGCCGTCACGGCGGTGTACGGCGTCGCGATGCTGATCGTTGCCCGGGTCCTCGTCTCCCGGCGGGTTGGTGTGACCCGGCATCGCCGATTCGCGGCGACCGAGGTTCCCGCGGAGGACTCAAAGGTGACGTCGGGCGAACGTCGCCGCGTCGGCGGGTGACGACGACGTATCGATCGACACCGCGGTCGGCCAA
>CAZJBJ010000190.1:0-5284 GCA_964544295.1 uncultured Bifidobacteriaceae bacterium
ACCCGCACCAGGAGTTCATCCAGATCGACACCACCAACATCCTGTTCATCTGCGGCGGTGCCTTCGCCGGCGTGGACCAGATCATCGAGCGCCGCAACGGCAGCCAGGGTGTGGGGTTCCGCGGTGAGGTGTTCGGCAAGGCCGAGCGTCAGGCCAAGAGCATGCTCGGCGGGATCCTCCCCGAGGACCTGCTCAAGTTCGGACTCATCCCCGAGTTCGTCGGACGACTCCCGGTCATCGGTGCGGTCGAGAACCTGGACCGTACGGCGCTCATGGAGATCCTGATGACGCCGAAGAACGCGCTGCTCAAGCAGTACCAGAAGTTCTTCCAGTTCGACGACGTCGACCTCCACTTCACCGACGATGCCCTCGAGGCCGTCGCCGATCTCGCTCTCGAGCGGGGCACGGGCGCCCGCGGGCTGCGGGCCATCCTCGAAGAGGTCCTGCTCGAGGTCATGTACGACCTGCCGAGCCGCGGCGACGTCAAGCAGTGCATCGTCGACCGGGCCGTCGTGCTGGAGAAGGTCCACCCGACCCTCGTCACCACCGACGACGGCCAGACCGAACTCAAGTCCGCGTAACCCCGCGTTCTCGTACACGTCCTGCACGCCAGGGCGTGCAGTTCGCGTACGAGAACGAGTTCTGGGGGGTCGACTTCCTACAATCCCCGGATGACCGTGCCTGAGAAGCCGACGCTCGACGGGTTGGAGGAGAAGTGGGGCCCCCGTTGGGAGGCTGACGGGACCTACGCCTTCGATCGCACCAGGACCCGCGCCGAGATCTTCGCGATCGACACGCCACCGCCGACCGTGAGCGGGTCGCTGCACATGGGATCGGTGTTCGGCTACGCCCAGACCGACACCATCGCCCGGCAGCGGCGCATGCTCGGTCTCGAACTCTTCTACCCGATGGGCTGGGACGACAACGGGCTCGCGACCGAGCGTCGTGTGCAGAACTACTACGGCGTGCGCTGCGATCCGTCGCTGCCCGTGGACCCCGACTTCGCCCCACCGGAGAAGCCCGGCGACCGCGAGATCCCCATCGCCCGACAGAGTTTCGTCGAGCTGTGCGACCGGCTCGTCGTGGAGGACGAGAAGAAGTTCGAGGAACTGTGGCGGCGGCTCGGCCTGTCGGTCGACTGGTCGATGACCTACACGACCATCGGCACCGCGTCGCGTCGGGCCTCCCAGCGGGCGTTCCTGCGCATGCTCGAACGCGACGAGGCGTACTCCGCAGAGGCGCCGACCCTCTGGGACGTCGACGACCGCACCGCGGTCGCGCAGGCGGAGCTCGAAGACCGGGACACTCCCGGCGCGTACCACGCGCTGACGTTCCACGGCGTCGACGGTGCCGCCGACATCGTGATCGAGACGACTCGTCCCGAGCTGTTGCCGGCGTGCGTGGCGCTCGTCGCGCATCCCGAGGACGAGCGGTTCGCCGGCCGCTTCGGCGATCACGTGCGCACGCCGCTGTTCGGCGTGTCGGTCCCGGTCGTGGCCCACCCGCTCGCCGATCCCGAGAAGGGCTCGGGCATCGCGATGATCTGCACCTTCGGTGACACGTCCGACGTCGTCTGGTGGCGTGAGCTGCAACTGCCGCTGCGCAACATCGTCGGTCGCGACGGCCGCCTGCTCGCCGAGGACCCGGAGTGGGGGACCGACGTCGGCGACGTCGCGTCGAGTCGCTACGCGGAGCTTGCGGGCAAGACGGTCAAGCAGGCGCAGAAGCGCATCGTCGAACTGCTCGCGGAGTCCGGCGAGCTGGTCGGCGAACCGAAGCCGATCAGCCACCCGGTGAAGTTCTACGAACGGGGGTCACGACCCCTGGAGATCGTGACGTCGCGGCAGTGGTACTTCCGCAACGGCGGCCGCGATCCGGAACTGCGGGCCGCTTTCCTCGCTCGGGGTGCCGAACTGCAGTGGCACCCGCGCCACATGCGCCAGCGGTACGACAGCTGGGTCGAGGGACTGAACACCGACTGGTTGATCAGCCGCCAGCGGTTCTTCGGTGTGCCGATCCCGGTGTGGTACCCGCTCGACGCCCACGGTGAGCCGCGCTGGGACTCGCCGTTGGTGCCGGCCGAAGCCGATCTCCCGATCGATCCGGCGAGCGACGTCCCCGCGGGGTACACGGCCGCCCAACGCAACGTCGCCGGCGGGTTCATCGCGGATCCCGACGTCATGGACACCTGGGCGACGTCGTCGCTCACCCCTCAGATCGCGACCGGCTGGGGGGACGACGACGACCTGTTCGCGCGGACGTTCCCGATGGACTTGCGACCGCAAGGCCCGGAGATCATCCGCACATGGTTGTTCGACACGATCGTGCGCGCCCACTTCGAGCACGGCACGCTGCCGTGGCGGGACACCGCGATCAACGGGTGGGTCCTCGATCCGGACCGCAAGAAGATGTCGAAGAGCAAGGGCAACGTCGTGACGCCGATGCCGCTCCTGGAGAAGCACGGCTCCGACGCGATCCGGTACTGGGCCGCCTCGGGTCGCCCCGGAACCGATACCGCCGTCGACGAGGGCCAGATGAAGGTCGGGCGGCGACTCTCGATCAAGTTGCTCAACGTCTCGAAGTTCGTCCTCGGGGTGATGGCCGAGGGGCCGGCGGGGGAGGTCACCGAACCGATCGACCGCTCGATGCTGACCGCGCTGGCCGCGACGGTGCGCGAGTGCACCGATGCCTTCGCCGCCTACGACTACGCCCGGGCGCTGGAACGGGCCGAGCGGTTCTTCTGGAACTTCTGCGACGACTACGTCGAGTTGGTCAAGCACCGGGCCTACGGCGACACCGACGCCGCCGACGATCTCGGCGCGCAGTCGGCCCGGGGTGCGCTCGGCATGGCGCTCTCGGTGCTCCAGCGTCTCTTCGCTCCCTTCCTCGTGTACGTGACCGAGGAGGTGTGGTCCTGGTGGCAGGACGGATCGATCCACCGGGCGGCCTGGCCCACGACGGAGGAACTCGTGACCGACGGGGATCTCGCGGTGTTCGTGGTCGCGGCCGACGTCGTGGGCGAGGTCCGCAAGGCCAAGTCCGATGCCAAGGTCTCGATGCGGACTCCGGTGCAGTCGATCGTGGTCACCGACACCGCGGCGCGGTTGGATGCACTGGCTGCGGCCGTCACCGATGTGCGCAATGCCGGAGTGATCGCCGACCTGACGACCGTGGTCGGCGAGCCGGCGGCGGTCTCGGTGACGTTGGCGCCGACGCCCTCGTGAACCTCGACGCGGCACTGGCGTGGCTCGACGGCCATGTGAACCTCGAGACCGGTGTCGGCTTCCAATCCGATCGACAGCGTGGCGCGCCGACGCTGGCGCGCATCCGCGAGTTGACCGAGCTGCTCGGCTCGCCGCAGCTGGAGTACCCGTCGGTGCACGTGACCGGGACGAACGGGAAGACGTCGGCGGTCCGCATGATCGCCTCGTTGTTCGAGGCGACGGGACGCTCGACGGGGCTCACGACCAGCCCGCATCTCGAACGAGTGAACGAACGGATCGGTTGGAACGCGGAGCCGATCGACGATGCCGAACTCGCGCGCGTGCTCACCCAGATCGCCGGCATCGAGGAGTTCCTCACCGAGCTGCCGAGCTACTTCGAGATCATGATCGCCGCGGCGCTCACCTACTTCGCCGACGTGGCGGTCGACGTCGCGGTGATCGAGGTCGGCATGGGCGGCACGTGGGACGCAACGAACGTGGTCGACGCCCCGGTCGCGGTCGTCACCAACGTCGGGCTCGATCACGTCGAGTTCCTCGGAACGACCCGGGAGGCGATCGCGGCCGACAAGGCGGGCATCGTCGGACCGGGTGCCACCCTCGTGCTGGGCGAGACCGACCCCGACCTGGTGTCGATCTTCGCGGCGCGCGATCCCGAACGACTGGTCCTGCGTGACCGCGACTTCGCGGTCACGTCGGACCGCCTGGCGATCGGCGGACGGGTCGTGTCGTTCCGGACCCCGTGGGGTCAGTACGACGACATCTTCGTGCCCGTCCACGGCGCCCATCAATCGGCGAACGCCGCCGTCGCGCTCGCCACCGTCGAGGCCGCGATCGAACATCCCATCGACATCGACATCGTGCACGAGGGGTTCGCGAACGTCACCACCCCCGGCCGACTCGAGGTGATGGGTACGCAGCCGCTGATCCTGATCGACGGCGCGCACAACCCGGCCGGTGCGTTGGCCCTGCGTCGCGCCCTGCTCGACGAGTTCGCCGCCGCGCCGCGCACGTTGGTCGTCGGGCTGCTCCGCGAGAAGGACCCAACCGAGATGCTCGACGCCCTCGGGGTCGAGGAGATCGAGCGGTTGGTCTGCACCAAGCCACCGTCGCCCCGCGCGCTCGACCCGCTGCAGGTCGCCGATGCCGCGATCGCGTTGGGGGTCGACGCCGACCGCATCGACATCGTGCCCGACGTGGCCGGGGCAGTCGCGCGAGCACGGGACATCACCGGGGTCGACGGTCAGATCGTGGTCACCGGTTCCCTCTATGTCGTCGGTGCCGCCCGTTCCGCACTCCGAGCGTCAGCGGGTGGCGGCACGCGCCCTGCCTGATCGGGGAGACGGTACCGGTCGGGCCCGCGGTGGGAAATGGGTGACCGATGGCACGGGCCGCATCCTTGACGGTCGCGCGCCGCAGCGGCGAAGGTGCTGGCCGCCCCACTCCGCGACCCCTTGGGAGTCAGCCATGAGCCTGCCCCGGTCCGTCACCACCGCCGAGTTCGAACCCGAGTTGGCTCGGTTCGAGTCGTTGATCCGTTCGGTCGACGCGGCCGGCTGGGACCAACCGAGCCGGTGCGCAGGGTGGTCGGCCGGAGACGTGGCGAAGCATGTCGTCGGCCAGTTCGCCGACGTGGTCGCCGGACGGTTCGACGGGCTCGGCTCGGACGAGGCGACCCAACGCGAGGTCGACGAGCGCGTCGGGCGCAGTGCCGAGGAAGTCGCGGACGAACTCGCGGAACTCCGTCCGCAACTCGCGGGACTGCTCGCGCTGTTCGACGACGACGCGTGGGCGAGCCCCGCGCCGGGTGGCGCGGCGGGAACGTTGGGCGAAGGTGTCGAGGCGTTGTGGTCGGACATGGTGTTGCACGCGGACGACATCCGCGCCGCGATCGGTCAGTCGACGCCGGCGGACGTCGATCCGAAGGCGGCGGTGTCCCACATCGCCGACATCCTCACCCAGCGCGGCTGGCCGGGGATGACGCTGCGGCTCGACGGGGTGCCCGAGTTCGCGGTGTCGGGCGGTGGAGACGCGGTGACCGGCGCGGCGTGGGACTTCGCGCT
>CAZJBJ010000191.1:0-5256 GCA_964544295.1 uncultured Bifidobacteriaceae bacterium
CCGGTGGTGGCGAAGCTGTGGATGCCGCCGATGCCGTCGAGGAGGTAGCCGCCGCCGGTGGGGAGGGCGGCGATGCTGCGGGCGATGTCCCAGCCGGGCCAGTAGGGGGCGTTGGTGACGGTGGCGGGGGCGGGGTGTTGGAGGCCGATGGAGAAGGGGTGGATGCCGCCGAATCCGTCGCCGACGTAACCGCCGCGGCCGGGGACGGTGGTGATGCCGCGGGCGATGTCCCAGTCGTTCCAGTAGGGGGTGTCGGAGGGGCATTCGGGTCCGGGGTCGTTGCCGAACCGGGTCGGCCACGCGTCACCGTTCCAGCCCACCACCAACCCCGCACCCTGCTGCAAGGGTCGGAGGCTGATGCGAGCGTCGACGGGGCGATACTGCGAGTCGACCTGTGTCAAGAGCGGGACGAGAAGCGCGTTCGCCGTCTTCGACCAGCCCTCGATCCAACTGATCGGGGCGAAGTCGGAGGTTCCATGGTCGCCGAAGGTGCTATCGAGAGTTCCACCTGCGCTGACCCGCACGATCTTGGAACTCCAGGCGTTCGTGACCGGAAGGTTGACGAAGACGAGGATGGCGTCGCCGTCGAGGTCCAGGGAATCGGGGAAGCCCGCGAAACCGGAGATGCCGCTGTATCCGCCTAGGCCGAATGTCGCGTCCGGCGTTCCGTCACTCAGGTAGCGGGCGAGCAGGATCAGCGATGCCCCGGTGCTGTCGTTGCTGAACTGATGAGCAACCACGAGGCGGCCATCGGACAGGAGCACCGCATCGCCGACACCGGTCGCGGTCATCCCGGATGGGGTGGGTGGGGTCAGGGGCGTGAAGGTCGGATCGACGGTTCCGTCGGTCAGCCAGCGATGAACGTCGATGCCGGTTCCGACGTTGACGAGGGTTCGCCCGGCGGGATCCGTGAGGACCGGGTCGTTCTGGACGCTCGCGTCGGGATTCGCCGCGGCGGGGAAGCTGGTGTCGACGATTCCGGCCGCCGTCAGTCGCTGGGCTCGCCGGGGCTGGAACTGGGTCTGGTCTCCGACGCTCAACGTGACCGTGCCGTCGGCCGCGGGCAACACGCGATTCACCGAGCGCTCCACCTGCGCTCCGATCGGCAGACCGCCGAACGTCGAATCCACGACCCCGGTCGTGGTGAGTCGGAGTACCGAGAATGTGCCGCCGAAGTTTGCGGCGAAGATGAGCCGACCCGAGCTGTCGAACGCCATGCGCGCCAAGGCCACGTAGCGCGTGCCGTCATCGATCCACGCGCGACCGTTCGAGCCCCAGGTCGGATCGAGATCGCCGTCGGGTGTGCGACGGGTGATGTTGTACTGATGCCTGCCCCCAGTACGAGGGGAGAGGGAGAGGCTGTAGGTGCGGCCGGCCGAGTCCCCGACGGACGCGCTTTGCACCGCCTCACTGTTTTCGCGGAAACCACACACGCCGAAGGCGCCGTCGAGGTCGCCAGGTTCGGCGCCCGCGGGGGGAGCAAGGGTGACGAGACTGGCGGCGACGATTGCGGACGTCGCGAGAACCGAAAGAACGACCCGGCGCATGTGAACTCCTGCCACGTTGAGTGGAGCGGGAAGTGTGGTCGGAGTCGAACCTGGTGTCGATACCCGGTGCGGAAATGATGCGCGCGACCTGGTCCGGCCCCGGACTCAGGTATGCAGGAACTCAGGTGTTCAGTCGGCGGAGCGCTTCCCGGCGCGAGAGCGGGGACAGCTCGCCCTCGTGCTCGTGGACGAAATGGGCGACCGCGTCCGGATTCGTCTTCGCGTACTCCCGCAGCGCCCAGCCGATGGCCTTGCGGATGAAGAACTCGGAGTCGCCGGCGCGGTGCAGGCAGTAGCGGAACAGCCGGTCGGCGTCGGTGGCGGTCTTGAAGCGTCGCTGATGGAGGATCGCGGTGCGGGCGAGCCAGATGTCGTCCGCGCCGATCCACTCGTCCATCCGGCCCGCCACTTGCGGATGGGCGAGCACCACCGCGCCCACCGCGTTCGCCAACGCATCGACGGTGTCCCACCACGACCGGTGCGTGATCCACCGTTCGAGATCGTCGACGAACGCGGCGGAAGCCCGCTTCGCCCCGCGTTCCACCAGATCACACGCGGCGTACTGCAACTCACGTTCGGGTCGGTCCCAGGCGGCATCGGTGAAGACGACGAGTTCGGCCTCGCTCGGTGCCCACCGCCCGAGCACCTCGCGTTGGATCGTCCGCCGGGCGGCGGAGGGGATGCCGAAGAACGCGAATCGGCCCTTCATGTACTTCGCCATCGGCGCGGCGCGCTCGGGGTCGGCGGCGTCGGCGAAGGCGGCCGCCAACGCGGCGAAACGCGTCAGCTCCGGGGGACCTGCGTCCACGGGAGTTCTTTGTCGGTGCGCGGCTCGCCCGGCAGGCCGAGGATACGTTCGCCGAGGATGTTGCGGAGGATCTCGGACGTGCCGCCCTCGATCGAGTTCGCGCGCGCCCGGAGGAACATCTTGCGGATGTCGAGCCCGCCGGTGAGGTTCGCCGACTCCGGCCGGACGAAGTCGTAGTGGTCGATCAGCGCGCCTTCCGGACCGAGCACGTTCACCGCTTCGGAGTAGATGCGCTTGTTCACCTCGGCGAACGCGAGCTTGCTCACCGAACCTTCCGGTCCGGCGATGCCGGCCTTACGGTTCTGGCTCGCACGGATGTTGGTCAGCCTCAACACCTCGGCCTCGACCCAGAGCTTGGTCACCGCGTCGCGCGCGACGACATCCTCGCGACGTTCGGCGGGCAGGCCGCGCCACACCTTCATGAGGTCGCCGATGGGACCCGACTCGCGCGCCGCGACGGAACCACCGATGGTGACGCGTTCGTTCATCAGTGTGGTCATCGACACGCGCCACCCGTCGCCGACGTCGCCGACGCGATCGGCGTCGGGCACGCGCACGTCGGTGAGGTACACCTCGTTGAACTCGGCCTCGCCGGTGATCTGACGCAGCGGCCGCACTTCGACGCCCGGCGCGTGCATGTCGACGGCGAAGTAGGTCAGGCCGCGGTGCTTGGGCACGTCGGGATCGGTGCGGGTGACGAGCATGCCGCGGTCGGCCATGTGGGCGAGGGTGTTCCAGACCTTCTGCCCGTTCACGACCCACTCGTCGCCGTCCCGCACCGCACGGGTCGCGAGCGACGCCAGGTCACTGCCGGCCCCGGGCTCACTGAAGAGCTGGCACCAGATCTCCTCGCCGGTGAACAGCGGCCGTAGGAGACGCGCCTTCGTGTCGGGCTGGGCGTGGGCGACGATCGTGGGCGCGGCGAGGAACAGGCCGAAACCGTTCCAGCCGACCTCCTTGTAGTGGACCCCGGCGGCGCGCAGCTTCTCCTCGACGACCCGCTGCAGCTTCGGGTCGGCGTCGAGTCCGCCGAATCCGGTGGGGAAGTGGACCCAGCCGAGCCCGAGGTCGTACTGCGCGCCGCGGAATGCGATCCGGTCGGCGGGGTCGTGATCGGCGAGCAGTTGGTCGGTGAGGGCAGTGATCTGCGCGGCGTCGGTCATGGAGGGCGACACTAGGCCGAACGGCCGAGATCGGTCATCGGTCCCCGGATCACGCGATCCGCGTCGGTACGCTCGAACCGGTGAGTTCCGAGCCGGCCGCGTCAGGCCCCATGACTCGCCGGGAACGCCGGATCATCCGGCAACGACGTCGGCGGCGCCAGCAACTGCTGGCCGGCGGTGCGATCGCGGTGGTCGCGGCCGTGATCTTCGGTGTGCTCCAGCTGGGCGACGGCAGCGCGAACTCGGCGACCGGGTCGTCCACGACGACCCAGACCACCGGGGCGCCGACGACCACCGCGCCGACCCTGCCGCCCCTCGAGGCACCGTTCAGCGACGCGGTGCGGGCCGAGAACGCCAAGCCGGGGACCGCGAACTGGCGACTGACCAACGACGGTGCCGCGCACGACATCGAGGGCTACCTCAACGTCACGAGCGCGCAGCGTGGTGAGTCGGTCGACCTCTTCGCCACGACCGTCGCGCCGAGCTTCACCATCGAGGCGTACCGCATGGGTTGGTACCAGGCCCTCGGCGCCCGGTTGATCTGGACGTCCGATCCGATCCCCGGCAAGGAACAGGCGGCTGCGTCGCTCATCAGTGCGACCAACACCTACGAGGCCCGGTGGGACAAGTCCACGTCCTTCACCATCGGCAGCGACTGGCCCGACGGTTCGTACCTGTTGAAGCTCGTGGCCTCCACCGGTCAGCAACGCTGGGTGCCCCTCACGGTGCGCGACGATTCGAGCACCGCACCGTACGTGATCATGAACGCGGTCAGCTCGTGGCAGGCCTACAACCGCTGGGGCGGCTGTTCGCTCTATGCGTGTCCGGGTGCGCCCGGTGACCGGTCGAAGGCGGTGTCGTTCGACCGTCCGTACGACATCGTCACCGACGGATCCGGCGACTTCATCGGGAACGAGCTGCCGCTCGTGATGCGGGCCGAGGAGGCGGCACTCGACGCGACCTACATCACGAGCATCGACCTCCATCAACGCCCCGAGCTCATGCGGCAACACAAGGCGCTGCTCTCACTCGGACACGACGAGTACTGGTCGAAGACGATGTTCGACGGCACCGAGAGCGCGCGCGACTCGGGCGTGAACCTCGCGTTCTTCGGGGCCAACGCCGTGTTCCGGCAGGTGCGCTTCGACGGGTCGCCGGTCGGCGCCGATCGGTTGATGATCAACTACCGATCGACGGCCGATCCGATCCGGTCCGTCGACCCGAAGCAGACGACGGTGAGCTTCCGGGACGCGCCGGTGAACCGACCCGAGGCCGCGCTCATCGGCCAGCAGTACCAGTGCAATCCGGTGCGGGCCGACATGATCATCTCGCAGGCCGACTCGTGGATCTGGGCGAACACCGGCCTCAAGAACGGCGACCACCTCGAGATCGGCGTCGGCTCCGAGTTCGACCAGTACATCCGCGGTCAGGGCGGACCGGACAACGTGGAGATCGTCGCGCACTCGCCGGTCAACTGCCGCGGGAAGGCCGGGTACTCGGACGTCACCTACTACACCGCGCCGAGCGGGGCGGGCGTTTTCGCCACCGGTACGAACTACTGGGTGAGCAAGCTCATGCCGCCGGAGTTCCCGGAGACCGCGTACAACCCGAAGGTCGTGACCGCCACGGTCAACCTGCTCACCGAGTTCGGCAAGGGCCCCGCCGGCCAGGCCCACCCGGCGGTCCCCAACTGGCAGGACCTCCCGGGTACCGGGGGCTGAGGCACGGCGCTCGGAGT
>CAZJBJ010000192.1:0-5223 GCA_964544295.1 uncultured Bifidobacteriaceae bacterium
GTGCCCTCCGGCACGGTGACCTTCACCGACGGTGCGACCGCCATGGCGACGGTGGCCCTCTCCGACGGCACCGCCACCATGACCACGGCGACACTCGCACCCGGCCCCCATGCACTGACCGCGACCTACGACGGCTCGCCGGACTTCGCGCCCGGGACGAGCGCACCGGTCACGGAGACCGTGAGCGGAGCCCTGGTGTTCGTCGACCAGGCGAACCCGGCCTGCAAGACGACCGGCACCGGAGCCGGAACGTTCCCCACCCCCTACTGCACCATCAACGCCGCCGCCGCCAAGGTCGTACCCGGCGTCACCGTCCAGGTCGCGGCCGGCACCTACACCGAGAAGGTCACGATCGGCGCGAGCGGGACGGCGAGCGCACCGATCACGTTGACTCCGCTCCCGGGTGCGAACGTGACGGTTGCGAACGGGGCCAACGGCTTCGTGCTCACCAACAAGAGCTACGTCACGATTCGCGGTTTCACGATCGACGGCACCAAGAATCCGGGCATCACCGTCAGCGGCGGGTCGAACATCACCGTCGACGGGAATCGGGTCTCCCATGCGGGAACGCCGGTCAGCGGCTCGACCGCCGTCGGCATCAAGCTCAGCGGCGCGACCGATTCGGTGGTCGTCAACAACATCACGGATCACAACTCCGACGCCGGCATCCTGGTGACCACCGACGCGAACAACAACGTGATCAGCCACAACAAGTCCTACGCGAATGCTCGGGTGTACATCCGCGCCGCGGCCGGGATCGACATCCGGTCCAGCACGGGCAACGTCGTCATCGGCAACGTCACGCACGACAACGAGGACTCGGGCATCAACCTGTGGACCGGCCTCGCCCAGGGCAGCAACCTCGCCACCAACAACGTGGTCTACGCGAACGGTGATCACGGCATCGACTGCCACAACGCGATCGACGTGCGGGTGATCGCGAACACCGTCTTCGGCAACTCCGACTCGGGCATCGAGATGACGAACTCGACCGGCAGCATCCTGGCCAACAACATCAGCGTCGACAACGGGATCGGCAGTCTGCGGACCTCCGGCAACATCCGCGCCGACGCCGCGTCGTCACCGACGGCGACCGTCAACGACGACCTCGTGTTCCTGCGGACTCCCGGCGTCATGATCGACTGGGGTGGCGTGAAGTACTCCTCGCTCGCCGCGTTCCGCGCCGCCACCGGCCAGGAAGTCCGCGGCGCCGAGGCCGACCCGCGCTTCACCGACGCAACCGGACGGAACTTCCGACTCCTCGCCGGATCTCCTGCGATCGACGCCGCCAACTCGGCTGTGCCGGGTCAGCCGCTCGTCGACTTCGACGGCCTCGGCCGGTACGACGACGTCGTTGTCGACACCGGCACGGGCCCGATCACCTTCGCCGACCGCGGCGCGTTCGAATACCGCCCGTAACCGCGGGCGTGCCTACGGCGTGCGGGTGTCCACGATGAGCACGCTGCAGGGAGCGTGGTGGGAGATGGTGTTCGGCACGCTGCCGAGCATCCGGCGCATCCCTTCCATCCCGTGGTTTCCGACGACGAGCAGCTCGGCGCCGACCTGCTCGGCCACCTCGATGAGCGCGTCGCTCGGGTCGCCGGCCACGGCGTGGGTCTCACACACCGTGCCCGCGGCCCGTGCCGCGGCAGCTGCACGATCGACCACCGCACCGGCCGCGACGACGAGCTGGTCCTGCACATCGTCGACCTCGATCGGCAGCGCGCCGAAGGCGACGCCGAGCTTGCTGATCGGCCGGTACGCGTGCACGACATCGAGGGTCGCCCCGAAGGCACGCGCCAGCGCGGCCGCGTGATCGACCGCCGTCGCGGCAGTGTCCGATCCGTCCGTTCCCACCACAATTCTGGAGTACATCTCCCGATCTTGACCGCGAATCGACCGTCATGCGACCACACGTCTGAGATTCGGCTCCGGTGCAGGTGAGAGCGCGATTTTCCAGGTTCGTCCGGTCATCTGCCGATACCTGACATTGGACGGAGCACCGCGTGCGAACGCGCGCGGTGGGGGCCAGGTTCGTCCGGAATGCCGTCGCTCAGGAGTCCGAGATGAACCCCGTCCAGTCACTCGTACGTCGTGATCCCCATCAGCCTCGTCGTCGTCGCCGACCGCTCGGTCGAGCCCTTGCCCTCGCACTCGGCATCGCCGTGGTGGCAGCCGGGTGTCGAACGCCCGGGACACCGCCACCGACGGACACACTCCGCATCAGCGGGGCCGAAGTCGCGGGCCGAGCCGGACTTGCACCGGGCGTGGACATCCTCTGGGAATCCGACGCGGACCAGACGGCGGACTTCCAGGCCATCAAGGCGTCCGGCGCGACCTGGGTCACCTTGGACGTCGACTGGAACAGCATCCAGGGTGACGGGCCCTCCAGCTTCCGCTGGGACCGCGCCATGGACCGAGCCGTCATGAACGCCCGCGCCCACGGACTCTCGATCGTCGGCGTGGCGGCCTACAGCCCGCCGTGGGCCCGACGCGCGAACTGTCCGGGCGGGACGACCCACTGCCTGCCGGCCAACCCGGCCGACTTCGGCCGGTTCATGGCCGCCGCCGCAGCCCGGTACGGCAACCAGTCCGCGAACCCGTGGCTCCGCGGCTCGGTGACTCACTGGCAGATCTGGAACGAGCCGAATCATCAGGAGTTCGCCCAGCCCAAGCCGAACCTGGACGACTACACCGCGCTCCTCGTCGCCGCCTATCGCAACGTCAAGTCGGCCGACCCGGACGCAGTGGTCATCACCGGAGGTACCGCCCCCGCGCCCGATGCCGCGGACGGCAGTGACTACCAACCCGAGACCTGGCTCCGAGGCATCTACGCCCGCGGTGGGGGCGGCAACTTCGATGCCGTGGGGCACCACCCGTACTCGTTCCCGGTGAACCCGCTCGACGCCCACTCGTGGAACGCGTTCACCCAGACCGAGACACTCCACAACGTGATGGTCGCCCACGGCGATGGCGCGAAGAAGGTGTGGGGTACCGAGATGGGCGCGGCCACCGGACTCGCCGCCGGCACCCTGACCGAGGCACAACAAGCCCAGTGGGTACGGGACTATTACTCCGGTTGGAACACCACGTTCCGGTCCTTCACCGGTCCGCTGATCTGGATGCAGCTTCGCGACTCCGGCACGAATCCCGGTGCCAAGTGGGAGAACCTCGGGCTCCAGTACCGGGACCGCCGGGAGAAACCGGCCTACGCCGTGTTCCAGGAGGTCATGCGAGCCGGCATCGGCTGAACGCCGGCACCGACTCGCCGCTCACCGCGTGATGATCAGCTGCGCCGGGAACCCGCCTTCGCGACTGGAGAGCTTGACCGTGTTGGTGTCGAGGCTCGAGGCCGCGAACGAGTACAAACCGTCGCCGCTGATCTGACCGGTCACGTCGATCTCGATCCACTCACCCGCCGTCACGGGCCCGACGACTGCGAGGTCGGACCCCACCAGGGCCGGCGCGTTCGCCCACGTGATGGTCGACTCGTCCCACGCACCCAGGACCCGCCGCCAGATGCCGCCGCTCGCGCCGGAGTCGGTCACGTGAACACGGAGCACCGCCGATGTCGGCGCCGATCCGAGACCGGAGACGTCGAACTGGAAATACGGCCGGTACTCGTACTGCGCCTTCGGTCCGAGGAGTTTGAGATCCTCGTAGGTCCCGTAGTTCTTCGACGGACTCGATGCACTGATGTACGCATCGCCACTGACCGCGAACGTCGACTCGGCCGGCGGTTCGGCAACGTCGACGGTCAATGCCGTCGAGCTGGATCCGACAGAGTTCGTCACGGTGAGCGTGACCGTGTACTGCCCCGCGGACCCGAAGACGTGATCGGGATTCGGGACCGTGTCGGTGGTGCCGTCACCGAAGTCCCACGCCCAGGACTCGATGCCCCCGGTGCTGAGATCGGTGAAGCTCACCGCGAGCGGCGCATTCCCCGAGGTCGGCGTCGCGGTGAAGTTGGCCAGCGGTTGTTCGGGCGGCGGGGGTTCCGAGACCGAGATGACCGTCGACGCGCGGTCGGAGCCCAGCCCGTTGGTCACCGTCAAGGTCACCGTGAAGTCCCCGGCACCCACGAAGGTGTGCGACGGGTCGGACGCGGTCGAGGTGGTGCCGTCACCGAAGTCCCACGCCCACTGCTCCACGCCACCGGCACTGGTGTCGGTGAAGTCCACGAGCAGCGGCGCTTCGCCTGACAGACGCGAAGCCGTGAACCCGGCCGTCGGCGCGGTGGGCAGAGCCGTGCGCTCGAGGACCAGCTCAGCCGGGGCGGCGCCCTCGCGGCTCGACATCCGTGCAGTGTTGGTGCTCTGGCTGATGCCGGCGAACGAGTACGTCCCGTTGCCGGTGACCACATCCGAGACATCGATCTCCACCCACTCGCCCCCCGGGACGGAACCCACCGTCGCGAACGGGGATCCGGTGGGAACCGGGGCGTTCACCCAGGTGATCGTGTTCTCGTTCCAGGCCGACGGCACCGAGTACCACGCCCCGCCGTCCTGACTGCCGTTCGTGACGAACAGGCGGAGCGTTGCGGACTCCGGCGCCGTGTTCAGGCCCTGGACGTCGAAGCTGAGGTACGGCCGGTAGTCCGTGGGCGAACCCAAGAGCTTCAGTTCGGTGCGGTCGCCGTAGTTCTTCGTCGCGCTCGAACTGCTGACGTAGGCGTCGGCGCTCGGCGTGAGAATCGTGGTCTGGGACGGTGCCGTCACCGCGATCAGGGTGGAAGCGGTATCGGTCCCGGCGTCGTTGGTCACGGTGAGCGTCACCGTGAACCCGCCGGCGCTGGTGAACACGTGCGACGCGCTCGGTCCGGTCGCGCTCGTTCCGTCCCCGAAGTCCCAGGACGACGATCCGGGCGTCCCCGTGCTGGTGTCGGTGAACGTCACCATCAATGGCGCGGCCCCACTCGACGTGGAGGTCGTGAAGCTGGCCGTGGGTGGGATCGCCTGGGCACCGTAGGTGACGTCGAACACGAAGACGGCGTGCTCCTTCGGATCACTCGACGCGCGGGAGTCATAGCCGTCGGAGACGAAGAACTGATCACCGATGACTTCGACCGCCCGGCTGTCGAGGACGTCGAAGGGGGTGAGATCGAGATTCCAACCTGGACGAATTTCGCGGGTGGCGAAGTCGGCCCGCACCAGCCGCTCGCTCGTCGTCACCGCGACCAGATCGCCGTCGTCGGTGAAGTCGATCCCGTAGGGGCGGATACCC
>CAZJBJ010000193.1:0-5179 GCA_964544295.1 uncultured Bifidobacteriaceae bacterium
GATGTGGCACTCGCGGGTGTGGTTGATGAAGTCGATCACCGATGCCTGCGTGGTCGACTTCCCCGACCCGGTCGGGCCGGTCACCAGGATCAGCCCCTGGGGGAGCCCGGCGAAGTACTCCATGATCGGTGGGAGGCCGAGCTCGTCGAAGGTCGGAATCTCGTACGGGATCGCGCGCAGTGCGAGGGCGACGCTGCCCTGCTGGCGGAACACGTTGGCGCGGAAGCGGATCTCGTCCCGCCACGAGAAGGAGAAGTCGATTTCCTTCTCCAGGGCGAACCGGTCCCGGAGCGTGTCGTCGAGCATGCCGAGGATCAGCGCGTCGGCCTCCGCGATCGACAGGGCCGGCTGGTCGATGGGGGTGAGCTTGCCGTCGATGCGCAGGAGCGGCGGCGCGCCGGCCGTGATGTGGAGGTCGGTCGCGTTGTGGAGGGCCAGCACCGCGAGGTACTGCTCGATGCCGGTGATGTCGACCGGGGTGGAGGTCATGGCGCCATTCTCGTCGCGAACCGGGCGGTCGTGCGGGGTGCGGAAAGCGGGCGGTCGGGGGATGGGTCGAGCGGACCAATTCCGCCGGATCGGGGCATCCGGCCTACCCAAAGTTGAGGAGATCGTTATAGGTTCGCCGTTCTCGTGCGGCACTCGCCGCCGGGTTGGGAGCGCTCCGGGACCCCGGAGCCGGGGAACTCAAGGATCTGATATTCGTGCTCCAGCACATCCGTTCTCGTAGTGCCGACAAGAACCTGCTCGAGAAGGGGTTCACCCTCGTCGAGCTGCTCGTCGTGATCGTGATCCTCGGCATCCTCGCGGCGGTCGTCGTCTTCGCCGTCGGCGGGACCGAAGACAATGCCAAGGTCCAAGCGTGTCTGACCGAGCGCAGCAGCGTAGAAGCAGCGGTCGAGGCCTGGCGCTCGCTGCAGCCCGACGGCGCCGGCGGAAACCCGAGCCTCGCCGATCTCAAGGCCCCGACACCTGGGGGAGGGAGTCCGCTGCTTCGTCGTGACCCGGTGTATTGGACGGTCCAGGGCGGACAGGTCCTTCGCGGTGGAACGGGGACCCTGCCGGCTGCCGACGACGCCAAATGCAAGCCGTAGGAATCAGCTGACCGACTCGATGGCGAGGGCCTTGGCCCACGCGTAGTCGGCCTTCCCGTTCGGGCCCCGCTGCACCTCGTCGACCACGACGACGTGACGGGGGGCCTTGAACCGGGACAGGTGCTCCCGTACCACCTCGATGATCTCGTCGGGGGTCGCAGTCTCTCCGGGACGGAGGGAGACGACTGCGGTGATCGCCTCACCGAACTTCTCGTCGGGCACGCCGACCACGATCGCGTCGGCGACTGCCGGGTGGTGCTTCACCGCTTCCTCCACCTCCTCGGGGAAGATCTTCTCGCCGCCCGAGTTGATCGAGACGCTGCCGCGGCCGAGCAACTCGATGGTGCCGTCGGCCGCGACGGTGGCCCAGTCGCCCGGGATCGAATAGCGCTTCCCCGCGAACTCGCGGAACGTGGCCGCGGTCTTCTCCGGGTCCTTGTAGTAGCCGAGCGGGATCGGGCCGCCGAGGGCGAGCAGGCCCCGTTCGCCCGAGCCCGGCTCCACCGGCACGCCTTCTTCGTTCAGCACCTTGGCGAACTCGCCGATCTGGAACTTGGCGGTGGTCGCGGTCGACCCCGGCGCGCTGATCTGCGACGCGAACCCCACGCCTTCGCTCGAACCCAGCGAGTCGAGGCAGAGGAACGCCCCGCGGGCCATCAACGCCTCCTTCACCTCGGCCGTCCACATCACGCCGGAGGAGATGATGAGCCCGAGTGAGCTGAGGTCGTACGGCGCGTTGTCGAGCTCGGCCTCCTCCAGGGCGCGCACCATCGGCTTGCCGAACGCGTCGCCGACGATCGCCATCTGGGTCACGTGCTCGCGCTCGACGGCCTTCCACAGTTCGTGGGCGTCGAAGCTGTGCGACTCCAGCGTGACGATCGCGCCACCGCTCGTGAGTGCCTGCAGCGACGACATGAACCCGGTGCCGTGCATGAGCGGTGACGCGGGGAGATGCACCGGGGTGCGGCCCGCTTCCGCGATCGCGGCGGCGACCGCCGGGACCTCTTCCGGGCTGGACGCGCCGGCCTGGCCGAGCAGACCCCAGACCGACGGCACCAGCGTGCTGAACAGGTCCTCGTTCCGCCACATCACGCCCTTGGGCATGCCCGTCGTGCCACCGGTGTAGAGGATGTAGAGGTCGTCACCGCTCTTGTCGACTCGCGCCGCGGGTTCGTGCCCGGCGATCAGGTCCTCGTAGCGGTGGGCGCCGTCGACGAGCGGGTGGCCGTCGTCCACCTGGACGATGGCCTTGAGGGTCGGCACGTCGCGCCAGACCTTGGCGACCTGGTCGCCGAGCACCCCGTGAAAGAGGAGGATGTCGGTGTCGGAGTTCTCGAGCAGGTACCGCAGCTCGCCTTCGAGGTAGCGGTAGTTGACGTTCACCGGCGCGCTTCGACACTTCCAGGTCGCGAACACGCCCTCCATGTACTCGACGGAGTTGTAGAGATAGCTGGCGACCTTGCCGTCCGGGGCGAGGCCGAGGTCGGTGAAGGCCGCGGCCAGCCGGGCGCTGCGCTCGTCCCACTCCCGCCAGTTGCGGTGTCGGTCACCCTGCGCCAACGCGAGCCGATCGGGCTGGGCGTCGGCCAGCGCTTCCCAACACGTAGCGAAATTCCACTCGGACATGCGGTCCCCCCGGTCGTGAACGGCCCGTAGTCTGCCCGACCCCCGCGTTCTCGCTCACGTCCTGCACGCCAGGGCGTGCGGAACGCGTGCCAGAACCACGATTCGGCGCCGAGAATCTCGGTCGAGGTGCTTGTGAACTGCGCACGAAAGGCGCAAGATCCCGCCACGGCGGAAGCACCGTCGGTGTTTGGGGGGTAACCAATGAGATCAGTAGCCAGGCGCGTCCGCGCGCTCGCGGTGGTGGGTGCGCTCGCCACGACCGGCGTCGTCGCCATGGGGTCCGGCACGGCGCATGCCGACGGGCCCGGGGTGGGGGCGCCGTACGTCGTCTCGGTCGGCGACTCCGCCATCTCCGGTGAGGCCGGGCGATGGGCGGGCAACACCAACAACAGTTCGTCCAACATCGACGCGGGCGGCTCGGCGGCCTACTACGACAACGCGACCCACACCGCCGAGTCGATCCCGGGGTGTCACCGCTCGACCGCGGCCGAGATCCACATCGGGGGCGGGATCAACTCCGCCAACATCGCGTGCTCCGGCGCGCGGACCTACACCCAGACACCGGGCTCGGGTGACTTCAAGCCCGGTCTCGACTTCTACAACTCGGGTGGCTACAAGGGTCAGGCCCAGGTGCTGCAGGAGTTCGCCTCCACGCACAACGTGAAGGCCGTGGCCGTGCTCATCGGCGCGAACAACTACGGCTTCGCCGACATCGTGCAGCAGTGCGTCCAGGACTGGTTGCTCTCGCCGTCGTGGTGGAAGGACTACTGCTACGACGACTCGTCGATCAGTTCGCGGTTCACCGCGAGCGCGGTCGCAGCGCGGACCAACGAGGTCAAGGGTGCGCTCCTGAACATCCGCCAGGCGATGGTCAACGCCGGGTACGCGGACTCGCAGTACACGATCGTCGTGCAGACCTATGCGTCGCCGATCCCCATGGGGGCCGGTTTCCGCTACGGGGAGAGTGGTTACACCCGTCAGAACACCGGCGGGTGCGGCATCTGGAATCGGGATGCCGACTGGGCGAACAACACCGCGCTCTACAACATGAACAAGTCGGCCAAGGATGCCCGGATCGCGTCGGGTCTGACGAACACGGTGCTGCTCGACAACTCCGCGTCGATGAACGGTCGGCGACTGTGTGAGAACACCGTCGGCCTCCTCGAGGAGAAGGGCGTCGCGAACTGGACCCAGTCCAACGCCCCTGACGTCACCGAGTGGCAGAACCAGATCCGGACGGTGTCGACGTTGTTCGGTCCGTATCAGGTGCAGGAGAGCATTCACCCGAACTACTGGGGTCAGCTCGCCCTGCGGAACTGCCTGCGCCAGGCGTACAACGGCGGCGCGGTCCGCGGCGGTACGTGCACCCACGGCACCGGCAAGAACTCGCTCGGCGAACCGAACATGACGCTGACGTAACACCGAGTCCGGCGACTTGACGACGGGGTGGGTACCGCAGTCGGCGGTGCCCACCCCGTCGTCGCGTCCGGAAGCGCGCGGTCGGTACGATGCGCGCATGCTGGCGCGGGGCGGACGACAACGCATCCCCCGTCCACCGGGAACCCGGCCCGGCGGCCCGCCGCCCTGGGCGGACGCGGCGCAGGCCGGACCGTTCGATCTCGCCACCGTCGTGGATCGGATCACCCGCGGCCCGGCTCCCGTCGCGCCCGAGTTCGACGTGGCCCACTCCCGCGAGGCCGCGGTGCTCGTCGCCCTCTACGAGGAGGCCGGCGACACGCATCTCGTGCTCACGAAGCGGCCCGAGACCATGCCGTCGCACCAGGGCGAGATCGCGTTCCCCGGGGGCAAGCGGGACCCCGGCGACGCCGACCTGACGGCCGCGGCGCTGCGCGAAGCCCACGAAGAGGTGGGCATCGACCCGGTGCAGGTGGACATCGTCGGCGAGCTCGACACGATCGCGACCGTCGCCTCGGCCTTCACCATCACGCCCATCGTCGGCGTCCTCCCGGCGCCGCCGCGACTCGTTCCCGATCCCTTCGAGGTGGTGGACGCGTTCGGGATCTCGGTGTCCGACCTTCTCCACCCCGACTCCTACCGCGAGGAGTTCTGGCCTCTCTGGGGTGCCGACCGTTCGATGACCTTCTTCGAGCTGCCGGGCGAGACCGTGTGGGGGGCCACGGCCCGGGTGCTCACCCGATTCCTCACGATCGTCACCGCGACCGGGTAGGCCCCGGATCGGGCCGCGCCGGACCCGGAACGGGGGGCGACCGTCCCACTAGGCTGGATCGTTTCGGCGGAGTAGGAACGACGGGAGCCAACTGGTGGAAGTCGAAATCGGGATCGGCAAGTCCGGACGCAGGGCCTACGGGTTCGACGACATCGCAATCGTGCCGAGCCGGCGCACACGCGACCCGGAGGACGTCGACATCTCGTGGGAGATCGACGCGTTCAAGTTCGAACTGCCACTCGTCGCGTCGGCGATGGACGGAGTCGTGTCG
>CAZJBJ010000194.1:0-5169 GCA_964544295.1 uncultured Bifidobacteriaceae bacterium
CGCGCCGTCGAACGGTTGGCGCACCGCGAGCCGCACCGTGACCTGGCCCGGCTCACCCGTCGCCGCCTTGCCGGACCGCAGCGTGGTCGGGGTCACCGCGAACACTTCCCGGATCGTGTCGTTGAACTGGCGGATGCTCGCGAACCCCGCGGCGAACGCGACGTGGGCGAACGTGAGGTCCGTCGTCTCGATCAACGTGCGCGCGGTCTGGGCCCGTTGGGCGCGGGCCAGCGCCAGCGGCCCGGCACCGACTTCCGCGGTGAGCAGGCGGTGGAGTTGGCGTTCGCTGTAGGCGAGGCGGCGGGCCAACCCACCGACCCCGTCCCGGTCGACCACGCCGTCGGCGATCAGCCGCATCGCCCGGGCCACGACGTCACCGCGTGGGTCCCACTCCGGCGACCCCGGCGAGGCATCGGGCCGGCACCGCTTGCAGGCGCGGTACCCCGCCCGCTGGGCCGCGGCCGCGGTCGGCAGGAACTCGACGTTGCGGGCGAAGGGCGTGCGGGCCGGACAGCTGGGCCGGCAGTAGATCCGCGTCGTCTTCACCGCGGTGAAGAACCAACCGTCGAAGCGGGCATCCTTGCTCTCGACGGCGCGGTAACAGGTCGCAGGATCGGGCAGCACCGGACCACCATCGCACCTCCCGGCCCGGTTGGCTAGCGGGTTTCGGTCACCGCAGATCCGAGGTCAGGACGACTCGCCCGCCACCCCACGCACCACGAAGTCGGAGTGCGCAGTGCGCGCCCGGACCCCGGACGAATAGCGAACCCGGAAGTCGGTCACGGACCACGGGCCCGGCGCGGTCGCGGTGACGGTGACGACGAGCTGGGTCGACCCGGGATCCGCCCCGCCTGGCGGCTGCGGAGAGCACAAGGATGCCGCCGCAGGCCCGGCGGTCGTACAGGTGCTCCCCCACGCTTTCCTCGCCGGTTGCGCCACGTGGGCACCGTCGACCGCGGCGGGTTGCCAGGCGTCGATCGATCCCGTCACGGCGCCGATCCCGCCCTCGCCCGGCCCGGTCGTCACGAGCGAGTACCGAACGGTGACATTCGCGGAGTGATCGGCGTCGACCGAGTCGAGTGCCACCCGCGATCCGCCCTCCGTCCACATCGGGATTCCGACGCTGAAGGGAACCCCGATCGGTGCACTCCCCCCGATCGCGTTGCCGCCGATGAGCCGCAGGCGGGGCCCGCCGGTGAGCGTTCGGTACCCGAGGACGCCGGCGACGAGCGCAGCCGCGACGAGGACGACGATCAGTACACGACTCTGCCGCCGCGGCGCGATTAGTTGACTCCGTTCGCGCCGCCAGCCTGCCGAGTTGATCACTTCCTCTGCCACCCCGAGAGTCTGACGCCTCGGACGCGTTCTTGCATGCGGACCGGTGGTCAGGCGGGTCCACGCACTGCCGAATTCGACCTAAGAAATCGGTGTTTCTGCTTGACAATTCGAACAGCAGTTCGTATACTGATGTCACTTCCCCGCACGACCCATTGCTTCCCCGATGGTCCTGATTCCGGCGTTCCCAGGCTCCCGGGAGGTGCGCGCGTGCTCGATGTTCTCCAGACCCTCGTCGACAACGCCCGCGCGCTCGTCGGCGGTCTCGAACCCGACGATCTGGCGGGCGTGGACGCTCGCCGGGCGGTCGAGCTGTTCGTCGAGATGGAGAAGCTCGCGGCCGCGGGGAAGTTGCTGGCCGTCGGTCGGCTTGACCGCACCGGCGCGTGGGTCGGCGACGGATCATTCCGCGATCTGCCGGCCTGGCTCGCGTCGATCGGTGGAACGACCGTCGGCGCGGCACGGGGAACGGCGGACACCGCTCGGCGGTTGCGCGAGCTGCCAGCCGCGACCGACACGTTGCGCGCCGGTGAGCTCTCGGCGGTCCAGGCCGATGCCGTGAGCGCCGCGGCGATCGCCGATCCGGGCTCGGAACACGACCTCCTCGACCACGCCAAGGTCGCGGGCGTCAAGGGTCTCAAGATCGAATGCGACCGCGTGATCGCGGCCGCCACCCGGCACGAGGAGGAGGTCGAACGGTACGAGCGCATCTGCGCGCAGCGGATGCTGCGCCACCGTCGCCTCGCCGACGGCTCCGGGTGCATCGACGTGCGCGGCCCGATCGACGCGACCGCGCAGATCATGGCGGCGCTCGAACCCTTCGAGCAGGCGATCTTCGAGCGCAACCGGGCCAGTGGTCGCGCCGAGCACCCGGACGCCGTGGCGTTCGACGCACTCCGCCAGGCGTGTTCGCGCGATGAGGCGGCCTCGCCGGCTCCGTCGACGCGCACCCGCGGTGCCCGTCCGCTCGCGACGGTGGTCGTGCACGTCAGTGAACAGGCCTTCCACCGCGGCTGGACCCAACGGGGCGAGATCTGCGAGATCGAAGGCGCCGGACCGGTCCCGGTCGGGGTCGCCCGCCGCCTCTCGTCGGACGCGTTCGTGAAGGCGATCGTGAGCGACGGGTGTGACGTGACCCGCGTTGCCCATCTCGGCCGCACGATTCCCGCCCATGTCCGCACCGCGATCGAGGCGCGGGATCGAACCTGTGTCATCGCCGGGTGCGAGATGGATCGTCACCTCGAGATCGACCACAACGTTCCGGTCGCGGTCGGCGGGCTCACCGCGCTCGTGAACCTCGGGCGCCTGTGTCATCACCACCACGACGAGAAGACCCGACGGGACCTGCGCCGCATCGGCGCACTCGGTCGGCAACGGTTGGTGACCAGGGCCGAGTACGAACGATCGGCCGACTCGGGTCGCGCACCACCGGACATGTCGGCCCCGTAGTACCAAGTGCAAAGATCGACCCATGCTCCTCCACGATCTGCTGACCGACGCGGCGCGCGTCGCGCCGGAAACGCCGGCGGTCATCACGGCCGACGGGTCCGTGACGTTCGCGGAGTTGGTCGCGCGGGTCGACGCTCGGGCTGCGGAGATCGCGGCCGCCACCGAACCGGGGGCGCGGGTGGCCGTGTTGTCCGAGAACTGCATCGGCTACGTGGAGCTGTACTACGCGGTGCCGCACGCGGGCCGGGTGCTAGTGCCGCTGAACCATCGGCTGCACCCCGAGGAGTGGCGGGCGACCCTGGCCCGTGCCGGGGTCACGTTGGCCTACGTCGACGCAGTGCACGCCGATCGGTTCGAGGCGCCGGATGACGTAGACGTCCGACGCCTGGACGCGCCCTCCGCCCCGGCTGGAGCGGCGAAGGAGTTCACTCCCCCGCCTCGCGCCCCCGACGACGTCGCGTGGCTGATCGGGACGAGCGGGACGACCGGCACCCCGAAGCTCGCCATGCTGTCGGACGCCAACCTGATCGCCGCGGTCGACGCGACCCTGCCGGCCCGACCCGTCGGACCCACCGACGTGCTCGCGACCCCGTTCCCGCTGTGTCACGTCGCCGGGTACAACGTGTTCGTCCTGCATCGCCGGGCGCGTCCGATCGTCCTGCAACGCAGCTTCGACCCCGTCGGCCTCACCGAACTCGTGCGGGACCATGGCGTGACGATGCTGTCGCTCGCGCCGACGATGATGGCCATGCTGCTCGATCATCCCGACGTGGACGACGGCGATCTCGCGTCGATCCACGCCCTCGGCTACGGCGCGTCACCGATCCCCGGTCCGATCCTGCAGCGGGTGATCGAACGCTGGGACTGGGACTGCTCCCAGGGCTTCGGCATGACCGAGCTCGGCGGGAACGCACTGTTCCTCGGTCCGGACGACCATCGTCGGGCGGCCGGCGGCGACGCGCGGTTGCTCGTCGCCGCGGGGCGGCCGTCGCCCGGGGTCGAGGTTCGGCTCGGCGACGGTGACGAACTGCTCGTCCGCGCACCACAGGTGATGCTCGGCTACTGGGACGACCCCGAGGCCACCGCGACCGCGATCACCGGCGGTTGGCTCCACACCGGCGACGTCGCCCGGATCGACGACGACGGGTTGGTGTCGATCGTCGACCGCCGCAAGGACGTGATCGTGAGCGGCGGCGAGAACGTCGCGTCGCGCGAGGTCGAGGAGGTCCTGCACGCCCACCCGGCGGTCGCCGACGTCGCGGTCATCGGCCGACCCGACTCCCGGTGGGGTGAGCGGGTCACGGCCGTCGTGGTCGCCCGCGAGCCGGTCGAGCCGGCCACCTTGATCGCACACTGCCGTGCACACCTGGCCGGGTTCAAGACCCCGAAGTCGATCGAGTTCGTCGACGAGCTGCCCCGCAACGCGTCGGGCAAGGTCCTGAAGCACCGCCTGCGCGCCGAGCCGGAGCCGGCGCCAGAGCCGCACACCTGACGGCACCGGCCGCCGCCTCGTAGGGTCCCCGCCGTGCCCTCCGAACTGATCCGCAACCGTCCGCCGGCCTCCGAGATCCGACCCGCGTCCATGGCCGCGGCCGAACCCGTCGCGCCGGGGGTCTGGCTCTCGGCCGGGCTCTCCAACTCGTTCCTGATCGTCACGTCGGAAGGTCGGGTCGTGGTCAACACCGGCATGGGGTTCGAGTCCGGTCACCACCGCCGTCTGTACGACGCCGTCGACTCCGGCCCGATCCGATACATCCTCCTGACCCAAGGTCACGTGGACCACGTCGGCGGCGTCGACACGTTCCGCGAGCCCGGCACCCAACTCGTCGCGCAGGCGAACAACCCGTTCTGCCAAGCCGACGATGCCCGCATCCACCGCTTCCGGGTGAAGCGGTCCCAGCCGTACTGGGCCAATGCGATCGCGCAGGCCGACGCGTTCATCAAGGCGCAGCCGCCGGACTCGCCGATCCCCGGCCAGTCCACCCCGACCCCGGACATCCTCTTCGACGAGCGCTACGAGATCACCCTGGGCGACACCCGGATCGAGTGCATCTCCACCCCGGGTGGCGAGACGATCGATTCGACGGTGATCTGGTTGCCCGACACGCGCGTCGCGCTGGTCGGCAACGTGTTCTCCGCGCTGTTCGGCCACTTCCCCAACCTCGTGACCCTGCGCGCCGACCGCCTGCGGTTCGCGCTCCCCTTCCTCGATGCGGTCACCACCGTGCGCGACCTCCAACCCGAGGTGTTGGCGAGCGGACACTTCGCGCCGATCACCGGCGCCGCGAGCATTCGCAGTGAACTCGACCGTCTGCACGACTGCGTGGCGTGGGTGCACGACGAGACCGTCCGACGCATGAACGAGGGCCAGGACCTCCACCAGGT
>CAZJBJ010000195.1:0-5111 GCA_964544295.1 uncultured Bifidobacteriaceae bacterium
CTCGGCCGGTTCGAGGACCGCGACGTGGCTCACCGATCGGAACCGGTCGACCACCTCGTCGATCGTCATGAGCTGTTCGTGGTGGAACGTCGCCTCGTGCAGCGGTCCGAAGTGCGGCGTCTCGGTGAACGCCGACTCGCGCCACTCGTCGTGCTGACGCCACGGCGCCTGCTTCTCGACCCGGTCCATGATCGACCACAGCGCGTCGACGTGCGGTGCCGACCGATCGCGTGCGTTCCACACCAGGCCGAGCCGACCGCCGGGTCGCAGCACCCGAGCGGCCTCCCCGAGCGCGACCGGCGCGTCGAACCAGTGGAACGCCTGCGCGACCACGATCGCGTCGAGTGAGTGCGTCGCAACGGGCAACCGTTCGGCGGTACAGGACAGGAGCGGAACGGCCGGGCTCGTCGCAGCCAGGACCGCACGCATCCCGTCGACGGGCTCGGCCGCGAACAGGCGCGCGCCCAGCGGTTCGAGCAGGCGGGTGAACTTGCCGGTGCCGGCTGCGAGGTCCAGCACCGAGCGACCCGGTGCGATGCCGAGGTGGTCGGCGAACCAGGCGATGCAGTCGGACGGGTAGCCGGGCCGGGCGCGTTCGTAGCTCGCCGCTTCGCGATCGAAACCCGCATCGGCGACGTGATGAACCGGCATGCGGCCCATGATGACACCGCGACGGTTCGTCGGACGGTCCAATGACGAAACGGTCGGACCGTCACTCGGTCGCCGTGGTCGAGGATTTCGCGTCAGACTGCCGACGAGCCCGGCTGGGTGCACTGCGAAAGGGGAGGGTCATGACGGATCCGTGGTTGGACGCGACGGCGCAGGCAGCGTTGGTGCGCTCGGGTGAGGTCAAGCCGCTCGAGTTGGTCGAGGAGGCGATCGCCCGGATCGAGGCCCTGAACCCCCAGCTGAATGCGGTCATCCACACGCAGTACGAGAAGGCTCGGAACGCCGCGCGCGGTGACCTCCCCGACGGTCCGTTCCGGGGCGTGCCGTTCCTGCTCAAGGATGCGGTCTGTCACGAGGCGGGCGAGCCGTTCCACGCGGGCATGCAGGTGTTGAAGGATCTCGGCTGGACTGCCGACGCCGACACCTGGATGGTCGAGCGGTACCGGGCGGCGGGTCTCGTCACGCTCGGACGCACCAACGTTCCCGAGATGACGAGCACCGTCACCACCGAACCGGTCGCGCACGGGCCGTCGTGCAACCCGTGGAATCTCGCGCGCTCGACGGGTGGATCGAGCGGTGGTGCCGCCGCGGCGGTCGCGTCCGGAATGGTCGCCGCCGCGCACGGCAACGACATGGGCGGGTCGATCCGGCTCCCGGCGTCGTGGTGCGGACTCGTCGGGCTGAAACCGACTCGGGCGCGCAACACCCTCGGGCCGGACTTCGGTGAGCTGTGGGGGCCGACCGCGCACGAGCACGTGCTGACCAGGTCGGTCCGGGACAGTGCCGCGATCCTCGACGCGACGCAGGGTCCGGGGGTGGGGGACCCCTACGAGATCGCACCGCCGACGCGGCCGTACGCGCAGGAGATCGGCGCGGACCCCGGGGCGTTGCGGATCGGGTTCCGCACGGCGCGGTGCGACGGGACCGGCGATTCCCATCCGGACGTGGTCGCGGCCGTCGAGGACGCGGCACGGTTGTGCGAGTCCCTCGGACATCACGTGAGCGCCGATCCGGTCGCCGCGCTCGACGACCCGCGGTTGGGGCAGGCCCTGCCCGCGATGTGGGGCGCGGTCATCGCGCGGGAGGTCGACCGCTGGGGCGAGATCATCGGCCGCCCGATCTCACCCGATGAGCTCGAACCCATCAATCGCGAGTTGGTCAACCTCGCCGCGGGAACGTCCGCCGCGGCCTACCTCCAGGCGCTCGACCTGCTGCAGGCGTGGGCCCGGGGGGTCGCCGGTTGGTTCGCCGACTTCGACGTCCTGATGGTGCCGACCGTGCCCGAGCCGGCGATCGAACGAGGTCGGATCAACGCCGAGGCGCCGGAACCGTTCCTGCAGTTGCTCGACGCGGGCCAGCTCATCACCTTCACCTTGCCGTTCAACGCAACCGGTCAACCGGCGATGTCACTCCCGCTCGGGATGAGCACAGACGGTCTGCCGATCGGCGTGCAACTGATTGCGCCGTTCGGACGGGAGGACGTGCTGTTCCGTCTCGCCTCCCAACTTGAGGCCGCCGCGCCGTGGCACGACCGCCGTCCACCGGTGGCCGCGTGAGTCGACCGTTTCGGTTCGGTCTGCAGCTCGGAGGGGGCACTCCTGACGAGCTCGTCGCCACAGCCCGCGCGGCGGAGTCGGCCGGGTTCGACGTGCTGCACACGTCCGATCACCTCGGCCCGTACTGGGCCCCGCTCACGACGCTTGCGGTGCTCGGCGCAGCGACTGATCGCATCCGCCTCTGCCCGCTCGTGCTCAACAACGACTTCCGTCATCCGGTTCAACTCGCGCGGGAGGTCGCCGCGCTGGATCAGCTGACCGGAGGTCGAGTCGAGTTGGGAATCGGCGCCGGGCACTCGTTCACGGAGTACGACGCGATCGGCCTGCGGTTCGATCCGCCCGCGGTCCGCAAGGCTCGCCTGGCGGAAGCGGTCGAGATCCTGCGCGGCCTGTTCGACGGACGCGCCGTGTCGTTCACCGGGGAGCACTACCAAGTCGACGGCGTGACGATCCAGCCGCCTCAGCAGGCGCGGCTGCCGATCCTCGTCGGCGTCAACGGTCGGGCCGCATTGACCCATGCAGCGATGCACGCCGACACGATCGGTCTCACGATGCTCGGCCGCACACTCGCGGACGGTCAGCGCCATGAGACGCGTTGGGAGGCCGACCGACTCGACGCGACGGTCGCGTTCGTTCGGGAGGCGGCCCGCGTCGGCCGCGATCCCGAACTCCACGCCCTCGTCCAGCAGGTCGTGGTCACCGACGACCGCGAGCGGGCGGCCGCGGGTGTCGTCGAGGCCGGAGTCGTGCCCACCATCGAGGACGCGCTGGCTACACCGTTTCTCGCGATCGGTACCCACGCGGAGATCGCGCAACACCTCGTCGACTGTCGGGACCGCTGGGGGATCAGCTACTTCAGCGTGCGGGACCTCGACGCCTTCGCGCCGGTCGTCCCGCTGATCCGCTGACTCCGCGCCGGGGGTGTCCGCGGTCGGCTCATGGATTCAGGCGCGCGGAGCGCACGCCCTGGCGTGCAGCTCGTGTACGAGAACGGGGGGTTAGAGGTGGAGGCCGCACTCGGTCTTGTCGAGGCCGGCCCAGCGGCCGGCGCGGGCGTCCTCGCCCTGGCCGACGGGGCGCGTGCACGGCCAGCAGCCGATCGAGTCGTACCCCCGCTCGGTGAGCGGATGGACGGGCAGATCGTGGTCGCGGATGTACCCGGCGACGTCGGCGTCCCACCACCCGGCGATGGGGTTGATCTTCACCATGCCCCGCGTCGCGTCCCACGCCACGAGTGGCGTCTCGGCCCGGGCCGCACTCTCGACCCGTCGCAGCCCGCTCATCCACGCGGCCTTGCCGGCCAGCGCCCGTTGCATCGGCTCGACCTTCCGGGCCCGACAACACGCATCGGGGTCGTTGTGCCAGAGGTCGTCGGGGGAGCGTTCGGGCCGGATCACGTTCAGGTTGATGTCGTACCGGGCCTTGACCTGCTCCACGTACCAGAGCGTCTCCGCGAAGTGGTACTGCGTGTCGAGGAACACCACTTCGACGTCGGGGACGGTGCGGTAGACGATGTCGATCAGCACGCAGTCCTGGAACGACGCGGCGAGCACGAGGTCCGATCCGAACCGGTCGTAGGCCCACGCCACCACCGCCGACGCGGGTCGCGACGCGAACCGTTCGTTGACCGTGGCGAGTTCGTCGAGGTCGACGGCGGCCCCGGCGGACACAACCGGCGAGGCCGGCGAGGCCGGTGCGTCGCCGATGGTGACCGGGGTCGAGAGCGGCGAGGGTGCCATCACGTCGCGCACTCGCTCTCGCCGACCTGGGAGACGTACGGACCGGTC
Organism: uncultured Bifidobacteriaceae bacterium; assembly: GCA_964544295.1. Classification (GTDB taxonomy): domain Bacteria; phylum Actinomycetota; class Acidimicrobiia; order IMCC26256; family JAENVU01; genus JAENVU01. Next base: position 4,013 of record CAZJBJ010000195.1, read on the forward strand.
TCGTCGAAGTCGACGTAGAAGTCCGGGTTCTCCTCGGGCGTCGGGAACACGTCGAGGTCCTTCAGTGTCGCGCCGACGGTGGCCGCACCACCCGAACGGTCGAGCCACTCGCGGAAGGTCTCGCCCGCCGTGCGCTCGCCGGCGAAGCGGCCGACGACCCGCACCACCGCGGTGGACGCGGTCTTGGCCGGAACCTTGGTGGCCTTGTCGCCGAACTGGATCTCCATCTCGCCGACGCGACCGCCGAGCAGCATCTGGTACCCCGGGGCGGCCCGGCCGTGGGCGCGACGTTCGAAGCCCATGAACCCGATGTCGGCGATGTGGTGCTGGCCGCACGAGTTGGTGCAACCCGAGATGTTGACGCGCACCCCGCCGACCTCCGCGAGCCCGGCCTCGTCGAGCGCCCGGTCGATGTCGGCGGCGAGCCCGCGTGACTGCGTGACGGCCAGGTTGCAGGTATCGGCACCGGGGCACGACACGACGTCGCGGGCCATCTCGGCGCCGGGGCGGTGCATGTCGGCGGCGACGAGTCGCTCGTAGAGGTCGGGAAGCTGGTCCTCGGTGAGGCCCCGCAGCACGAAGTTCTGGCGGTTGGTGATGCGGATCTCGACGTCGAAGTCGCGCTGGATGTCGGCGAGGAGTCGGAACTGCTCCGTCGTGATGTCACCGAGCTTGCAGTGGGCGTACGCACTCACGGTGCCGTTCGCCCGTCCGCGCACGACGTTCGCGAGTTCCCACCGGCGGAACGGGTCGAGCCCGGAGAACTCGATCGGCGCGCCGCTGTCGGCCGGGACCGTGGTGCCCATGCCCGCGGGTGCGTCGCCGGTCTCGGTCACGACTTCGGGCACTCCGCCCGGGTACGTGGCCGAGGCCCGGAGGAACTTGCGCTCCTTGAAGATCCGCTCGCGGAGCTCGTCGATGCCCATCGTGTCGATGAGCCATTTCATGCGGGCCCGGAGCTTGTTGTCCCGGTTGCCGAAGTGGTCGAAGGTGCGCAGGGTCGCCTCGATCGTGGCGAGCAGGTCCTCGCGGCTGGTGAACTCCTCCACCGCCTGCGCCGGGTGGGGGTTGGCTCCGAGGCCCCCGGCGAGGAAGACGC
>CAZJBJ010000196.1:0-5081 GCA_964544295.1 uncultured Bifidobacteriaceae bacterium
ACATCTACGCGCCGCCCGCGCACCGGATGGGTATCGGCGAGATCAAATGGCAGCTCGAAGACCTGGCGTTCGCGGTGCTCCACCCGAAGCGCTACGCCGAGATCGAGCAGATGGTGGCCACCGAGTCGCCGGCGCGCGAGGAACAGCTCCAACAGGTGCTCGCCGAGTTGGGGCAGCGGTTGGCCGAGTTGCACATCGACGCCGAGGTCAGTGGGCGGCCGAAGCACTTCTGGTCCATCTACGAGAAGATGGTCGTGCGCGAGAAGGCGTTCGACGAGGTGCAGGATCTCGTCGGTGTCCGGGTCGTGGTCGAGACGGTCAAGGACTGTTACGGCGCGTTGGGTTCGATCCACGCGTGGTGGCGACCGGTGCAGGGCCGGTTCAAGGACTACATCGCGATGCCCAAGTTCAACCTCTACCAGTCGCTCCACACGACCGTGGTCGGGCCGGGCGGGCGGCCGGTCGAGGTGCAGATCCGGACGCGCGAGATGCATCGCCGGGCCGAGTTCGGCGTCGCCGCGCACTGGGGGTACAAGGAGTCCGCGGTCCCCACCAACACGGCTGATCTGGTGTGGCTGCAGCGCCTGGTCGACTGGCAGCAGGAGACCGACGACCCCGAGCAGTTCATGCAGACCCTGAAGGGCGATCTCGAACAGGACGAGGTGTTCGTGTTCACCCCGAAGGGCAAGGTCATCACGCTGCCGACCGGCGCGACCCCGGTCGACTTCGCCTACGCGATCCACACCGAGGTCGGCCACCGTTGCATCGGGGCGCGCTCCAACGGTCGACTGGTCCCGCTCGACGCGCTCCTCACGTCGGGGGACACCGTCGAGATCGTCACCAGCAAAGTCGAGAGCCAGGGTCCGACCGAGGACTGGCTGGAGTTCGTCACCACGCCCCGGGCGCGCGAGAAGATCCGCCAACGCTTCTCCCGCGCCCGCCGCGAGGACGCCATCGACGGCGGCCGGGACGATCTCGTCCTCGAACTGCGGCGGGCCGATCTCCCGGTGCAGAAGCTGATGGGTTCGCAACTGCTGGCCGAGATCGCCGCGGAGATGCACTACTCCGATCTCGACACGTTCTACGCCGCGATCGGGGAGCATCACGTCCCCGCATTGCAGGTCGCCCAACGCGTGCGTCAACGCCTCTCCGGTGGGGTGGAACAGCTACCGGTCACCGCACGTCGACCGTCGCGTAGCAGCGCCCGTCGGCGCGCCGCCGGCGTCCATGCGGAGGGGCTCGACGACGTCCTCGTCCGCCTCTCGCGCTGCTGCACGCCGGTCCCCGGCGACGAGATCATCGGCTTCGTGACCCGCGGTCGGGGGGTCTCGGTCCACCGATCGGACTGCGCGAACGCCAGTGGGTTGGTCGGTCAGAGTGAGCGGGTCGTCGAGGTCGAGTGGGACCACGATGCATCGGGTGCGTTCGTCGTCGCGGTCGAGGTCGAAGCCCTCGACCGGTCCCGATTGCTGCGCGACGTCGCGAGCACCCTCGCCGAACACCACGTGAACATCCTCTCCTGCCAGAGCCAGACCACCCCGGACCGGGTCGCCCGGTTCCAGTTCGAGTTCGAGTTGGCCGAACCCGGGCACCTCGAGTCGCTGCTCGCCGCGCTCAAGCAGGTGGACTCGGTGTTCGCGGCCACCCGGGTCCTGCCCGGCGCCGGACACCAGGGCTGACGCGGCCGGGTGTGAACAACCCGGATCCCCACCAGGACCGCCGGTAGCATCGACGGTTCGTGTCCCGAGACGATGTCTTCCGCGCCCCCAAAGGGGTTCATGACGTCCTGCCGCCCGCATCCGGGCGGTGGGTCGAGATCGTGGCGCGCTTCGCCGAGCGGGCTGCCCGCTACGGGTACGGGCTGGCGATCACGCCGATGTTCGAGCACGTCGAGGTCTTCCATCGCGTCGGGGAACACACCGATGTGGTGGCGAAAGAGATGTACGAGCTGACCGACAAGGGTGGCCGCCGCCTCGCGTTGCGGCCGGAGGGAACCGCATCGGTGGTCCGCGCCTACGTCGAACACCGGCCCACCCCGCCGTGGAAGGTCTGGTACGTCGCGCCCAACTTCCGGTACGAGCGGGCACAGAAGGGCCGGTACCGCCAGCACTGGCAGTTGGGCGTGGAGGCGCTCGGCGTCGACGATCCGGACATCGACGTCGAGGTCATCGCGCTGCTCGCCGGGTTCTACGCCGACATCGGCCTGACCGACGTGCGGCTCCTCCTGAACTCGATGGGTGACGCGGAGTCACGAGCGCCGTTCGTCGCCGCGCTCCGCGAGCACTTTCTGCGCCACGGTGAGGAGTTCGGGGAGGACTTCGTCGCCCGCGTCGAGGCCAACCCGATGCGCGTGCTCGACGCCAAGGTCGAGGCCTGGCAGGACGTCATCGCCTCGGCACCACAACTTCCCGAGTTCCTGAGTGCCGACGCGGCGGACAAGTTCGAACGGGTCCAGGCCGGGCTGGCGGCGCTGGGCATTCCCGTCGAGCTCGACCCGCGCCTCGTCCGCGGGTTCGACTACTACACGGGCACCACCTTCGAGTTCCAGAGCGCCGCCCTCGACGCCGCCCAGAGCGCGGTCGGTGGCGGAGGCCGGTACGACCGGCTCGCCGAGGAGTTCGGTGGCCCGCCCACGCCCGGCATCGGGTTCGGGTCGGGCATCGAGCGGATCGTGCTCGCCCTCGACGCGCTCGGGGTGCCGGCCGGGAGCGGCGGGGTCGAAGTGTTCGTCGTCGACGGCCTCGGCCCGGACGGCGGGACGACGGTCGGCAGTCTGGTCGAGGTACTGCGGGCCGACGGGTTCGCAGTCGACCGGGCCTTCGGCGGTCGGTCGGTGAAGGCGCAGTGGAAAGCCGCGGATCGGTCGGGGGCCGCGGTCGCGGTCATGGTCGGTCGCGACGAGCTCGCTCGTGACGCGGTCGCGGTGAAGGACCTCGCGTCCGGCCACCAGGAAGAAGTGACACGAACGGGTCTAGTGGCGTGGCTGATCGCCCGCCGGGAACGGATGAACCAACCATGATGCGCACGCACGAGGTCGGCACGCTCCGGCCGGAGCACGCCGGCCAGGAGGTCACGGTCGCGGGGTGGGTGGCCGCGCGTCGGGACCACGGTGGCGTGGTGTTCTTCGACCTGCGCGATGCCTCCGGTCTCCTGCAGGTGGTCGTCGACCCGGAGCAGATCACGAGCGACGACGTGCACCACATCGGACGCGAATGGGTGATCCAGATCGTCGGGGAGGTGCGACCGCGGCCCGCGGGGACGACCAACCCGGATCTGCCGACGGGGGCCGTCGAGGTGGGAGCGCGGTCGCTGAGGGTCCTCAACCGGTCCGAGCCGCCGCCCATCCCGCTCTCGGACCGCGCCGACGACGTCGACGAAGTGCTGCGCCTCAAGCATCGGTACCTGGACCTGCGTCGCACGTCGATGCAGCGCAACCTGCGTATCCGGTCCCAGGTGAACGCCTCGCTGCGCACCGCCATGGTCGACCAGGGGTTCGTCGAGGTCGAGACCCCGATGCTCATCGCCTCCACCCCGGAAGGTGCGCGCGACTTCGTCGTGCCGTCGCGGTTCAGCCCCGGGGAGTTCTACGCGCTGCCGCAGAGCCCGCAACTCTTCAAGCAACTGCTGATGGTCGGCGGCCTCGACCGGTACTTCCAGATCGCCCGGTGCCTGCGGGACGAGGACCTGCGCGGCAACCGCCAGTTCGAGTTCATGCAGTACGACATGGAGATGAGCTTCGCCGGTCAGGCGGACGTCATGGCCGTGGTGACGATCGCGGTGAGCGCCGCGGTCGAGGCGATCACCGGGTCGCCACTCGCGACCATCCCGTCGATGACCTGGGCCGAGGCCATGGAGCGGTTCGGCTCCGACAAGCCCGACGTCCGCTTCGGCATGGAGCTGACCGACCTCGGTGCGGCCGTGGCCGGGACCGAGTTCAAGGCGTTCCACGCCGACGCGGTGAAGGGCATCTGCGTGCCGGGTCGGGGTGACGCCTCCCGCTCCGTGCTCGACGGTCTGGTGGACCGCGCCAAGGCCCTCGGCGCCGCCGGCCTGGTCTGGATGCGGGTCCAGGCGGGCAACACCCTCGAGTCGCCGGTCGCGAAGTTCCTGACCGAGACCGAGCAGGCGGCCATCGTGACCGCCCTGGGCGCCGCCCCCGGCGATCTGGTGCTGGTCGTCGCCGGCGCGCGGCGGCGGACCAACGAGGTGCTCGGCGCGCTCCGGCTCGATCTCGGTCGCCCGCCCGTCGCCGAAGGGGGACTGGTGCCCCTCTGGATCGTCGACTTCCCGCTGTTCGAGGCGCTGGCCGAGGACGGCCGGCCGATTCCGGCGCACCACCCGTTCACCCAACCCCACCCCGACGACCTCGCCCGCCTCGACACCGCGAGCGGTGAGGAGTTCCTGGAGCTGCGGTCCCAGGCGTACGACCTCGTGCTCAACGGGTGGGAGCTCGGATCGGGCAGCGTGCGAATCCATGACCCGGGCATGCAGCAGCGCATCTTCTCGCTGCTCGGCATCGACGAGACCGAGGCCCAGTCCCGGTTCGGGTTCCTGCTCGACGCCTTCAAGTACGGCGCCCCGCCCCACGCCGGGTTCGCGTTCGGGGTCGACCGTCTGGTCGCACTGCTCGCCGGCGAGGAGAGCATCCGCGAGGTGATCGCGTTCCCCAAGACCCAGTCCGGTGCCGATCCGTTGACCGGCGCACCGAGCCGGCTGGACGCGATGCAGCTGCGCGAGCTCGGGATTACCGTTCCGCCCCGGAAGTAGCGGGCGTGGAGGGGGAGCCGTGACGGACCTGTTCGGTGCGGCCGCCGAGGCCCGCCTCACCGCGCGCGCACCCCTCGCGGCCCGGCTCCGGCCGCGGTCGCTCGACGAGGTCGTCGGGCAGACCGAACTGTTGGGCCCGGGTCGGCCGCTGCGCCTCCTGATCGAATCGGACCGGCTCACCTCGGTGGTGCTGTGGGGTCCGCCCGGCACGGGGAAGACGACCATCGCGCGGCTGATCGCGGGGGAGACCCGCAAGGCGTTCGAGCCGCTCTCCGCGGTGAGCGCCGGGGTGAAGGACGTCCGGGAGGTCGCCG
>CAZJBJ010000197.1:0-5078 GCA_964544295.1 uncultured Bifidobacteriaceae bacterium
GATCCGGCTCAGCTCACATCCTGAGCCGCCGCGACTCCGGGTGGGCGCCGCGCACCACTGCGTCCGACACTCCGGCTCGGGGCCTGGGGTGGAGCAGGTATTCGGGTTGATCGGTTGATCCGGGAGGGACGCAGGGCGAGACTGACCTGCGGGCGCCGGCGCGGCGCTCGAGTAGGGGGTTGACATGAGTGATCTCAAGGAATCAATCCGCGCGTTCGGCGGCGCGTTGCTGGTCGAAGGCGACGAGGGCTACGACGAAGCGCGATCGGTGTTCAACGGCATGATCGACGGCCATCCCGCCCTGATCGCACGGTGCACGAGCACGAGCGATGTCGTGGCCGCAGTGAAGCTCGCAGGCAGCCGCGACCTGACCGTCGCCGTCTACGGCGGAGGGCACGGCGTGACCGGAGCCGCGGTGGCCGACGGTGCCGTCACGGTCGACCTGCGCGGCATGAAGGGGATCACCGTCGACCCCGCCGCCAAGACTGCTCGCGTCGAGGCCGGTTGTACCTGGGGCGAGGTCGATGTCGCGACCCAGGAGCAAGGGCTGGCCGTCACGGGCGGACGGGTCTCCACCACGGGCGTCTCCGGGCTCGCGCTCGGTTCGGGAAGCGGCTGGCTCGAGCGCAGCTTCGGATTCGTGTGCGACAACTTGATGTCGGCCGAGGTCGTGACCGCCGACGGACGTGAGGTCGTCGCGTCTCCCGCGGAGAACGCCGACCTGTTCTGGGGTCTGCGTGGGGGTGGCGGCAACTTCGGGATCGTGACCGCGTTCCATCTCCAGCTTCATGACCTCGGTCCGATCGTGCTCGGCGGCATGCTGATGTACCCGGCGGCGATGGGCCCCGAGCTCGTTCGCTTCTATCGGGACTTCATGGAGCAGGCGCCCGACACGGTTGGGACCGGGTTGGCGTTCATCTGCGCGCCGCCCGAGGAGTTCGTGCCCGAGCCGGTCCGCGGCCAACCTGTGATCGGTGTGATCGTGTGTTGTTCCGGGTCGGTCGAGGCGGCAGAAGTGGCGATGCGCCCGCTCCGTAAGTTTGGTCCGCCGGCCGTCGACATGGTCCAGCCGATGCCGTACCTCGCGGTGCAACAACTCCTCGACCCGCCGAATCCACACGGCATGCGCAACTACTGGACCGCCGACTTCTACGACGAACTCCCGGACGCGGCTGTCGACGCCCTCGTCGCCAAGGCGACCCAACCCGTGTCGCCGATGACCCAGATCATCCTGGTGCCGGGTGGCGGAGCGATCGCTCGGGTCGACGACGATGCGACGGCATTCGGTCAGCGGCACTCGAAGTGGAACATCCACTTCCTGTCGATGTGGCCCGACCCTTCGGACGACGAGCGCAACATCACGTACACACGCGAACTCAGCGGCACGATGAAGTCGTGGGCGGCGGGCGAGGTGTACCTGAACTTCATCGGCGACGAGGGCCCGGACCGCGTCCGGTCTGCCTTCGGCCCGGAGAAGTTCGCTCGGCTCCAGGCGCTGAAGGGTGTGTGGGATCCGCAGAACCGGTTCCGGCACAACCAGAACATCCCGCCCTCGTGATCCGTCGGTGGCGCGCACCGCTGCGTCCGCACGCGACTCGGGCGCCCCTCGCGGGGCGCCCGAGTGCGTGATGACTCCTGACGTCGTTGGCAGGAGCGAGGTGGACGCGCGGCGGTTACGCGGCGCGGTGGAGCGACGTGTGCTCGCCCAGGGTCTCGTCCCGGGTGGCGTGGTCGTGGGTCAGGTATGCGAACACGGCCCGCCAGGCGACGGTGATCCCCGCAACGCCGAAGCCGGTGATCCAGACGCCGAGTGTGCGGTCGCTCACGCTGGCGTTCCAACCCTCGAACATGGAGTAGTCGAGGGCGAGGACACCCGCGATCGCGACGACGAACGTCAGGAGTGAACGCAGTGGTCGCAACGCGACCACTGATTCGCACGCGAAGTCGACGAGCTTGACGGTGGCGAGGCCCAGAAGGGCGACGATGGCAAAGGTGTACATGGTGGTACCTCCTGCACCGCCTCGTGGTTGGCGATGCGGAGCATTGGACCGATCGGCGGCGGGATGGGTTACACGCGGTCGAGGCAGTCGTAGACGGCCCGGACGAGGTTGGCGGGGCGACGGTCGGGTGACAGTCCGAGTTTCATCTGGTTCATGACGTAACCGAACCCGATGCCGTGCTGCGGGTCCGCGAAGCCGAGTGAGCCGCCGGCGCCCGAGTGGCCGAACGCCGCCGGGCCTGCGTGCACGTTCAAGCTCGGGTGGAGCGAGAAGCCGAGGCCGTACCGCATCGGCGCACCGAGCACGCGGTCGGTGCCGTCACTCTCGATCCGGGTCGCCCGCGCGACCGTCGCCGGCGACACGACGCGGATGCCGTCGACCTCGCCCACCGCCGCCGCGTACATGCGCGCCACGGCCCGGGCCGACGCCACCCCGTTCGACGACGGCAGCTCGCACGCGTGCAGGGCCCGGGTGTTCCACCGGTCGTCGTAGCGGAACAGGTCCGACGGTCCGGTGAGGGCATCACCCATCAGGGTGCCGGGCGACATCACCGCGTCCATCAGCTCCCGCACCTCCGGGTCGGTCGGCGTCACCGGGGGAACGATGGGGGCCATGCGTGATTCGAGCGGCTCGGGCAACCCGATCCACCAGTCGAGTCCGAGCGGCCCGGCGATCTCGTCGGCGAAGAACGTGCCGAGCGTCTTCCCGGTGATGCGCCGCACGATCTCACCGGTCAGCCACCCGAACGTTTTGAGGTGGTAGCCGACGGCGGTCCCCGGTTCCCACAACGGCGCCTGGCTCGCCAACTGCTCGACGATCGGATCCCAGGCCAGTGCCTCGGCCAGGGTGAACTCGCCGTCGACCACCGGAAGCCCGGCACGGTGGGAGAGCACGTGACGCACCAGCACATCGGCCTTGCCGTTCGCGGCGAACTCGGGCCAGTAGCGGGCGACGGGCGCGTCCGGGTCGAGTTCGCCCCGTTCGATCAGGAGGTTGGCGCAGAGGGCGGTCGCCCCCTTGGTGGTGGAGAAGACCAGGGCGATCGTGTCCGGCCGCCAGCGGGCGCCGGTGGTCGGATCGGCGATGCCGCCGACGAGATCCACGACGACCTCGCCGGCGCGGGAGACGCAGCACGCGGCGCCGATGTCGCCGTGGTCGAAGTTGGTGCGGAACGCGGCGGCAACCGGTTCCCAGCCCGGTGCGACGTGTCCGTCGATGGTCACATCCATCCGGCGGAGTGTAGGGACAGTGCTCCCGGTAGGATCCGGAGGTGGTCGAACGCTTCTACGTCGAGACGCTCGGCTGTCCCAAGAACGCAGTGGACTCGGACAAGGTGGTGGCCAGTCTGTTGGCCGACGGCCTCGAGCCCGCCTCGACCGCGGCCGACGCCGACCTCGTCGTCGTCAACACGTGCGCCTTCATCGACGCGGCCCGGCAGGAGTCGATCGACGTCACCCTCGCCTTGTCGGACGCCCGGAAGCCCGGGGCCCGGCTGGTCGTGACCGGGTGCATGGCCGAGCGGTACGGCGACGAACTCGCCGCGGCACTGCCCGAGGCCGACGCCGTCGTGGGCTTCGCCGAGGAGGGTGCGCTGGTCGACGTCGTCCTGCGCGGCCGCAAGCCGACCGGGGTGCGGGACCTCCTCGAACTGCCTCGGCCGGCGCGTCAGGCGCCGTGGGCGTACGTGAAGGTGGCCGAAGGCTGTGACCGCGCCTGTGCGTTCTGTGCGATCCCGTCGTTCCGCGGCGCGCAGCGGTCACGGTCGATCGACTCGATCGAGGCCGAGGTCGCGGGCCTGGTCGACGGCGGCGTCGCCGAGATCGTGCTCGTGGCCCAGGACCTCGCGTGGTACGGCCGCGACATCGGCGAGCCCGGATCGTTGGCCCCGCTGCTGCGTCGACTGGACAGGCTCGCCGATCGGGGCCTGGCGCGCGTTCGCCTGCTCTATCTGTACCCGAGCGAGGTCAAGGATCCGCTCGTCGCGACCATGCTCGAACTGCCGACGGTCGTGCCGTACTTCGACCTGTCGTTGCAGCACGCGTCGGCGTCGTTGCTCCGGCGGATGAAACGGTGGGGGAGCGGCGAGAAGTTCCTGGCGACCATCGACGCCATCCGCGCCGCCGAGCCCGACGCCGCGTTCCGGTCGTCGTTCATCGTCGGGTTCCCCGGCGAGACCGAGGACGACCACGACCAACTCGTGCAGTTCCTCCGGGCGGCGCGGCTCGATTGGGCCGGCTTCTTCCCGTTCTCGCCCGAAGACGGCACCGCGGCCGTCGATCTCGACGGCGTCGTGGCATCCGCGGTGGCCGAGGAGCGGCTGCGCGAGTGTGGGGACGTGCAGGAACCGATCACCCAGGATGCCCGTGATCGTCTGATCGGGACTCGCCTCGACGTGATCGTCGACGCGGTCGACGGTACGACGTTGATCGGGCGCAGTCACCGGGAAGCCCCGGAGATCGACGGCGTGATCCAGATCCCCGACGCGCACGGCCGCCCCGGGGCGCGGATCACCGTCGAGGTGACCGACGCGTTGGGTCCCGATCTCATCGCGGCACCCGTGCTCGCAGGGGTGGCGGGCCGGTGACGTCGCCGATGCAGTCGATGAAGCGGTTCGGCCCGGGGGCGCTCGCCACGCCGGCCAACTTCATCACGCTCGGCCGTCTGCTGCTCGCCATTCCCACGTTGTTCCTGATCGAGCGCGACGGTTCGACCTGGCTCACGTGGGGCCTCTGGTTCTTCCTCTGCATCACCGACAGCGTCGACGGCTGGCTGGCCCGACGGGACGGCACCACGCGCTCGGGTGCATTCCTCGATCCGATCGCCGACAAGGTGCTCACCCTGGGCGGGTTCCTGGCGCTGGTGTCGCGGGGCGACGTCTGGTGGGTGCCCGTCGCGATCATGGCGGCGCGCGAGGTGTGGATCTCGGCCTACCGGATCGTCGCCGGGAAGAAGGGCATCTCCCTGCCCGCGGCGCGGCTCGGCAAGTACAAGGCGTTCCTGCAGATGCTGACGGTCGGCGGATACGTGTGGCCGGTCACGGCCGACATCGAGTGGCTGATCGTGTCGTTGTTGTGGGTG
>CAZJBJ010000198.1:0-4932 GCA_964544295.1 uncultured Bifidobacteriaceae bacterium
AGTCGCCCGGTTCGCCGATCGCGTACTACCAGCAGGTGGGCCGGGCCGGGCGCGCGCTCGCCGAGGCCCACGGCGTCCTGATGAGCGGCCACGAGGACCGCGACATCCAGGACTACTTCATCCGGACTGCGTTCCCGCCGGCCGACATCGCCAACGCGATCGTCGACCTCCTCCACGATCGCGGCGACTGGACACGCGTCGCCGACATCGAAGCCGAAGTGAACATTCGGCGTGGCCGCCTGACCGCGATGCTGAAGATCCTCGAGGTCGAAGGCGTCGTGGCCCGGGATGGCGCGAAGTACCGGCGGACCGACCGCGCCTGGACCTACCCCACCGAACGCATCGAGACCATCACCGAGCAACGGCGGGCCGAACAACGCGTGATGGACGACTACCTCGCGTCCGACACCTGTCTGATGGAACTCCTCGGCCGCGCGCTCGACGACCCCACCGCCACCGCGTGCGGTCGCTGCTCGCGCTGCACGGGCACGAGTCTGGCGATCGACCTCGACCCGGATCGGGTGCGACGCGCCCGCGAGTTCCTCCGGAGCCAACCCCTGACGATCGATCCCCGCAAGATGCGGGCGGTCGGCGGTCGGATCCCGGCCGATCTCCAACTCGAACCCGGCCGCGCGCTCGCATTCCTCGGCGACGGGGGCTGGGGCGGCATGGTCCGCGACCAGCGGGCTGACGGCTCGTATTCGGACGAACTCGTCGACGCGCTCGTTCGCTTGGTTCGCGGCTGGGATCCGGCACCGCGTCCGAAGTGGGTCACCGCGGTCCCGTCCCGACGCGCGCCATCCTTGGTACCGTCACTGGCGGAACGGGTGGCGGCGGGCCTCGGCCTCCCCTACCGCGCGGCGTTGGAACTCGTCCACGACACGGCGCCGCAGGCCCGGATGGAGAACAGCGCGCAGCAACACGCCAACGTCGCCGGCGCGTTCGCCGCGATCGACCCGGTCCCCTCGGGCCCGGTACTCCTGGTGGACGACGTCGTCGACTCGCGGTGGACACTCACCGAGGCCGGCGCGATGCTCCGTGCGGCCGGCACCGAAACCGTCATACCGCTCGCCCTCGCCCAGGGTGCCGGCGACTGAATCCGCAACCGTCCACCACCCGAGGAGATCCCCGATGGTCGATCCCATCCCCGCCGGACTCGAACACCGCATCATCCCCTACCTGATGATCGACGGCGCCTCCGCCGCCATCGACTTCTACGTCGAGGCGTTCGGCGCGGTCGAGGATGGTCGGCTCTCGATGCCGGACGGCACGATCGGACACGCCGCGATCACCGTCAACGGCGCGCCCGTGTACCTGGCCGACGCGCCCGCCGAGATGCCCGGCGACGCCGGCAATCCGCACCGCCTCGGTGGAACGAGCGTGTTGCTCCACCTGTACGTCACCGACGTCGACGCGGCCGTCGCCCGGGCCACCGCGGCCGGCGCCACGGTCCTTCGGCCTGCCGAGGACCAGTTCTACGGCGACCGCGCCGCCGTGCTCGCCGATCCGTTCGGTCATCAGTGGTCGCTCCACACCCGGATCCGGGAGGTGTCCGCGGAGGAGATGGCCGCCGCGGTGGCGGAGATGACCGCCCCGACGTGACATGTGACCCACGGATTCCGGGGTGCGCGATTGGATGAGTGAGCACTCACTCACCTAACTTCCGGCCGTGGCGACACCCCGCACACTGCGCGAACCCACCGATTCCCCCACTGATATCCCCGCGGAGTCGGCGACCGAGCCGGCAGGGCACCCGAGCCGATCGCGCGCGGCCGCCCTGCCGCCCGAGGAGCGACGCGCCCGTATCGTCGCCGTGACCCTGCCGCTGATCCTGGAACTCGGTGCCGCGGTCACCACGCGCCAGATCGCCGAGGCGGCCGGCATCGCCGAGGGCACCATCTTCCGCGTCTTCCCCGACAAGGATGCGCTGCTCACCGCGGCCTTGGAGGCTGCGCTCGATGCGACCGCGGTCGACGCGGCCCTCGACGCCATCGACCGATCACTGCCGCTCGAACCCCGGCTCGTCGCCGCGGTCGAGATCCTGCGTCGCCGCGTGGCCGACCTCATGCAACTGCGTACCGCGATCGAGATGATGACGTCGTCGCCGACGGCGGTTCCGACCCGACACCAGTCCACCGACCTCGGCAAGATCGCGCAGGTCTTCGAACCGGATCGCCACCGGCTCCGACGCACACCCCTCGAAGCCGCCCACCTCCTGCGCGGCCTGACGATCTCGGGCACGCATCCGGCGTTGCTGCTCGACGAGCCCCTCTCCTCCGAGGAGATCGTCTCGGTCCTGCTCGACGGCATCCGCATCCATGAACCGAAGGAGAGCGAGGAGTCGTCGTGCTGATCCGGCTGCTCCGCACCTACCTGCTGCGCTACCGCGGCCTGCTGCTCGTCGTGCTCGGTCTGACGTTCGTCCAGACGATGGGCACGCTGCTCCTGCCGACCCTCAACGCGGACATCATCGACAAGGGCGTCGTCCTCAAGGACACGGGGTACATCTGGCGCATGGGCGGGATCATGCTGGCGGTCACCCTCGTCCAGGTCGTGTTCGCCGTCGCCGCCGTGTACTACGGCGCCCGGGCCGCCATGGCCTTCGGTCGCGACGTGCGAGACGCACTGTTCCACCGCGTCACCGACTTCTCCGCCCAGGACGTCGCGGCGTTCGGCGCGCCCTCGCTGATCACCCGCATCACGAACGACGTGACCCAGGTCCAGGTACTGGTGCTGATGTCGTGCACGCTGCTCGTCGCCGCACCGATCACCATCGTCGGCGGCGCCATCATGGCCGTGCGCGAAGACGGGCCGCTCTCCCTGCTCCTGCTCGTGAGCGTGCCGGTGTTGGTCATCGCAGTCGGACTCGTCATCGTGCGGATGGTGCCCCAGTTCCAGGTGATGCAGGACCGCATCGACCGGATCAACGAGGTGCTGCGCGAACAGATCAGCGGCATGCGGGTGGTACGCGCGTTCGTGCGCGAGCCCCACGAAGCCCACCGGTTCGCCGAGGCCAACGACGAACTGACGATGACGTCGCTCCGCGCCGGTCGGCTCATGGCCTTCATGTTCCCGATCGTGATGCTGGTCCTCAACGTGTCCAGCGTGGCGGCCATCTGGTTGGGCGCGAACCGGATCGGTTCCGGCCACATGCAGGTCGGCGCGCTCATCGCCTTCCTCAGCTACCTGATCCAGATCCTGATGTCGGTGATGATGGCGACGTTCGTCGCGGTGATGGCGCCGCGTGCATCCGTCAGCGCGGAACGCATCCAGGAGATCCTGAACGCGCAGACGTCGGTCGTGCCGCCGGCCAACCCGGTGACCACGCTCGGCGCGGCCAGCTCGCTGGAGTTCCGCGCGGTGGAGTTCAAGTACCCGGGTGCCGAACATCCGGTGCTCTGCGACATCTCGTTCCGGGTGGCGGCGGGCCAGACCACGGCGATCATCGGAAGTACCGGCGCGGGGAAGACCACGCTGCTCAATCTCGTGCCCCGACTCTTCGACGCCACCGGCGGCACGGTGCTCGTCGACGGCGTCAACGTGCGCGACATCGAGCCCGAGTTGTTGTGGAGCCGAATCGGGCTCGTCCCCCAGAAGCCGTACCTTTTCACCGGCACGGTCGCCAGCAACCTGCGCCACGCCGATCCGGACGCGACCGACGAGGCGCTGTGGGAGGCGCTCGAGGTCGCACAGGCCGCGGACTTCGTCCGCGCGATGCCCGGCGGCCTCGACGCCACGATCGCCCAGGGCGGTTCGAGTGTTTCCGGAGGTCAGCGGCAGCGGCTCGCCATCGCGCGGGCACTCGTCCGCCGACCCGGTATCTACCTGTTCGACGATTCCTTCTCCGCCCTGGACCTCGCCACCGACGCCCGGCTGCGCGCCGCGCTGGTCCCGGTCGTGAAGGACGCGGTCACCGTGATCGTCGCCCAGCGCGTCTCGACGATCCGGCACGCAGATCAGATCCTGGTGATCGAGGACGGCCGCCAGGTCGGCCGCGGCACGCACGACGAGTTGCTCGAGTCCTGCCCGACGTATCAGGAGATCGTCGCGTCGCAGCTGACGGCGGAGGAGGCGGCGTGACAAGCGATTCGAGACCCGACGGCACGTCCCCGAACGGCCACGGGCCCAGGAGGTCCACGGACGCAGCACCGCCCAGCGAGGAAGTCGTCAAGCCACCGGCCGACGAGGCACGCGGCGGGTTCGGGGGACGCTGGGGCGCGGCCGGCATGCCGCTCGAACGATCGAAGGACTTCAAGACCTCGACGAGACGCCTTGCCGCCCGGCTGCGCCCGGAAGCGTTCGGCGTGTTCGCGGTGCTTTCGCTCACCGTCACCAGCGTGGCACTGATGGTGTCGGCACCGAAGTTGCTCGGCGGCGCGACCAACATGATCGTGACCGGCGTCTACGGCGGAAAGGGCATCCCGTTCGGCGAACTCCACGCCCGGCTCCTGCTCGTCCTCGGCATCTACGTCACGTCGGCCACCCTGTCGTACCTCCAGTCGTACATGCTCGCCGGAGTCGTGCAGCGCGCGATGTTCCGGTTGCGATCCGACGTCGAGGACAAGCTGCACCGGATGCCGCTGCGGTACGTCGACCGCCAGCCGCGCGGCGACATGTTGAGTCGAGTCACCAACGACATCGACAACCTCGCCCAGAGCCTGCAGCAGACGATGAGTCAGCTGCTCACGTCGTCGCTGAGCATCCTCGGCGTCCTCATCATGATGTTCACGATCTCACCGCTCCTGGCGCTGGTCGCGACGATCACCATCCCGCTGTCGATCTTCACCATGAAGACGATCACCAAGCGCTCGAAGAAGAAGTTCGTCGACCAATGGCGACACACCGGCACGCTGAACGCTCAGGTGGAGGAGGCCTTCACGGGTCACGCGCTGGTGAAGGTGTTCGGTCGTCAGCGCGACATCGAGGCCAAGT
>CAZJBJ010000199.1:0-4882 GCA_964544295.1 uncultured Bifidobacteriaceae bacterium
CGGCCCGCTGCACGGCGGCGCCAACCAGGCGGTGCTCGAGATGCTCGAGAACATGCATCGCGACGGCGGCGACATCGACGCCTACGTGAAGATGGCGAAGGACCCCGATTCCAAGTTCCGGCTCTCGGGATTCGGCCATCGCGTGTACAAGAACTACGACCCGCGGGCACGGATCCTCGCCGGGACCGCAGAACGGGTCATCGGCGAACTCGCCGGCCACGACGACCTGCTCGATCTCGCCCGTCGCCTCGAAGAAGTCGCGCTCACCGACCCGTACTTCGTCGACCGCAAGCTCTACCCGAACGTCGACTTCTACTCCGGCCTCATCTACCGGGCGATGGGCTTCCCCACGAAAATGTTCACCGTGCTCTTCGCCATGGGTCGACTCCCCGGCTGGATCGCCCATTGGAAGGAGATGATGGAGAGCGACCGCACCAAGATCGGTCGCCCTCGTCAGATCTACACCGGGCCGACCGAGAACCACTACGTCTCGGTCGAGGATCGCTGAGCGTCCGCAGACGGGGAGCTACCAGCCCCGCGCCCAGTCGCCGTTGACCACGGCGTGCTCGTCCGCAGGGACTGCGGTCGGGATCGCGGGCAGGTCGGTCGCCTGACAGCGAGCGAGACCGAGGTTGCGGTACACCGTGCCGGCCGCGTTCGCGGCGTCGCCGATCACGTAACAGACCCCCGAATCGGACCGGGCCGCGAGTACGACGGCGTCACCGCGAACGTCGACCGAGATCTGCTTCGGATCCATCGACGGCCCGGCGGTGAAGCGCAGGCTCGGCTCGGCTTTGGTCAGCGTGGTGGGGTCGGCGTCGGCGAACGTGTCGGTCTCGGCGCGGATCGCTTTCGCGTTCGTCAGCGCGATCCGCAGGCTCGCCTGGGCCGAGCGATCTTCGGCGCTCTTCTTCGCGCCGTTGAGCGCCGGAATCCCGAGCAGCAGCAGGATCCCGATGATCATCACGACCAGCGTGACCTCGATCAGGGTCAGGCCCCGGTGGTCGCGACGGCACGCGCGACGGCACGCGCGTCGGCACGAGCGTCTGGCCGTCGTCGGCAAATGGTCCGCATCGGTCACAGTTGTCCTCATCGACCATTCGCCACGGGTCTTGAGCCCGGGCTCGATCGAACGAGCGATACCCTGCCGCCCGGAGGCGCCGCCGTGGACTTGAGACCCAGCCCGAACGAGGCCGAGTTGCGGGGCCAATGCCGCGAGTGGCTCCGGGCCAACCTGCCCTGGGAGTACGGACGTGGACTCCCACCGCGATTCGAGGATCTCGAGGCCGAGGTGGCCTTCGGTCGGGAGTGGCAAGCGCGACTGGCGACCGGGCGTTGGGTCGGGGTGGCGTGGCCCGAGGAATACGGTGGGCGCGACGCGGGCCCGATCGGCCACTACATCGTCACCGAGGAACTCGCCCGCGCCCGGGCCCCGGAACTGGTGGGGCGAATCGGCGTGAACCTCGTGGGCCCGACGATCCTCGCCCACGGCACGCCGGACCAGCGCGACCGGTGGTTGGGCAACATCCTCTCGGCCCGCGAGATCTGGTGCCAGCTCTTCAGCGAGCCGGGTGCCGGCAGCGACCTCAGCTCGCTGACCACACGCGCGACCCGGGTGGACGGTGGCTGGATCGTGAACGGGCAGAAAGTGTGGACGAGCTACGCGCAGTTCGCCGACTGGGGAGTCTGCCTGGCCCGCACCGATCCGGATGCGCGTCCGCAGGCTGGCATCTCCTACTTCGTCATCGACATGCGGTCGCCGGGTGTCGACATCCGACCGTTACGCCAGATCACCGACGAGTCCGAGTTCAACGAGGTGTTCTTCGACGACGTCTTCGTGCCCGACGGCCGCATCATCGGCGCCGAGCACGAGGGGTGGCGGATCGCGAACTCGACGTTGACCCACGAGCGCGGTGTGAACCCACGCCAACTCGTCATTCACGCCCAGCTGCTTGACGAACTGTTGCAGTTGGCGCACGAGAACGGCACCTGGGACGATCCCCGCGTCGGACCGCGACTGGCGCAGGCGTTCACCGAACTGCAGCTGTTCCGGCTCCACAACTGGCGGTCGGTCTCCCGCACCGCCAAGGGCGAGGCGCCCGGTCCGGTCGGGAGCATCAACAAACTGTGGTGGTCCGAGATGAGCAAGCGCATGCACGACGTCGTGCTCGCGGTCCTCGGTCCGGACGCCGTGCGCTGGGGTGACGCCGATGACAACCCCGGTGGCGGCCGCTGGCAGCGATCGTGGCTCTACTACCAGGCCAGTTCCATCTGGGCCGGCACCAACGAGATCCAACGCAACGTCATCGGCGAGCGGACCCTCGGGCTGCCGCGAGAGCCGCGTCCCGACTCGGCCGCGCTCGACCGCCGCCGCGTGTAGCCGGCACCGACCAGGATCATCCCGACTCGACGGCCGCGACGAGGGCGACCCAGCGGAGCGGCTGAGCCGCGCCGCCCGGTGGACAACTCGCGCCTTCGCCGACCCGTCGGACCGTGACCTCCCGTTCGGCGGCCCAGACCCGGATCCCTCGCGCCGCCGCGATGGAACCCGGAGAACAGGCATCCACCAGCACCGTGACCCGCGAGCCTGCCGCACCCTCGATCGCGGTGTCGAGTCGTCGACGGGCCGCGGTTCGCGTCGCGGGCGCCGACAGCGCGGCGAGGTCCGCGGCATCGGGGACGAGGACCAGCCAGCGGGCCGGAAACGCCGCTCGGAGCGCGGGAATGTCCCCGCTGACCTCGGCGCAACGAGCGTCCCGGCTGGTGATCCCGCATCCCAGTTTGCCGACGGCAACGCCCTGAATACCCGAACCGACGAACGGTCCCGGATCACGCAGGTTGAGGTCGGCCACGGCGGAGCCACCCACCACCAACATCCGGCGAGCATCGACCGGCGTCGAACCCCGTGCGGTGCCCAGCACGTACGCGAGCAGATCCGACCGCGGCGGTCCGACCGGCGCCGCGACCCCGACCGTGGACAGCACGAGCACACCCACCGCGACTGCTGCACCAGCCGCGAGCACCGGCCATTTCACGCGCAGCGAGCGGCGAATGGGCTGTTCGATCAGGAAATACGACATCACCGCGATCGTTGCGGTCACGAGCACCCTGACCCCGAACAATCCCCATCCCCCAACCCCGACGCGGGACTCGTCGAGCCACGAGTAGATCGGCAGGTGGAAGAGGTAGACCCCGTAGGACAGTCGCCCGACCCACACGAGCGGAAGGACGGCGAGACCCGCACCGATCCAGCTGCCCGGCCGGACCGCGGTGTCGATGAGGAACGCGACCAGGAGTGCGAGGCCGAGGTACCCGCCGCGTGCCCAGTCAGGGTTGTTCGACACGAACGTCGCGATACCCAGGACGGCGCCGAATCCGATCAGACCCAACCCGTTCCCGATCGGATTGACCCGGCGGCGCGGTTCCGATCGCGTCGACGCGGCCCACAATCCCAGCGCAGCTCCGATCAGGAGCTGCTGGGCGCGGGTGTCGGTCCCGTAGAACACCCGGTCGCCCGCGCCGAGACCGAGATACCAGGCCCACACCGCGCTCCCGAGCGCCAGCGTCAGCGCGACCACGATGAGGTTCCGGACTCGACCACGCACGATCCCGATCCCGGCCATCAACGCGATCGGCCACACGAGGTACCACTGCTCCTCGACCGCCAGGGACCATGTGTGTGAGATCGGCGACGAGATGCCACGATGCGCGATCACGTGCCAGTTCTCGAGGTAGGTCAGGACCCAGGGCACATCCCGTCGCATCGCGGCCTGCATCGTCGGCGAGTACGCGAGCCGCTCGAGGACCACCGCCAGGACCAGCATCGTCAGCAACGCGGGCATCAACCGTCGGAACCGCCGACGCCAGAAGCTCAACAGTTCGATCCGCCCGGTACGCGTCCGCTCGTCGACCAGCAGGCGCGTGATCAAGTACCCCGAGAGCACGAAGAAGATGTCGACCCCGATGTACCCACCCCGGAACAGACCGGTCGCTCGCTGCCCCTGCTGGTGGTACAGCAGCACGAGAACGACCGCGACCGCGCGCAGACCGTCGAGGGCCGGCTGGTAGGTCAGACGATTGGTCGGGGCGACATCGACCCCCGGGTCGCGCTCGTTCGCTTCCATGCCGGCGCACACCGTACTGACCGGGCGGGACTAGATTCGCCGACCGCGTGGGGGACTCACCGAGCTTCGAGACGATCCGGTACGAATCGGCGGACGCGATCGCCACGATCACCCTCGCCCGCCCGGAGACCGCAAACGCCCAGAACAGCCGGCTCATCACCGAACTGGACGCCGCGTTCGACCAAGCCGAGGCCGATGTCGAGGTGCGGGTCGTCGTGCTCGGCGCCGAGGGCAAGCACTTCTCGGCGGGTCACGACCTCAAGGAGATCCTCGCCGGCGAGGAGTACTGGGCGGCCCGGCGGGCCACGCCGGAAGGCAAGCTCGAACACGAACAGGTCATGTACTGGGACAAGCTCGTGCGGATCCGCGACTTCCCCAAGATCACGATCGCCGCGGTCCAGGGTGTGTGTTCGGCGGCCGGGCTGATGCTCGCGGCGATGTGCGACCTGATCGTCGCGGCCGACGACGCCACCTTCTCCAACCCGGTCGCCCGGATGAGCGGTGTCGGCGTCGAGTTGTTGATCGAACCGTGGGAACTCGGCCCCCGACTGGCCAAGGAGTTCCTGCTCTGCGCCACGACCCTCGATGCCGCAACCGCCCAGCGGGCCGGTCTCGTCAACCGGGTCGTGCCGCGCGCCGAGCTCGCGGCCGCGGCGCGGGCCATGGCCGAACAGGTCGCACTCGTCCCTCCGATCACGGCCGCTGCGATCAAGGACACCATCAACCACACGGTCGACACGATGGGCCAGCGCGAGGCG
>CAZJBJ010000200.1:0-4761 GCA_964544295.1 uncultured Bifidobacteriaceae bacterium
TGCACGCCAAGCGCTACTTCGACGTCGCTGGCCACTACGGCAGAGCCGACGTTCTCGCTCCGAGACTTGCCTGAGCACGCGCGTCTGACGGTTCCGCAGCGCGAGTGACGAGATAACTCCCGAGGGTGATGACCGCGACCACTTCCGCCGTCTTCGAGATGATCGCCTCGGTCGACCAGCCGGACTCGGTGAAACCCAGCAGTCCAGAGGTGCGGGCGAGCGCATAGGCGCCGAGCGCACCGAGCGCGAACCCGAGACCGAGCGCGGCGCCGGTCACGCGGAGTCGGTCGAACCGAAGCGAGAGTACGAGGATCTCGGCGATGACCAGCCCGGCGATGGCGTTGAGGGCGAACGAACGACTGATGTCGAGGCCGAGGATGCGGTCGACGCTGATCCCGCGATAGCCGCCCCAGACGTACAGGTAGAAGTGCATGTACGCGCTGACCAACACCCCGGCCGCGCCGATTGCGATGAGGCTGGTGCGGGCGCGGGTCACGTGACCACCAACTTTCCGGTCATCGACGTGTGGATCTCGCAGCGGTACTCGAAGGTGCCGCGTTGGTTCAACGTGACGGTGCCGGTCGTGCCGGCCTCGATCGCTCCGGTGTCGAAGGATCCGTTGCGTGCCGTCAGCGTGTGCAGGGTGCCGTCGCCGTTGCGGACGGTGAGCTTCGTTCCTCTGGTCATGGTGAGGCTCGGCGGACCGAACGCGAAGTTCCTGATCACGACCGCATCGGCCGCGGGTCGGG
Organism: uncultured Bifidobacteriaceae bacterium; assembly: GCA_964544295.1. Classification (GTDB taxonomy): domain Bacteria; phylum Actinomycetota; class Acidimicrobiia; order IMCC26256; family JAENVU01; genus JAENVU01. Next base: position 750 of record CAZJBJ010000200.1, read on the forward strand.
CCGTCGCCGGGGGCGCGCCCGGTCCCGCGATGGCGCGTGTGGTCAGCACGGCGGTGATCGCGACGACCGGGACGACGAGTACGGCGAGCAGGGGACTCCGGCCTCCCAAGGGGCGTCGAAGTTCTGATCGATCGGTGGAGTTCGGCATACACAAGGGTTCGGTGCCCGTGCGATCACGGATGACCCGACGTCATCGGAGATTGGTCGACCGCGCGGAATGCGACGGTCTCGGCACCCACCGCGACGGCGCGGGTTTGGAGCCCGGTCCCACGTGGCACAGTCACGGGGCGGGGTCAGACGGGCACCGACGCAGCACCGATCAGCGCACACGCCAGAAGGCCGTGGGTATCGCGCTCGGGGTGATGGTGATCGTGGTCCTGGGTGCGGTGTACGGATTGTCCAAGGTGGACCTCGGGCGGGCCACGGGATCGACGCGTCCCCGGTCCGATGCCTCGTCGGCTTCGACCCTGCCGACCACGACCCCGACGACGGTGCCGGTCTCGGCGCCGAAGGCTCGGAAGGCGTTCGAGTACACGGTCAAGGACGGAGACATCCTGGGCGCGCTCGCGAAACGGTTCGACGTGTCGACTCGGGCCATCGTGGCGGCGAACCAGTTGACGAATCCGGACAAGCTCGTGGTCGGCCAGGTCATCACCATTCCCCGGTCGTTTCCGGTGACACTGACCGTGAGCCCGGCGCCGGTCGCCCCCGGGGGCACGGTCGAACTCCGCCTCGCCGGTGCCGAGCCGGGTGACAAGGTCCGGTTCGAAATCGCGAAGGCGACCGGATCGTTCACCGGTCCGGTGCACGTCGTGCCCGGCGACGGGATCGTGACCGCGTCGTACGTGACCGATGCCGATGATCCGGCCGGCTCCTACCCGGTGATCGCCCATCGCGAGGGGGGCGCGAGTGGCCGCGCGGCGCTGGTCATCGCCGGCTGATCCGCCACATCGTCAGTCGTCGTCCAGGATCGTGATGAGACCGGTGTCGTCGATCACGGTCGCGTTGGTGACGCTGTCGACCACCAGCCGGAAGTTCTCGATCGCTTCCGCGGTGGTGTTCGGCGTGATGCGGATGGTGACGTTCGCGAAACGGCGACTGCTCTTGATGGTGAGGGAGCGGGACTTCGCGACGAAGTCGGATCCTGCGGAGGCGGTGCCGTTCTGCGTCGAATAGTGCAGGACGACATTCGCCGCGGCCGGCTGGGTCAACGTGATCGGGATCACGAGATTCCGGACACCGTTGTTGCCTTCGACGACGAGTTGGTCCGAGACGGCGAGGCGGATGCCCGAGCCGGGATCGTCGTCGACGATGGTGCCGGTGCCGCGCTCGCGGCCGTTGACGCCCCCGTCCACACCGGCGATCAGCGCGTGCATGGTCTCGTCACCTTCGCTCTTGGTGTCGGGGGTGACCTTCACCGAGACCGTCTTGTGCACCTGGTTGCCCTTGAACACGACCTTGCCCCGCGCCGTCGTGAAGTCGGACGTGCCCGCCGAACCGGGCGCCGTCGTCCAGTACACGGTCACCTGTTTGCCGGTGCCCGGGCCGACGTTCAAGGAGACCGGGAACCGGAGGTAGCGAGCCCCGGAGCTGCCTTCGATGACGGACGCGTCGCCGATCGACGCGGTCGGCCCGATCACCATCGTGGGGTGGGTCGAGCGCCAGAGGGCGGTGGCGTCGTCCCAGACCGAGCGATCGGTCGTGACCGTGAAACACGACGGCAGCGAACCCGGGAACGGCCCGTCGCCCAACCAGACCATGGTGTTGTTCGAACACGTCACGTCGTAGCCGGTCGGCAGGTTCAGGTCCTGGTGGTTGGTGTCCTGGTCGGCCCGGAAGATGCTGTTCGAGATGGCGAGCTTCGGGCTCAGGGGGGCGTTGTCGTCCCATTTGAAGAAGCCACCGTGACCGGCGGCGGTGCCCTTGTAGACCTTGGGCATCGCCTGGAGTCGGACCAGGGAGTTGCGGATGGTCCAGGTGTTGAGGTGGCCGTCGTAGTTCGTACCGTCCGATCGCCGGGCGGAGAACGCGACGTAACAACCGTCGAGGTACGAGTCGGTGACGGTGCCGCTCAAGAGGTCGTCGTTCTGGATGCAGTCGTCGTGGATGTAGGACAGGTACGCGCCGCGGATCAGGAAGTCGTCGGAGCCGTCATCGACGTTGATGCCGTCGCCGGTGTTGAAGATCCGCGGGTGGTCGAGCGTGAACCGCGGCCCGCGGAACGAGAACCCGGTTTTGTTGTGGTAGCTGCTCCACGTGGTCGCGGGCCCCCACGTGCCGGTGATCGATCCGCCGTCCCAGCAGCTGTCCGCACCGGCGTCGAAATCGACCGGGTACGAGATCGTGCCGCGCCACTCCGCCGTCTCGGCGTCGACGCGCTCGTTCGCGGCCAGTGGGGTGTTGAACACCGACGACTGGAGGCCGGACACGGTCCGGGTCGGGGTGGCTGAGCACGGAGATGCCGCGGACGCCGAGTCCGCGACCACGACGCCGACCGTGGCGGTCAATGCCGCGGTGGCACCGGCGACCAGCAGTCTTCGCACACCCATTTGCTCCCCCTCGACCTGCTCGGGCGAAGCTACCGGCGCGCAAACGGCCGCTGTGGTTGCTTCCTTCGCGATCCGCGTGCGGATCGCGTGCGCGTCGTGTGAAGCGCGAGTTCGCCGGGTGAAGCGCGTGCTTGCCAGGTCGGGGTCACCGGAGATCACGCCGTCGGCGCTCGTCGATCGATCGCCGATCAGGTCCGGGTGAACCGGCGCAGGGTGATGGCCTGGGAACCGGCGAGCGTGACGCCGACGGCGGCCAGTAGGACGCCACCCGCCAGGTCGGCCCCGACGACGCAGAGGCCGGCGATGACGGCGATGGCCACGACTCGTTCGGGCGCGATGCGTCGTGCCACCTGCCACTGCAGGCCGAGCAATCCGCCGAGGAATGCAACGACCGAGATGGCCAGCGCGCTCCGATCGCTCGCTCCGAGCGCGGCACCGGGATGGACCACCGCGTGCTTGGCGGCGACGGCGTACAGCACGATGCCGATGATCACCGGAAAGTGGCCGAATGACAACAGGTTGCGGGCGGTGCGAGCCCGATCCAGGCTCTCGCGGAGCACCCGCTCGACGGCTCCCGGCACGTAGGCGAAGTAGGTCCACCACAGCACGCACGCAACCGAGACGGCCGGAGTCACGCCGCCGCCGCGTCCGACATCTATGTGGTGTTCGGATGCCGCGACCCCGACTGCGACGAGCACCTCACCCAGCGAGATGATGACGAAGCGTGCGTGGCGCTCGGCGAAGTGGAGGGGGTCGATCGTCCAGGTGCCGTCGCCGGCCCGCGTGCGTCGGCCGGATTGGATCGCCGACGCGATCTCGAACACCGCGACGAAACACCAGATCGCCGTGCGGGGAGCAGGGTCGAAGGCGGCACCGAGAAGCACCAGACAGGGAGCGACGGCCGCCGGTGGTGCGTACCCCATCCAGGCACGTCGCATGACCGGGTTGTTCCACAGACCGCGGCCTTGGATCGCCAGCGCCCAGAGGTTCACGGCGAGGAATGCGCCGGCGAACTCCGGACCGGTCTCGGCGTACGCATGCGGGATCGCAACCGCCATGAGGAGCGCGAGCGGCACGGCCGCCAGGATCAGGAACTGGTTGAGTGAGCCGTCCCCGAGGTCGATGGCCGTGCCCAACCAGGTGAACTGCGACCACAGCCACCATACGAGCCACGCCAACAACAGCGAGCGGCCGAAACCGGCCGCCCGGCATCGGTCGCGAACAGGCCCGCGATCTGGGTGACGGCGAACACGAACACGAGGTCGAGAAACAGTTCGAGGTTCGACCCATGGCGTTCGCGTTCGCCCGGTTGCTCGGTACGTTCCACGCGTCGCAGTCTTCCTTCCCCGTGGTCGAGCGCGCCGGTCGAGCGCGGCGGCGCGACCCCGACACCGTGGCCGATTCTGGACGCGCCCCCGGTCCGCCGCCTAAGAATCTCTGGTCGCTCCGCCCGATTCCGGGCC
>CAZJBJ010000201.1:0-4704 GCA_964544295.1 uncultured Bifidobacteriaceae bacterium
GGTCCCCATGGTGATGCGCTCGTCCCGGATCAGCCGTAGGGTCTCGGTCGCCGACCACGGCTCACCCGCGATCACGATCGTCGTGCCGTGCGCGAGCTCGTCCCACATCCGGGTCATGTAGCCGACGTGGGGGAACGGCAGGACGACGAGGCGGCGGTCTCCGGTCTCGGTGAGCTGGCCGATGTTGGCGCTGATGGCGCGCATGCGATCGTGGTCGTACACCGCGCCCTTGGGTGCACCGGTCGTGCCGCTGGTCCACACGATGCACGCCGGATCGTGGCCTTCGATGACCGGCAGCTCGCGCTCGGCCGTGGCGGGTGCGGCGAAGGCGGCCTTGAGGTCGGTGACCGGGATGACGGTTCCCGTCGGGGCGCCGTCGGGCACGCGGGCGCCGTCGCCCACCACCGTGACCGCGGGTGACGTGCGGTCGAGGATGCTGCGTTGCTCGCGTTCACCCAGCCGGCCGTTGATCGCCGAGGTGATCGCCCCGGCCCGCAGTGCACCGAGATAGCAGCCGGCGAACTTGATCGACGACGGGAGCATCAGACAGACGACGTTGCCGGGCCGCACCCCGAGGTCGATCAGCGTGGACGCGAACCCGTCGGCCACGCGGTCCAACCATGCGTAGGTCGCCCGCTTCTGGCCGTGGACGTACGCCTCCCGATCGGGATGCGCCGCGGCCGCGGCGCGCAGCAGTTGGGCGGTGTGCACCGGTTCGGCCATACCGCCGTGACTCTAGGAGCTGGGATCAGTTGCGCAGCTTGCTCAGCAACCGGAGGATTTCGAGGTAGAGCCAGACCATGGTCACCGTGAGACCGAAGGCCGCGTACCACTCCATCGCCTTCGGCGCCCGGGCCAGGCCGAGCTGACGGATCATCTCGAAGTCGAGGAACAGGTTGAGGGCGGCCACGATGCAGATGCCGACGCTCATGAGGATGCCGAGCGCGCTCGGCTCGTTCCAGAACATGATGTCGACGCCGAAGAGGTTGAGCAGGAAGCCGGCGAGGTACATCACCATGATGCCGGCGGTCGCGGCGATCACCACGAACACGAACTTCTTCGTGACCTTCACGACGCCGGTGACGTACAGCGCCAGACAGACGAGGAACACGCCGACGGTCGCGAGGACGGCCTGCAACACGATGCCGTTCCACTGGGTGTCGTAGACCTTGGAGATCACCCCGAGGAACACGCCTTCGGCGGCGGCATACAAGGGGGCGGTGATCGGTGCGAACTTCGGCTTGAACACCGTGACCATCGCCAGGCCGAAGGCGATCAGCAGCGCCGGCCAGGTGAATCCGGGCAGCTTGATCTGGCCGAACTCGGGGATCGTCGTGCGGCTCCAGCCGAACACCGCGCCCGCCACGACGATGAGCCAGAGCAGGAAGGTCTTGGCGAAGGCGCCCTCGGCGGTCATGACCCTGGCGGTCCGGGCGGGGGCCGCAGCGCCGCCGTCGGTCGCGGTCGCGCCGGCCGCACCCACGCCCGTGCCGGCGAGCGCCCAGCCGGGCTCGAGTTCTTCGGCGACCTGGTCGATCCGTTTGCGGTCGAGCGTCGGGTTGGCCATTGCGGGGGTCTCCTGTTCGTCGATCGGCGACCACGGTACCGGCTCCCGGCTCCCGATCGGCACCGCGCGCGGAATCTGACGAGGCGTTAGATTTCCCCGGCTGTCGGTTCATCAACTGGTCGTCGTCCACGAAGAGGAGCATTCGCAATGGCGCGTTTCACCGATCGGGTTGCCGTGATCACCGGAGGAGGCTCCGGATTGGGGCGCGCCACGGCCAAGTTGTTCGGCGACGAGGGCGCCAAGGTCGCGGTCGTCGACCTGATGCAGGACACCGCCGCGGAAACCGCAGCCGACATCACCGCGTCGGGCGCGACCGCGAAGGCCTACGCCTGCGACGTGAGCGACCCGCAGTCCGTCGATTCGACCGTCGCGGCGATCGCGTCCGACCTCGGGCGGCCGGAAGTTCTGGTCAACTCGGCCGGAATCGGTGGATTCTGCCGGACCGAGGAGGAGTCGCCGGATCGCTGGGCATCCATCATCGGCGTCAATCTCACCGGTACCTTCCACCTGTGCCGATTCACACTTCCGTACCTGCTCGACGGCGGCGGGACCATCGTGAACATCGCGTCCAACGCGGGGATCATGGGCCAGCCGTTCTCGGCGGCCTACTGCGCGTCGAAGGGTGGCGTGATCAACCTCACCCGGGCGCTGGCCGTGGAGTACGTGGACCAGGGGGTGCGGGTCAACTGCGTCGCGCCGGGCGGCATGCGGACTCCGCTCACCAAGGGGTTCCGGATTCCGGAGGACGCCGACTTGGACGTGCTGCGCCCGGTGATGAGCCGGCTCGGCGTGTCCGAACCCGAGGAGGTCGCTGAATGCATCGCCTACGTCGCTTCCGACACAGCGAGGTACATGATCGGCTCGATTATCTCGATCGATGGGGGACTGGTGACGTACGGGGGCGGGTTCCCGAAGCCGACGAGCTCGAAGAGCGCCGAAGCGGCTGGCTGAAACGATGGCGCAGCGACTGACCTCCTTCACCTCGCTCTGGGATCTCATCGAGCAGCGAGCGGCCGACACTCCTGACGCCCGTTTCGTCGTCGACGAGAACGAGCGCACGCTCACCTTCGCCCAGTACCGCGACGCGAGTCTCGACGCGGCCGCCGCGCTCCACGCCCGGGGCATCGGCGAGGGCGACGTCGTCACGTGGCAGCTGCCCACCTGGATCGAGGCGATGGTCCTCGTGGGCGGTCTCGCCCGCCTCGGTGCCGTGCAGAACCCGGTCCTGCCGATCTATCGCGAACGGGAGGTCGGCTTCGTCGCCAAGGAGGCGGGCGCCAAGCTGATCGTGGTGCCGAGCGTGTGGCGCGACGTCGACTACACCGCGATGGCGAACGCGATCGCGGCCGACGTGCCCGGGCTCGAGGTCCTCTCGGTCGACCGGGGCGACGCGCTCACCGGCGACGTCGCCGCGTTGCCGCCCGCACCGACCGGCGGTGAATCGTTCGAGCCGGGCGTGCGCCACGACGGTCCGCTGCGATGGCTCTTCTACACGTCGGGCACCACCGCCGATCCGAAGGGTGCCCGACACACCGACAACACCGTGGCCGCTTCGGCGTACGCGATGGTCGACGCGTTCGACCTCCAACCCGAGGACCGCAACGCGCTCGTGTTCCCGTTCACCCACATCGGCGGGATCGGTTGGTTGTTCTCCGGGCTCATGGCGGGATCGTCGCAGGTGATCGTGGAAGGCTTCGTGCCCGCCACGACCATGCCGGTCCTCGAACGCGAGCGGGTCACCATCGCCGGTGCGGGTACCGCGTTCCACCAGGCCTACCTGGCGGCCCAGCGCGCCGCGCCGGACCGTCGGCTCTTTCCCGAAACCCGCGTGTTCGTGGGTGGGGGCGCCGCCAAGCCGCCGCAACTGCACTACGACGTCAAGGCCGAGCTCGGTGGCATCGGGATCTCGTCGGGCTACGGGCTGACCGAGTGTCCGATCATCTCGATCGCCTACGTCGACGCGACCGACGAGCAGTTGGCGAACACCGAAGGTCAGCTCTGCGCCGGGGTGGACGTCAAGGTCGTCGGGCTGGACGGCACGGTCGTCGGCCGCGGCGAGGAGGGTGAGATCCGGGTCACCGGCCCGAACCTGTGCCTCGGCTACGTCGACGAAGCCCTGAACGCCGACGGCTTCGACGACGAGGGCTACTTCCGCAGCGGGGACCTCGGGGTCCTGCGCGAGGACAACCACATCCTGATCACGGGTCGCCTGAAGGACGTGATCATCCGCAAGGGCGAGAACATCTCGGCGAAGGAAGTGGAGGACCTGCTCTTCACCCACCCGAAGATCGCCGACGCCGCGGTCATCGGCCTGCCCGACCCGAACTCGGGCGAGCGGGCGTGCGCGGTGGTGGTGCCGGCCGATCCGGCCGACCCGCCGACCCTGCCGGAGCTGTTCGAGTTCTGCAAGGCGGAGGGTCTGATGGTGCAGAAGATTCCGGAGCAGCTCGAACTGGTGGACGTCCTGCCCCGCAACCCGACGGGCAAGGTGCTCAAGCACGAACTTCGTTCCACCTACGCGGGCTGACCGATGCCGCTGAACGAGGAACAGGCTGCGCTCGCGGCGCGGGTGTCGAACTGGGGGCGCTGGGGTGCCGACGATCAGCGCGGCACGCTCAACCTCATCGATGCCGACGCGGTCCGGCGCGGTGCGGCCGCGGTCCGGCGCGGAGTCTCGTTCCCGTTGTCGATCCCGATGGACGAGGACGGTCCCCAGACCGGGCGGATCCTCGGCCGCAAGAACCCGACGCTCACGATGCTCCAGGCGTCGTTCGCGTTCAGTGGCGACGGGCGCGACTTCGCGACGAGTGACGACGAGGTGCTCACCGGTACCCAGTCGGCGACGCACTGGGACGCGCTCGCCCACGCCGGATACGACGGCAAGCTCTACAACGGCTTCTCGGCCGACGAGATCACGATGGAGTCCGGTGCCGGCAAACTCGGCATCGAGCACTTCGGTCCGATCGTGACCCGTGGTCTGTTGTGCGACGTGGCCCGGCTGCGCGGGGTCGACTATTTCGACGAGCCCTATGCGGTCACCGGCGCCGACCTCGACGAGTGCCTGGCGGCCGCGTCGCTCACGGCGATGCCGGGCGACATCGTGCTGTTCCTCACCGGTCAGATGCACTGGCCCCGGG
>CAZJBJ010000202.1:0-4667 GCA_964544295.1 uncultured Bifidobacteriaceae bacterium
CCCTCGATCTCGGCTCGGGGCACGAGTGCGGCCACGGAGTCGACCACCAACACATCCAGTGCACCGGAGCGGATCAGCATGTCGGCGATCTCGAGCGCCTGCTCACCCGTGTCGGGCTGGGAGATCAGCAGATCATCGACGTTGACCCCGATGGCCGCGGCGTACACCGGGTCCATCGCGTGCTCGGCGTCGATGTAGGCACACGTGCCGCCGTTGCGCTGGGCCTCGGCGACGACGTGCATCGCGAGGGTCGACTTCCCGGACGATTCCGGGCCGAAGATCTCCACGATCCGCCCGCGGGGCAGACCGCCGATCCCGAGGGCGAGGTCCAGAGCCAACGCGCCGGTCGGGATGGCTTCCACCCCGACGTTGCCCCGCTCCCCCAGGCGCATGATCGCGCCCTTGCCGAACTGCTTCTCGATCTGGCCGAGCGCCATGTCGAGCGACTTGTCACGATCCATTCGGGTGATCTCCTTGTCCATTTCGTTCCCTCTTCACAGTTGGGGGGAAGCGCTCGTTGCCTTGTCGGGGTGGAACCTACGACGAGGGTGTGACACTCGATCCGGAGACCGGTCGACGGGCTCGTACCGGTGGGGCAGAGAACCACACCGGTGGAGTTCCAACGACGGAGTTCACCCTAGACCGAACACTCGTTCGGATCAAGCATTTCGAGGAGTCGTCCCGGTCGCGTCGGCACCACCCCGGCGCTTCATGGTGTGGGATCGCACGAAAATGGTCGGATCTCACGCCATGAGGCGGGCAGACTCCGGCGATGACGATCGAACGCATCCGGCCGGACTCCGCGCTCGGCGAACGCGCCATGCTCGACGCGTGGCTCGACTACCACCGCGCCACGCTGGCACAGAAGTGTGAGGGCCTCAGCGACGAGCAACTCCGCATGCGGTCGGTGCCACCGTCGACGATGTCACTGCTCGGCCTCGTCCGCCACATGGTCGACGTGGAGCGCTACTGGTTCCGGATCATCCTCGACGACGAGGCGATCGAGCAGCGGTACTGGGACAACCCCGGACCTGACGACGACTTCGATCGCGTCGACGATGCCGTGGTCGCCGACGACCTCGCGGCATGGCACGAAGAGTGCGGCGTCGCCCGAGACCGCGCCGCGAACCACGACCTCGACGACGTCGCGGCCAACCCGCGCCGGGTGGTCACGTTGCGGTGGATCCTCACGCACATGATCGAGGAGTACGCGCGCCACAACGGGCACGCGGATCTGATCCGGGAGTGTGTCGACGGCGCGACCGGCGACTGAGCGCCGCGGCCGGGAAGGGTCGCGAGGGGCTACGGGCGACCGCTCGGGTGGTCCGAACCGCCCGAGGAACCGCTGGACGAACCACCCGACGAACCGTTGCCCGAGCCGGCTTCGGCCTCGGCAGCCGCGTGGTCGACCCCGGCGTCATTCGCACCGTCGCTCGCGGTGCTCCCGGTGTCGATGCCGCCCGAGTTGGGCACCTCGACCGCGGGGCCGTGCTCGTCGGCCTGGCCGTGCGAGTCGCCCGACTTCCCGTGCTCGTCGCCGGCCTGACCCGCGTCACCGGTGCCGTGGTCGGCGTCGGCCGCGTCCTTGGCGTCGGCGGCGAGGACGTCGGCGCAGTATTCCTTCACCAACATTCCGGCGTCGCGTGCGGTGTGGCGGAGGTTCGTGAACGCGGTCGAGTTCGCGCTCTCACCCCGCGGTTCGTCGCCCTTGCCCCGGGCGGCCCACGCCGTGCACAGCCCCTTCATCGCGGGTCCGGTGGCGTCGGGGCCGACCGCCTCGCCACCGTCACCGGCGCGGCCGGCATCGGCCGCGTGGTCGTCGGGGTCGGGCACCGAGACGCTGACGTGCGAGAGGGCGCGCGACACCGTGCTCTGGGCGGCGTCGGGCAGCGATCCGGTGGCGGCCGCGGCACCGGTGCCGAGCAACAGCACGGCGGCACCGGCTGCGGCGACCTTGGCCGTGAGAACTTGAGGAAGCATGCGACGTCTCCGAACAGACTCGATCGATACGGGGGATGCCGCGAGCGTGGCGGCGATGGCGGTGACGGCCTCCTGCTCCCCGCCTCCGGGCGACGCCGTTGGCGACCGGAGGGCGGTGAGCAGTCTCGCCACGCGAGCCGCACCGTCGGGCAGATCGTCGGGCGCGACAGTGCCCGCGATCAACGCGTCGGTGGAGTCGGAGGACGAGTGGAAGGCCATATCGGGAGACAGATCGTCCGAGCGCCTCATCGCGTTACCGATTTTCCGGTGAGCCGGGATTCCAACGTCCGCAGGGCCCGGTGGGTCAGCACCCGGACCGTCCCCGGGCGCTTCCCGAGGATCTCCGCGACCTCGTCGACGCCGAGGTCGGCGAGGACCCGCAGGAGGATGACCTCCGCCTGCGCGGCCGGCAGCACCCGGACGACGAACCGGGCCGCCTCGTCCGCGGCCAGGCCGTCGAGGACCAGCGCGGCCGGGTCCTCGGGTGCCGGTCCGTCGAGCTGCTCGATCGGCGCCACGTCGGTGCGCCGTCGAGCGGCGGTGCGACGGTGGTCGGCCAGCCGACGCCGGGCGATGGAGAACATCCAGGCCCGGAGCGCATCGGCGTCGCCCGTGAACGCGTGCAGCCGCTCGGCGAAGGCGAGCCACACCTCGGCTTCGAGGTCGTCGGCCGCCCGGGGTTCCTGGGCCCGGAAATACCCCGCCAGGCGCGGATGCAGATCGCGGTAGATCACCGAGATCGCCCACTCGTCGCCGGCGCGGGCCGCGTCGAGCACCAGCGCGAAGTCGACGGGCTCCATGGGAAGGACATCGACCCGCGAGCCCTCGTCCTCAAGGGCGACTCACACCAGCGGGAACCCGGCGATTCGGCGGTAGACCGACCCGCCCCGCTGCGCGGAACTCTCGAGCAGGACCACCTCGTCGACGGTCCAGGCCCGTCCGACCGGCACATCCGCCAGGGCGTCGATCTCGGCGACGAGCTTCGATGCGCGTTTCAGGCGGGCCAGCGTGAGATGCGGGACGAAGGGCACGAGGTCGCGCGACCGGATGAACGGCTGGGCCCCGTCGGCCACGATCCGGTGCACCGACCGCAACGGCTCGGCGTCCGCGACCCCCAACCAGAACACCACCGCCCGCCGATCGGACGGGAACCCGCCGGACCCCTGCAACTGCACCGTCGGTGCGGCCGCCGCGCCGAGCGCGCCGGCCAGTGCCCCCACCAGGGCGTCGGCGTCGGCGACTTTCCCGAAATACTGCACCGTCAGGTGCCACTGGTCGCGGCGGGTCCACTGGAACCGGGACCGGGCCGATCGGTCGAACAAGCCGTCGACGGCGTCGAGCACGTCGGGCGGGGGGACGACCGCGAGGAACGCGCGCTGGAGCGCGCTCATCCGTCGAGCGACTCGAGGCGTTGCCGGAGACCGTTGAGCAGCGAGATCGCCGCGAACTGACGCACGCGCTCGCGGTCGCCGGGCAGGCGCGTCGCGAAGGACTCGGGATCGCGACCGGGCAGGGCGATGGCGAAGCACACCGTGCCCACCGGTTGCCCTTCCTGTTCGTCCGGACCGGCGACCCCAGTGGCCGCGATCCCGACGTCGGCACCGAGCACCCGTTGCGCACCGACCGCCATCTGCCGGGCGCACTCCTCACTGATCACGTGCTCGGCCGTGACCCCGAGCACGGATCGCTTCACATCGGTGGCGTAGGACGCGATCGAGCCTCGGAACGTCGCGCTGGCTCCGGGCACCGCGCCGATGCGCGAACCGATGAGCCCGGCGGTCAGCGATTCGGCGACGCCGAGCGTCCACCCCCGTTCCCGACAGGCGGCGAGCGCCGCGTGCTCGATCGTCTCGTCGTCGGTGCCGAACACGAGGGGCCCGAGGATCTGCCGGAGCTCGGCCTCCTCGGCCTCGATCAGCGCCCGCGCCTCGGCCTCGGTGGCCGCCTTGGCGGTGAGGCGGACGACGAGCCCCTCGATCCCCCGGGCCAGGAACGCGATCGTCGGGTTGGTCTGGGCGTCGACCCGATGGGCGATCATCTCGGCGAGACCCGACTCGGACTGACCCCACGTCTTGAGCGAGAGGCTCACGATCGCGGACTGCTCACCGGAGCGGGCCAACAGGTCGGGCAGGACCTGCTCGCTCACCATCTTGTGCATCTCGTAGGGCACGCCCGGCACGGCGTAGACGACCTTGTCGCCGATGGGTGCCCGTACTCCCGGTGCGGTCCCGATCGGGTTCGGGATCGCGGCCGCGCCGACGGGGATCTCGGCCTGGCGCAGGTTGTTGAGTGGCATGTCGCGGGCCCGGGCTCCGAACATCGCACTGATCTGCTCCACCAGCTCCTCGCGCCGTTCCAACTCGACGCCCATCACGGCCGCGATCGCCTCGCGCGTCACGTCGTCCTGGGTGGGGCCGAGCCCTCCGCACACGATGACGGCATCCGCCTTCTCGAGCATCTCGGCCAGTGCCGCGATCATGCGGGGCAGGTTGTCGCCGACCTTGCGGTGCTCCATCGTGTCGATGCCGGCCATGGCCAGGTGCTCGCCGATCCAACTCGAGTTGGTGTCGACGATCTGGCCCAGCAACAGCTCGGTCCCGATCGCGAGCACGTCACATCTCACGTCTTGCCCTCCTGGTACCCGCGCCGAACGATGTCGAGACCCGAGATGACGGTGAGCGCGACCG
>CAZJBJ010000203.1:0-4503 GCA_964544295.1 uncultured Bifidobacteriaceae bacterium
TGTCTCCTCCGGCTTCCGAGCAGGTCGGAGTGTGACTTCGGGTTGTTTGCTGGTCGGGACGCCTCCGGAGCTGCTCGCTCCGCAAGCTCCGCTCGGGAGTGGCAGGGACCGGCTCGGGAGCGGGGCGGGCAGCGTGACTGATGTGCGCTCCGCCACCGCGTGCGTGGCGCAGGGCACATTGGTCGGTGTGCGCGCGGCGTGCGTCAGGGGCGTCGCTGGTAGTCCATCGGGCAGGGGTCGGCGGCGCGGGCGACGCCGCCGATCTGACCGGGGACGGGCGCGGGCGCGTGGAACCGGGGAGTGAAGTCGTAGTGGTCGACCAGGTCGGCCACGACCTCGGTCATCACCGCCAGTGAGAACGGCTGCGCCGGGCAGGTGTGCGGGCCGTGCCCGAAGGTGGTGACGAGTTCGCGCGTCGGCGGCAGCCGATCCGATCGCAACCGCCGCCGCTGCCATCGGTCGGGGTCCCACTCGGCCAGGTCCGCCCCCTCGGTGTTGGTCAGCGGGAGCAGCGTCGCCAGCGTCACGCCGCGGGCGACCGAGTACTTCGTCGTCCCGTCGTCGATCACGCACGGCTTCGACACCGCCCGGAGCATCACCGATCGTTGGGAGAGTCGTAGCGACTCGAGGGCGCACCGTTCCGCGAGGTCGCGGTCTCCGGCCCGCACCGCCGCGAGGACGTCAGGGCGCGTCACCACGTCGATGAGGTACCAGCCCAACGCCGCGAACAGGTTCGACATCGAACCGAGATGCACGAGCACGACATCCCGGGCGATCCCCTGCTCCCGGTCGGGCGCGCCCACCCACGCGTCGATGATCCGCTGGAAGTGGTCGTCGACCCGCGCCGAGTCGGCGTCACGCTCGGCGACGGCCTCGGCGATCAACGCCTCGGCCTCGGCGAGCGCCGCGTACTCGGCGGCCTTCCCGCTGGCCGCGATCGCCTGCATGCCACCCGGTTCCACGAACGCGGCCGCGCCGTCGAGCGCGTCGAGCGCGGCGATCAACCGGTCCAAGCGCTCGCCGGGCGTACCGCACGGGCCCGCCCAGGTGGACAGGCCGATCCGGTGTCCGAGGACGCGGGTCAGTGCGAACACGTCGAGCGTTCCGGCGTCGCCCAGACCGACGCGCGTCGATGCCAGGACGTCGCACACGGTGGCGAGGTACGTGGTGACGTCGTCGCGAGCGAAGAGATCGTGCGGGAACGTGCGCCGATCGAGGAAGAGCTCGTCCGGCAGCTTCCGGCGCAACATCTGCCAGTCCGCGATCCCCTTCGACGCGACCGCCTCGGGGACCGCGTAGAACTCCCGGACCGCGGCCGGCGAGAACAGGAACAGGTACGTCGTGTCGGGGGCCTCGATCGCGAACGTGTCGCCGAGGTCGGCGCGCACGGCCGCGAACGCGGCGATCGGATTGGCCACGCTTCCGTCCCACGGCATGGCCAGCGGTGCGACCGGTGGCATCGGTGTGAGGGGTCCGGTCACGCGGTTCACGATAGGTGCCAGACTCGGATCATGACCTCAGGCCCGATTCTCCACTCGCCGCGCATGTCACTCGCCCCGTACCCGGTGCAGCCCGTGACCGACGATCTCGTCGCCGCGGCCACCCGTCACCCCGACAAGGTCGCGCTCGTCGACGGCATCAGCGGTGCTCAGTACACCTTCGCCGAGGTCCTGCGGGCGGCGCGTCGACTCGGCCGCCACCTCCAGGACGTCGGCCTCGGCGTCGGCGACCGCGTCGGGATCGTCGCCACCAACTCGCCGGAGTGGGCGGTGGCGTTCCTGGGCACGCTCTTCGCCGGCGGCACGGTCACCACGCTGAACCCGCTCTACACCGAGCGGGAGATCGCCGAACAGTTCGCCGACTCGACCCCGACGGCCGTGTTCGCGGTCGACGCCACCGCCGCCGACGTCCGCGCGGTCTGGGGTGACGCGCCCGGCTTCCACCTCACGGCCGAGGTCTGGGATCTCGCCGACGCGGCAGCCGGTGACGTCCGACCCGTCGAGTTCGACCCGATGACCCACCTCGCGGTGCTGCCCTACTCGTCGGGCACGACAGGCGCGCCGAAGGGCGTGATGCTCACCCACCACAACCTCACGAGCAACGTGCGCCAGACCCTCGGTTCCGGACTGATCGACGGCTACTCGGTGATGGTCAACTTCCTGCCGTTCTTCCACATCTACGGCATGGCCGTCCTGCTGTTGCCGGGCATCGCGAGCGGTGCGACCCAGATCACCATGCCCGCGTTCGACCCGACGCGGTTCTTGGAGATCGTGAGGGACTACGGCGCGACCAACCTCTTCATGGTCCCGCCGGCGCTCCTCGCGCTCGCCAACTCCGGTGCCGAAACCCGGATGGACAGCGTTCGCTACGTCATGTCGGGAGCGGCGCCACTCCCCCTCGACGTCGCGCGACGGGTTGCCGAGCGGTTCGACGTCACCGTCGTGCAGGGATACGGCATGACCGAGGCGAGCCCGGTCACCCACATCTCGCTCCTGGGCCGGGACAAGGAAGGAACGGTCGGCCCGCCGGTTGCCGACACCCGCCAGAAGGTCGTCGATCTCGACACCGGTGTCACGCTGCCCCTGGGTGAGGTAGGTGAGCTGCTCGTGAGCGGACCGCAGGTGATGACGGGCTACTACGGCCGCCCCGACGCCACCGCGGAGTCCATCGTCGAGGACGAGGACGGTCGGTGGCTCCGTACCGGCGACATCGTGACGATGGACGAGGACGGCTACGTCACGATCCACGATCGCGCCAAGGAGATGATCAAGTACAAGGGGTACCAGATCGCGCCGGCCGAGCTGGAGAGCGTGATCATGGGTCATCCCGACGTCGCCGACGTCGCGGTGATCCCCAAGGACAGCGGCACCGCCGACGGCGAGTTCCCCAAGGCGTTCGTCGTGCGCCACCCCGGCAGCGATCTCGACGCCGACGCGGTGATGGCCCACGTCACCGCCACGGTGGCGCCGTACAAGAAGGTGCGCGAGGTGGAGTTCGTCGACGCGATCCCGAAGAATCCGAGCGGCAAGATCCTGCGCCGCGAACTCAAGGCCCAGGAGCGGGCGAAGTCCTGAACGAGTCCCGCGGCCTCGACCGGGTTCCCGCGCGGCGTCGAGATCGCGCATAGATTCGCACCGTTCGACCGTCGTAGATCCTTCAGGAGAATCCCCCATGCCTGCACCGACCCCCGCCCAACTCGGACCGCTTGCCCCGCTCGCCGGGACGTGGGAAGGCACCAAGGGCCTGGACGTCTCGTTCCACCACGCCGACGGCGAAGTCGGTGACACGCCCTACCGGGAGAAGGTCACCCTCTCGCCGTTCGGCCCGGTCGACAACGGCACCCAGCAGCTCTTCGGGCTCGACTACCGGATGGCGGCCTGGCGCGGCGACGAGGAAGACCCGTTCCACACCGAGATCGGCTACTGGCTCTGGGACGCCGCTCGGGGCGAGATCTACCGGTGCATCATGGTGCCGCGTGCGGCGCTCGTGCTCTCCAGCGGTCCGGCATCGGCCGACAGCACCAGCTTCACCCTGACCTCGGAGCTCGGTTCGGTCACCAACGGTGTCCTGGAGAACCCGTACCTCGCCGAGAACTCGAGCACCAAGAAGTTCGAGATCACCATCACCACGGGTGCGGACTCCTGGACCTACGACGAGACCACGACCGTCGACGTGAAGCGCCTCGGTCAGGTCATGGCTCACACCGACCGCAACGAAATGCACCGCGTCGCGGAGTGACCGACGGCGCATCGAGGTGCCGCGATCGCGGCGTCGGTGACGCGTAGGATTTCCCCATGGATCAGCTCTCGGCACTCGGCGTCGCGCGGGCCGAGTTCGATCGCCGCTTGCGTCAGGTCGAGGTCGCGGACTGGGACCGGCCGACCCCCTGTGCGGACTGGAACGTGCGGGATCTCGTACTCCACGTGCTCGGCGGGCTGGCCATGATTCCCGCCCTCCTGAATGGTTGCACCCGTGAGGAGGCCGAGGCGATCCTCCAGGGGGCGACGGTTCCCGAGGACTTCGTCGCCGAGTTCAACCGGTTGGCCGACGCCCAGGCCGAGGCGTTCGCCGCGCCCGGCGCACTCGAGCGGGTGTGCAACCATCCGCGCGGCGACTTTCCCGGCGCGGTACTCCTCGGGTTCCGGACCGGCGACTTCGCGCTCCACGCCTGGGATCTCGCCCGGGCGATCGGTGCCGACGAGACCCTCAACGGCGAACTCGTCGCGTTCGTGTGGGACGGCATCCAGCCGATGCTGCCCGTGATCGGGACGCTCGGCGCGTTCGGCGACGGCCCCAGCGGCACCGTCCCCGAGAACGCACCCCTCCAGACCCGCCTCCTCGACGCCACCGGCCGCCGCGCGTAACTCCGCTCTCGGCCCTGCGGGCCGGGCCGCTCGGGCCACGGCCGACGCCACCTAGCCGGGAGATCGACGGGCGAGTCGGTCCGCTTGGGCGTCGGCCTCTTGATTCCCGCTCTTGGCCCTGCGGGCCGGGCCGCTCGGG
>CAZJBJ010000204.1:0-4500 GCA_964544295.1 uncultured Bifidobacteriaceae bacterium
ATCGTCGGGGCGGAGATGGACGCGCACGTGCGGATCACGAGCGGTCCGGCCCTCGAACGCGCCGGTGGCCTCGCCGCGATCCTCACCAACCTCGACGACGGCGACGTGCTCTTCGTCGACGAGATCCACCGGCTGCCGCGCGCCGTCGAGGAGGTCCTCTACCCCGCGATGGAGGATTTCCAACTCGACATCGTGATCGGACGCGGCCCGTCGGCGCGCTCGATCCGCCTCGACCTGCCGCGCTTCACGCTGGTCGGTGCGACCACCCGGGCCGGACTCATCACCGGTCCACTCCGGGACCGGTTCGGTTTCGTGGCCCGGCTGGAGTACTACGAGCCCGAGGACCTCGAGGTCATCGTCGCCCGTGCCGCGGGCATCCTCGGCGTGAGCATCGACGCGCCGGGCGCTCGTGAACTCGCGTGCCGCGCGCGGGGAACACCCCGGATCGCCAACCGCCTGCTGAAGCGGGTCCGCGACTACGCCGAGGTCCGCGCCGACGGCACGATCGACGGTGCGGTGGCCCGGGCGGCGCTCGACGTCTTCGAGGTCGACGAACGCGGGCTCGACCGTACCGACCGCGCCGTGCTCCACGCCCTCTGCGTCACCTTCGCCGGCCAGCCGGTCGGGCTGGGCACCCTGGCCGTCGCGGTGGGGGAGGAACCCGACACCGTGGAGGACGTCTACGAGCCGTTCCTGTTGAAGCAGGGCCTGCTGCAGCGGACCCCGCGGGGCCGGGTCGCCACGGCCGCCGGATTCGCCCATCTCGGGCAGGCGATGCCCCGCGACGTCCCGAATCTGTTCGGTGAGCCGACCGCCGATTGATCAGGATTTCCGGCATCGGGGCACTAAGGTCCCCGGCTCGACATGATCGTCATCGCCTACTTCCTCCTCCTCGCCGTCGCGTTCTTCTTCCTGATCGTGCGGCCCCAGCGGCGCCAGCTCGCCGCTCGACGCGCGCTCGTCGCCGCGGTCGAGGTCGGCGACGAGATCATCACCGCCGGCGGGATCTACGGCACCGTGGTCGGTGCCGCCGAGGAGTCGCTCGAGATCGAGGTGGCGCCGGGCGTGGTCCTGACGCTCGCCCGTGAGGCGATCGCCCGCAAGCGCGACGCCGATGTGGACGCCGATGTGGACGCCGACGTGGACGCCAGCCCGACGGCGGAGGACTGAGTGAAGCGCAACCTCTGGTACCTCATCACCACCGTCGTGCTGATCCTGGGCACGTTCGTCGCGACCCTCGCAAGCGGCAACTCACCGGTGCTCGGGCTCGATCTCCAGGGCGGCATCGAGGTCCGGCTCCAGCCGGTCGGCAAGGCGAAGAGCAACGACGTGCTCGACAAGGCCGTCGACATCATCCGGAACCGGGTCAACGGCCTCGGGGTCGCCGAGACCGAGGTCAAGCGCGACGGCAACCAGATCGTCGTCGACCTCCCCGGCGTGAAAGACCGCGACAAGGCCCGCGGCCTCGTCGGCAAGACCGCGGAACTCCGCTTCCGGCCGGTGCTGGCGATCGCCCCGCTCCCGTGTGACCCGTCGGGCGGATCGTCGACCACGACATCGAGCTCCACGACGAGCTCCAGCACGCCGAGTTCCAGCACGACGACGTCCACCCCCGCCGGTGGCCCCGGCAAGTCCGTACGGCCCCACGGTGCGCCGTCGACGACCACCACGACGGCGGCCCCCGCGACGACCACCACGACCCTTTCCCCGGATGAGCAGCTGCCGCTGACCACCCCGGAGGAGGACAAGCGCGCCGCCACCGTCGTGCTCTGCAGCCGCACCGGCGACCTGCGCTATCAACTCGGCCCGACGGCGCTCACCGGTCGGTTGATCACCAGCGCCGACGCCCGGTTCGAGGGTGGCTCGGGTCAATGGTCGGTCTCGGTGAACTTCAACGCCTTGGGTCATCAGAAGTTCGACGCCCTCGCCGCCGCGTCGATCTCGAAGCCTGCACCCCAGAACGCGGTCGCGATCGTGCTCGACGGGGTCGTGCAGTCGGCGCCGACGTTCCAGGAAGCGTCCTATCCCAACGGTGTGTCGATCTCGGGCAGTTTCAGCCAGGGTGAGGCCGAGGATCTCGCCACCGTGTTGAAGTTCGGTTCGTTGCCGGTGCAGCTCAAGGAACTGACCACCACGAGCATCTCGCCGACCCTCGGTCGCGATCAGCTCGACGCCGGACTGCTCGCCGGCGCGATCGGCCTCGCGCTGGTCGCGCTCTACATGCTCGTGTTCTACCGAGTGCTCGGCATGGTCGTGATCGTCGGGCTGTTCCTCGCCGGCGCCGCGATCTACTCGATGATCACCTATCTCGGCCAGAGCATCGGGCTCACGTTGACCCTCGCCGGTGTCGTCGGTTTGATCGTGTCGGTGGGTATCACCGTCGACTCGTACATCGTGTACTTTGAACGACTCAAGGACGAAGTGCGCACGGGTCGGACCGTGCGCAGCTCGGTCGATCGCGGGTTCGCCCGGTCGTTCAAGACCATCCTCGCCGCCGACCTCGTCTCGCTCATCGCCGCCGCCATCCTCTACTGGCGGGCCGTCGGATCGGTCGCCCAGTTCGCGTTCCTGCTCGGGCTCTCGACCATCCTGGACCTGTTGATCTCGTACTTCTTCATGCATCCGTTGGTGCAACAGATGGCCCGCAGCCGGGCCCTGGTGGCGACGAAGAAGGTCGGGATCGCGGCCGGTCTCGACACGCCGGAGGCCACGGTATGAAGCCCGACGGCACCCGCCACACGCTGAAGGACCTCTACCACGAGAACACGTCCTTCGACTTCCTCCACCGCCGGTGGCGTTGGGCTCTGATCTCGGGCCTGCTGTTGCTGATCTCGGTGGTCGGCTTCATCGCGCGCGACGGACTCAACCTCGGGCTCGACTTCACTGGCGGCACCTCCTGGCAGCTCACGACGGCGAAGGGCACCGAACCGTCGACGGCCGACATCCGTGCCGTGTTGGTGCAGGAGGGGGTCGCCGACCCGAAGATCGTCCTGCTGGGAACGAACGGCATCCGGGTCGAGACCCTGACCGCCAGCCCCGAGAAGGAACAGGCCGTCACCGACGCGCTCGCCAAGTACGGCAACATCCGCTCGGCGAGCGTCAGCGTGTCCGAGGTCGGTCCGAGCTGGGGGGAGAAGGTCAGTCGCGAGGCACTGATCGCACTCCTGATGTTCTTCGTCGCGATCGCGCTCTATCTCTCGTTGCGGTTCGAGTTCAAGATGGCGGTCGCCGCGATCATCGCGGTGATCCACGACATTGCCATCACCGTCGGGGTCTACGCCGTGACCGGCATCGAGGTGACGCCGGCCACGGTGATCGCGTTCCTCACCATCCTCGGGTTCTCGCTCTACGACACCGTCGTGGTGTTCGACAAGATCCGGGAGAACGAGCCGCAACTCGCCACGGTGAAGGGTCTCACCTACACCGACTTGGCCAACCAGTCGCTGAACCAGGTGCTGATGCGGTCGCTGAACACGACCTTCGTCGCGCTGCTCCCGGTGACCTCGCTGCTCGTCGTGGGTGTCGGTCTCGAGGGCGCCCTGGCGTTGCGCGAGTTCGGGCTCGCGCTCTTCATCGGTCTGATCATCGGCGGGTACTCCTCGTTGTTCGTGGCCACCCCGATCCTGGCGGCGTGGAAGGAACGCGAGCCGCGGTACCGCAACCTGGCCGAGCGCAGCGCCCAACGCGCCAAGCGCGAGGGTGTGCCGGTCGGGACCGGGGCGTCCGGGGGATCGTCATCGACGGTCGAGTCGGCCGAGTCGGGAGAGTCGGGAGAGTCGGGCGCCGCGACCGCGCCCGCCGCTCCGAGCGCCCCCACCGGTGGCGGTCCGGGCCCGGTCATCGCGCCCCGACCGCGCCAGCAGAAGGGCAAGAGCAAGAAGAAGAAGTAGCCCGGTGCGTTCGAGCGGGAGCGCCCACATGGGAGACTGTGGGCAGTGAGTCTCTCGGAACTGCCCCGGACCGAAGTCCGCACCGAACGCCGATCGGTGCTCCCGTGGCGTCGGCAACAGGTCGACGTCGCGATCGCGCCGGTGTTGGCGTCCTATCTCGAGCATCACCGCAAGGCCGACACGAGTCTCATCCGCCGGGCGTACGAGTCGGCCCACCGGGCGCACTCGGATCAGGTACGCCGTTCCGGCGAGCCCTACATCGTGCATCCGTTGGGCGTGGCCCTCATCCTGGCCGACCTCGGACTCGACGATGTCACGATCGCAGCCGCGCTCCTCCACGACGCGGTCGAGGACACCGAGCTGACCAAGGAGGCGGTCGAGGCCGAGTTCGGCGGCGAGGTCGCCGCGATCGTCGACGGCGTCACCAAGTTGGACCGGCTCCAGTTCGCCTCGAAGGAGGCGCAGCAGGCGGCGAGCATGCGCAAGATGCTCGTGGCGATCGCGAAGGACATCCGCGTGCTGCTGATCAAGCTCGCCGATCGGTTGCACAACATGCGGACGATCGCGTCGCTGCCCGAGGGCAAACAACTCCGCATCGCCCACGAGACGA
>CAZJBJ010000205.1:0-4466 GCA_964544295.1 uncultured Bifidobacteriaceae bacterium
GCGCCCATCGGACTCGACATCGGTGCGCGGGCTCCGGAGGAGCCTGCGGTCGCGATCTGCGCCGAGATCATCGCGTTGCGCACCTCGACGACGAGCGCGCCGTCGCTGCGCGACGGCTCCGGCCCCATTCATCGGCCGCCCCCGGCCCCGCCCGACTCGACGACCGAAGCACGTGGAAGGATCACCTGATGGAACTCGGTATCGACGGACGACGAGCCGCGGTTGCGGCGGCTTCGAAGGGTCTGGGGTTCGCGGCGGCGGCCGCACTCGCCGCCGAGGGGGTACGGGTCGCGATCTGCAGCCGGAACGCGGACGAGATCGGTGCGGCGGCCGAACGGATCGGACCGAACGCGGTGCCGATCGTGGCGGACGTCGGCACGGTCGCCGGCGCGGAGGCGTTCATGGTCGAGGCCGGTGATGCACTCGGCGGTATCGACATCCTGGTCGCGAACGGGGGCGGACCACCGCCCGGCGACTTCTCGTCGATCGTCGACGTGGACGCGTACGCCCGGGCGTTCGAACTCAACGCCCTGGCCACGATCGCGATGTGTCAGGCGACCATTCCCGCGATGCGCACCCAGGGGTGGGGGAGAGTGGTGGCGATCACTTCCATCGCGGTCCGGCAACCGATCGCGAACCTGATCCTCTCGAACACGGCGCGGGCAGGACTCACCGGCTTCCTCAAGACGGTGGCGCGCGAGGTCGCGGCCGACGGGGTGACCGTCAACAGCCTGCAGCCCGGGTTGCACGCGACGGAGCGGATCACCGGCCTGTACGGCGATCCGGCGGGGCTCGGTGCGACGGTTCCCGCCGGCCGGATCGGCGACGCCGCGGACTTCGGGCGCTTCGTCGCCTTTCTCTGCTCGGAGTCGGCGAACTACGTGACCGGGACCGCGATCCCGGTGGACGGCGGTGCCGACGGAGGGCTGCAGTAGCGACCCCGACCCGATCGCGACCGGTGACGTACCCTGAGTCCATGGACGCGCCACCCCGCGATCGAGGACTGTGGACGATCCCCAACCTGATCTCGGTGCTGCGCCTCGCCGCGGTCCCGTGGTTCCTGTGGCTGCTGTTGCACGACGACCGTCCGATCGCGGCCGGGATCCTGCTGGCGGTCCTCGGCGCCACCGACTGGGTCGACGGCTACATCGCCCGCCGGTTCGACCAGGGATCCAAGTTCGGTCAGATCATCGACCCGGTCGCGGACCGGGTGCTGCTGATCGCCGGCGCGGTGGCGCTGCTCATCGACGGGCGGGTTCCGTACTGGGTCGGGATCGTGGTGCTGGCCAGAGAGGCGCTGATCAGCGTGGCGACGGTGTCGCTCGCCGCGCTGGGCGCCCGCCGGATCGACGTGCAGTGGGTCGGGAAGGCCGGGACCCTGGCGCTCATGTTCGCGCTCCCGATGTTCCTGTGGCTGGATGCGACCGCGGCCGGGTTCGGCCGGGACGTCCTCGCCGTGGTGACGTGGACGTTCACGCTCGCCGGCCTGGGGTTGAGTTACTACGCGACCCTTGGATATATCCCGATTGCGCGGGCCGCATTGCGGGAAGGACGTGAAGGTCGAATGGCAACGAGGGGGACTCCGTGAAAGCCGTCATCCTCGCCGGTGGTGAGGGCACTCGCCTGCGACCACTGACGAGCAACCAGCCGAAACCCATGATGCCGATCGCGAATCGTCCGATGATGGAACACATCGTCCGGTTGCTCGCGGACCACGGCATCGACCAGATCGTCGTGACCGTGGCGTTCCTCGCCAACCAGATCCGCACGTACTTCGGTGACGGCTCCGAGCTCGGGGTCGAGATGCGCTACGCCACCGAGGAGACTCCGCTCGGTACCGCCGGGTCGGTCCGCAACGCCGCCGACGAACTCGACGACACGTTCCTGGTGATCTCGGGTGACGTCCTGACCGACGTCGACCTCACCGGCCTGATCAAGGCGCACCGCGACTCCGGCGCGCTAGGCACGATCGCGCTGAAGCGGGTCGAGGACCCGGTGGAGTTCGGGATCGTCATCACCGGTGAGGACGGACGGATCGAACGGTTCCTGGAAAAGCCCACGTGGGGCCAGGTCTTCTCCGACACCATCAACACCGGTATCTACGTGCTCGAGCCCGAGGTGTTCGACTACATCGCGCCGGGCGAGAACGTGGACTTCTCGGGCGACGTCTTTCCGGCCGCCCTGGCCAACGGCAAGCAGTTGTACGGCCACGTGATCGACGGGTACTGGGAGGACGTCGGCACGCTCGACGCCTACCTGCACGCCCACCACGACATCCTCGACGGGCTCGTGTCCGTGGACATCGACGGGTTCAAGGTGCGGGAGGACGTCTGGCTCGGTGAGGGTGCGGATCTCGACCCCGAAGCGAAGGTGGAGGGTCCGGCGATCATCGGGCCGAACTGTCGGATCGAGGCCGGCGCCCATATCGGTGGTCACTCGGTCCTGGGCGGTGACGTCGTGGTGAAACACGACGCGCAGGTCGTCCGGTCGGTGATCCACGAGCACACCTATCTCGGCGCGTCGGCGCGCGTGCGCGGCGCGGTCGTCGGCCGGGCGTGCGACCTGCGGAGCGGTTCGTCCATCGAACCGGGTGCGGTGCTCGGCAACGAGTGCTTCGTCGGTGACCAGGCGGTCGTCACGAGCGACGTCAAGGTGTACCCGTTCAAGTCGGTCGACGCCGGTGCGGTCATCACCTCGTCGATCGTGTGGGAGACCAAGGGTGCCCGCACGTTGTTCGGCCGGCGCGGCGCGTCGGGCATCGCCAACGTGGACATCACCGCGGACGTCGCCACCCGCCTCGCCCAGGCCTACGGCACCGCGCTGCCCAAGGGTGCCGTCGTGACCACGAGTCGCGACACGAGTCGGGCGGCGCGGGCGTTGAAACGGTCGATCATCGGCGGGTTGAACCTGGCCGGGGTCAACGTCGAGGACGTCGAACTGGCGACCGTGCCGTTGACCCGATTCCAGGTGCGGAACTCGCAGAACGCCGGCGGGATCACCGTGCGCCTGGCCCCGGAGGACTCGGACCGGGTCGAGATCCGCTTCTTCGACAGCAACGGTCGGGACATCACCGAGGCCACCCAGCGCAAGATCGAACGGCTCCTCGCCCGCGAGGACTTCCGGCGCGCGTTCGCCGGTGACATCGGCGACATCGTGTTCCCGCCGCGGGCGCTGGAGTACTACACGGCGGCGCTCGAGGACGGGGTGGACGCGGAGCGGCTGCGGGACCGGGCGTTCAAGGTGGTGCTCGACTACTCCTTCGGTGCGGCGTCGCTCGCCCTGCCCGCCGTGCTCGCCAAGGTCGGGGCGGACGTGCTCGGCGTCAACCCGTTTGCGGCGACCCGGCCGAGCGCGCTCGGGTTGCGGGACCGGGAGGCCCGCGTGGCCCGGATCGGGACGCTCGTGCGCTCGTCGGGTAGCGACATCGGTCTCGTGATCGATCCGGGCGGGGAGACGTCGACCATCGTCGACGGCACCGGCAGGGCGCTCGACCCGGTCCAGACGCTGCACGCGATCCTGACCCTGGTCATGCGCGCCCGACCGGGGCTGCGCGTCGCGTTGCCGGTGTCGACGAGCCGGATCGCCGAGCGCATCGTCGCCGAGGCCGGTGGAGCCGTCGTGTGGACCAAGACCGCCGCGACCGCGGTGATGGAGACCGCGTCGCGTCGTGACGTGGACCTGGCGGCTGCCGCTGACGGGTCGATCGTCTGGCCCGCGTTCCTCCCCGCGGTCGACGCCACCGCGAACTTCGTGATGTTGCTCGACCTGCTGGCCGAGACCGACACGACGCTGGCCGCGGTGGTGGACGGGCTGACCCCGGTGTTCATCGCCGAGCGGCGGGTCGCGGTCGAGTGGTCGCGCAAGGGTGCCGTGATGCGGGAGATGGTCGAGCGCACCAAGGGCCGAGACGTGGTGTTGATCGACGGCGTCAAGATCGAGCACGGCGACGGCTGGGCCCTCGTGCTGCCCGACCCGGACGACGCGGTGGTCCACGTCATCGCCGAGGCGGACTCCGCCCGTGACGCCGACACCCGCGCCGACGAGTACGCGCGGCGCATCACCAACCTCTGACGGCGTCCGAACCTCCCGGCGCGGATGGCGCCGGGTAGCCTCCGGGCGCTCCTGATGTCCGAACTCACGAGGAACTGACCATGACCAGCCCCGACGGACTGCGGTACTCGAAGGAACACGAATGGGTGCGGGTGGAGGATGGCCGCGTGGTCATCGGGATCACCGACTACGCCCAGGACGCCCTCGGCGACGTGGTCTACGTCGAGTTGCCGGACGTGGGCCTCGCGGTGGTGGCGGATGCTTCCATCGCGGAGATCGAGTCGACCAAGTCGGTGTCCGAGGTGTACTGCCCGGTGACCGGGGTGGTCGTCGAGGTCAATGCGGCCCTGAACGACACGCCGGAGGCGGTCAACGAGGACCCGTACGGCCGCGGCTGGATCTTCGCGATCGAGCCG
>CAZJBJ010000206.1:0-4417 GCA_964544295.1 uncultured Bifidobacteriaceae bacterium
GTGCATCAGCGGGGCAACCGGGAATCCGGAGATCGTGCCTCCGTTCTTCGCCAGTTCCATGACCTCGTCGGGCGAGGTGAACTCGGTGCCGCCACCCATCAGCGCGCCGATCGTGGAGTGGAAGAAGTCCTCCTGCCGCCACATCACGCCCTTCGGCATGCCGGTCGTGCCTCCGGTGTAGAGCATGTAGAGGTCGTCCGGACTGCGGGGCTGGTCGTATCGAGTCGCCGAGGCGGCGGCCAATGCCGACTCGTATTCGGTCGCGCCGATGGTGGCGAGGTCGGCGTCGGATCCGTCCTCGACCGACACGAACATCTTCAGCTTCGGGCACTCCGGGAGCACCGCGGCGATGCGGGGGATGAACTCGCGACCGTGCACGAGACCGACGAGATCGGCGTTGTCGAACAGGTAGGCCAGCTCGGCCTCGACGTAGCGGTAGTTCACGTTGATCGGAACGCCGCGCGCCTTCCAGATGCCGAACATCGCCTCGATCCATTCAGGACCGTTGTACGCGTAGATCCCGACGTGGTCACCCGCCTGCAGGCCGGAGGCGACGAGGTGGTTGGCGAGACGGGTGGAACGCTCGTCCAGCTCCGCGAAGTTGTACCGCCGATCCCCACAGATCACCGCGGTGCGTTCGGGGACCAGGTCCGCGACGCCCTCGATCAGGTCGGCGAAGTTCCACTGCATCTATTTCCTCACGATCACTGAGCTGCCATGGCCGAACAGGCCCTGGTTGACGGTGAGCCCGACCCGGGCCCCTTCCACTTGGCGCGCGCCGGCCTCACCCCGGAGGTGCCAGGTCAGTTCGCACACCTGGGCGATGGCCTGCGCCGGGACAGCCTCGCCGAAGCATGCGAGCCCCCCACTGGCGTTGACCGGGATCCGGCCGCCGATGGTGGTGTCGCCGTCGCGCACGAGCCGCTCGGCCTCCCCCGGCTTGCAGATGCCGATGTTCTCGTACCAGTCGAGTTCGAGCGCGGTCGAGAGGTCGTACACCTCGGCCAGGTCCAGGTCCTCGGGTCCGATGCCCGCCTGCTCGTACGCCGCGTGGGCGATCGAGTCACGGAACCCGCGTTCGGGCTCGGCCACCCCGAAGGCCGAGTCGGTGGCGAAGTTCGGCATGTCGATCAAGGTGTCCGGGTAGCTCGGACTCACCGTGCTCACTCCGGCGATCCGCACCGGGTTGGTGCGGCCGAGCCGCTTGGCGTAGTCGACACTGCACACGATCAACGCCGCGGCACCGTCGGAGGTCGCACAGATCTCGAGGAGTCGCAACGGATCCGACACGATCGGTGACGCCGCGACGTCCTCGAGCGTGACTTCCTTGCGGAACCGGGCGTACGGGTTCTCGAATCCGTGCTTCGCGTTCTTGACCTTGACCGCAGCGAAGTCGTCCTGGGTCGCGCCGTGGAGTTCCATGCGGCGGCGGGCGTACATCCCGAAGTAGGTCGGGTTGGTCGCACCCAGCAGCCGGAAGCGCAGCCAGTCCGGGTCGTCCCCGCGCTCGCCGGCGTTCGGTGCCAGGAATCCCTTCGGCGTGGTGTCCGCGCCGATCACCATGGCGACGTCCACCATCCCGGCGAGGATCTGCGCGCGGGCCGCGTTGAGTGCGGTCGCGCCGCTCGCACACGCGGCGTACGAACTCGACACCGCCGCGCCCTGCCAGCCGAGCGCCTTGGCGAAGGTCGCACCCGCGACGTAGCCGGGGTAGCCGTTCCGGACGGTGTCGGCACCGCACACGAGCTGGACGTCGCGCCAGTCGATCCCGGCGTCGGCGAGCGCAGCCCGGGCCGCGACCACGCCGTACTCGACGAAGTTCCGACCCCACTTCCCCCACGGGTGCATGCCCACCCCGAGGACCGCGATCTCTTCCATCAGTCCTCCTGCGCCATCGGGGTGACCGGCTTCCACTGCCAGACGACGTAAGTGTGCTCGTCGTCCTCGTAGAGCGTTCCGAGTGTGAGTTCGACCTCGGTACCGACGGTCAGGTCGGCCGGGTCGGCGTCGGGAACGAGGGGCCCGAGCACGACCATCTGCTCGGTCGGGAGCTCCACGGCGACGACCGTGTACGGGACGAACGGATCCGCGGCCATGTACGGCGCGGGCGGTTGGTAGTGGTTCGTCGTCCACGACCAGACCCGGCCGCGGCGGGACAACTCGACTTCCTCGAGTTCCTCGGTGGGGGCGACCGGGTTGCGCGAGAACGCGAGATTCTTCGGAAAGAAGTAACTCCCGGTCTCCACTCCCCGACTGCCGAGTAGCGCCGGTGCATCCCCGAGGGTGAACCAGCCGTCGACCGCGGCGACGTTCGTCTTCGTCTCACTCATGCCGGCGCAGCCTACAGACCGGCACGAGCAGGCCCCGATGGCGGGTAGCCCAGGCCCTGCCACGTCCTCACGCCTCCCCCGATCCAGTCAGCACGATCGTGCGGCCCATGGTGGCGCGATTGGCCATCGCGTCGATCGCCTGGGGAATCGCGTCGAAGTCGACGGTCTCGCCGACGACGGCGCGAATCGCACCGGCTGCGTAGAGGTCGACGATCGCACGCATCGTCTGCGCCCCCTGTTCGCCCGACGCGAAGTTCCACCCCATCGCGGTCTTCACGAGATGCGCCATCTCCGGCGCGGCGTACGCCAGGAGCACCCCGCACAACTTGAGGTTGCCGAGCGCGACCCGCCGCGGCACGACGAACGCCTCGTCGGCGACGTCCTTGTTGGAGGCGAAGCCCATCATCAGGTACCGGCCGTTGTAGGCGGTGCACGCCATCGAGGCCTCCATCACGGCCTCACCCACGTTGTCGAACACGACGTCGACGCCGCGGTCACCGGTTTCGGCGAACACGATCGGTTGGAAGTCCTCGGCGGAATAGTCGATCACGACGTCGGCACCCAGCTCGCGGCACAGCGCGACCTTGTCGGGACCGCCGGCGGTGGCGATGACCCGTGCGCCCAGATGCTTCGCGATCTGGATCGCGGCCGAGCCGGATCCCCCGGCGGCGGCGTGGATCAACACCGTCTCGCCCGCCCGCAACCCGGCGCGGTCCACGAGCCCGAGCCAGGCAAGGTGGAACGGGAAGTACAGCGCGGCCGCGTCCGGGAGCGAGATCGAGTCGGGGACGGGGAAGGCTGACACGGACGGGCCGACCGCGTACTCCGCGTACCCGCCGTGGGCGCCCGTCGTGGTGGCGACCACCCGTTCGCCGATCCGGCCTTCCACTCCCTCACCGCACGCGTCCACCACGCCCATGACCTCCATGCCGGGCGCGTAGGGCAGCTCGGGTCGCACCATCATGTTGCCGCCGTTGATGCGTTCGAGGTCGTTGAGATTCAGCGGAATTGCCTGCACCTGGATCCGCACCTCACCCGGCCCCGGTTGGGGAATCGGCACCTCGTCGAGCTGCAGCACGTCGAGTGGTCGTCCGTATTCGTGCACGCGCCAGGCGCGCATCGACTCCACCATCTCGACTCCTCTCGACGCGGTTACACCGCGCCGAACTGGGTGAACACGTTGTTGGCCTCGGCCACGATCCGATCGATGATCTCGCCGACCGTCGGCAACTCGTCGATCACCCCGACGACCTGACCGGTCGGCAACACGCCGGCGTCGAGCTGGCCGTCGACCAGTGCCGCCTTCGTGAGCATCGGTGCGTTCGCGGCCATCGCGACCTGGGCCCACGACAGTCCCTGACTCCCGTGCATCGCCCGACCCTCCGCCAGCAGGTCGCGGATGCTGCGGCCACTCAGCTTCCGGAACCGCACGGCGTTGGCGAGCGCGCGCGGCAGCGCCGTCACGCGACCGGCACCGTCGAGGTGCTCGACGAGTTCGGTGCGGATCACGCGTTGGGGGTGACCGTCGACCTGCCTGGTGACGACGGTGTCGGTCACCGCCGCGTCGAGGTAACGCGCCTTGACCGCGTCGGGAACTCGGCTCTCGGCCGAGAGCAGGAACCGGGTCCCCATCGCCACCCCGGCGGCGCCGTACGCGAGCGCGGCGACGAGGCCGCGGCCGTCGAAGAAGCCGCCGGCGGCGATGACCGGGATGTCCACCGCGTCACAGACCTGCGGCAGGAGCAGCGTGGTCGGGACCGTGCCGGTGTGGCCGCCGCCCTCCGCGCCCTGGGCGATGACCGCGTCGACGCCCCACTCGGCGACCTTCTCGGCGTGCCGGCGGGCCCCGACCGTGGGCATGACGACGACGCCCTGATCCTTGAGTGACTTCACCAACCGCTCACCGGGCGCCTGGGCGAAGCTCGCAACCTTGACGCCCTCGCGCACCATGAGCGCGATCCGGTCGTCGATGTCGGGTTGGTCGGAGCGCAGGTTGACGCCGAACGGTTCGTCGGTCCGGTCCTTGACCGAGGCGATCGCAGTCGCGAGCTCCGGCACGCTCATCGTGGCGCTGGCAAGGATGCCGA
>CAZJBJ010000207.1:0-4397 GCA_964544295.1 uncultured Bifidobacteriaceae bacterium
GGTGTCATCTCGATCGGCGACATCGTCGCCGCACGCGTGTCCGAGCTCGAGGACGAAGCCCACCACCTGCGCGACTACATCACGTCCGGTTGATCGCCGACGTCGTGGACGGCGATTGCCGGCGCGTCGCGACGGGCCTTCTCCGTCGCGGTGGGCAGATCTGCGAGCACGGTATAGGTGAGCCGCGCCGGGTCGAGATCAAGGGCCACGGCATCATCCGAGTCGAGCCGTTCGAGCAACTCCTTCGACGCCAGGGTCCGACCACCGCTGGCGCAGGCCTCGATGCGCGCGGTCTCGTTCACCTCGTCGCCGAGGGCGGTGACCTCGGAGCGCCCGGCCGTCAAGATGTTGCCGACGTACAGGGTCGAACCCCAGTGCAGCCCGAACCGCACGACCACGTCGTCCGCCGTGAGGTTGCTGCGCGCGGCCACGTCGCGCACCGCGACCTGTAGGGCCCGCGCCGCCTCGATGCAGGCGCGTGCCGCCACAGACTCCGACCCCAGTGACTCGGCGAGGAAGAACGCGACCACACCGTCGCCCACGTGCCGACCGACGAGCCCACCGGCGTCGATGACACACCGGTCGGCGGCGCGGACCAGCCGCCGACCGAGGGTGAAGTACGCGGCGGTCGACAGCCGCCGCGAGAGCGGCGTCGACCCTTCGAGATCGGCGAACAGGATCGCGGCGGGTCGGCGACCCGCCACCGCCACTGCCTGCATCTGGGCGACGTGGCCGGCGTCGGCCTCACTGGTGAGCGACGCGATCGCCGCCATTCCCGGCGCGGGCTTCGAGATCAACACCACGCCGGCCAGGCTGCCGTCGGCATCCCGGATCTTCACCGCAATCATCGGGATGTCCACGACTTCACCGACCGACGCCCCACTACTTGCGATCGCGACCGTCCCCGCGTCGGCCACTTCGATCGTCTCGACGATGTCGTGCCACTCGGGCGCGACGGCCGCCCTGAACGCATCACGGTCGCCGTCGAGATCGGCGAGCATCATCGGTCCCAATCCTCGGACGAGTACGCCCTGCAGATCGGCGGTATTGGCCCCGAGCCGCCACGAATCCATCGCCGTCCGGGTTTCCTGACCGAAGATCGGGTGCCCGATCGCGAACTCGGCCAGCTCGATCCCGGCGCCGAACGTCCGCCGGAGATCGTCGGTGACGTAGACGAGCCGCCACTCGGCGTCGACCACCATGGCCCAGTGCCCGGCGTCCCGGACCGCAGCCGCCGCCTCGGCGAGCCGGGGATGCTCCGGAAGCGGATAGGTGTCTCCAGCCGGGCGCACTTACCGCATCCGCAGGCTGCGCAGCGCCTCGGGCAGCTCCTGCGGGCCGCGACTGCGCAGCGCCGACACGGCGTCGGGCACGCTGCAGTCCTGCCGTCCCCCGACGGCGACGCCCTCGGGGTCCCGCAGGACGAACCGGTAGCCGTACTCGGTCTCGATCGACATCGACTCGGCCATCACCTCGTCGACGTCGATAACCACGCCCTGGCCGACGTACATCTGCCGCAGGAATGCCGGAGCGAACACGGTCACCCCGGCCACCTCACCGACCGGTTCGCTGTCCGGCCCCGGGAGGTAGTCCTCGTAGAGGAACGGGGCAGTGGACTCGCAACACCCCGTGCCGATCGAGAAGACCAACGCGCCGCGACGGTCACGCTTCGCCCGTTCGACGATGCGCGCCGCCGCGGCGGTGCCGGTCACTCTCAAATGTTGCCGCTCAGTGCCGAGAAGTGCAGGTAGCCGCTGCGGTCCGTCGCGGTGTTCTCCCACACGTGCTTGATCTGGCGGTACTCGTTGTAGCCGTAGTCGCCGAGCTCGCGCCCGATGCCGGACTGCTTGTAGCCACCGAACGGCTGGGTCGGCGTGATCATGTGGTAGTCGTTGATCCACACGGTGCCGGTCCGCATCCCGGCCGCCACCGCGTTGGCCCGCTCGGAGTTCGTGGACCACACGCCGCCGCCGAGACCGTAGATCGAGTCGTTCGCGATCTTGATCGCTTCGTCGTCGGAGTCGAACGGGATCACGCACAGCACCGGTCCGAAGATCTCCTCCTGGGCGATCTTCATCGAGTTGTCCGCCTCGAAGATCGTCGGGCTGAAGAACGCGCTCGGGTCGAGCCCGGCCGGCAGGTCTGTGGGCTTGGAGCCACCACAGAGGAGCTTGGCGCCCTCGTCGAGACCGAGCTTCACGTACCGCTCGGTGGTGTCGACCTGGGCCGGGGCGACGAGCGGGCCGAGGTCGGTGTTCATGTCCATGTTGTCGCCGATGACGATCTTGCCGACCCGGTCGAGCAGCAGGCCCACGAACTCGTCGTAGATCTTGCGCGACACCAGCGCCCGGGTACCGGACTCGCACACCTGCCCGTTGTGGAAGAAGGTCCCCCACAACACGCCGGCGGCCGCGAGGTCCAGGTCCGCGTCGTCGAGCACGATGTTGGCGGACTTGCCACCCAGCTCCAGCGTCACCTTCTTCACGGTGCCGGACGCGAGCTGCATGATGCGGCTGCCGACCTCGGTGGAACCCGTGAACGCGACCTTGTCCACCATCGGGTGCTGCGCCATCTCCTCACCGGCGCTGCCACCCGGTCCGGTGATCAGGTTGACGACACCCGCCGGGATGCCGGCTTCCTCGACCGCCTTGACCATCTCGACCGCGCTCAGCGAGGTGAAGCTCGCGGGCTTCAGGACGACGGTGTTGCCGGCCGCGATCGCGGGACCGATCTTCCATCCCGCCATGAGGAAGGGGAAGTTCCACGGCACGATGCCGCTGCACACACCGAACGGTTCGCGCCGCACCGTGCTCTTCGCCGGCGGGAACGGGCTCTCGCCGCGGTCGATGACGTCGGCCTCGTTCTCGGCGCAGTCGGCGAAGGTGTTGAACGTGGAGACCGCGCCGGGGATGTCGGCGAACATCGCCTTCTTGATCGTGCCACCGCCGTCGCGGGCTTCGATCTCGGCGATCTCGGCACTGCGGCTGTTGATGATCTCGGCCGCGGCCCGCAGCTTCTCGGCCCGCTCCTTGCCCGACATCCGGGGCCACGGCCCGTCGTCGAAGGCCCTGCGGGCGGCCTCGACCGCCCGGGCGGCGTCCTCGCGACCGGCCTTGGCGACGTCGGCGATCTTCTCGCCGGTCGACGGGGCGAAGGTGGGGAAGGTGTCGCCGGATGCGGCGTCGACCCAGGCACCGTCGATGAACAGCTGCGTGTCGCTCATGACCATTTCCTCCAAGTTTCGAGCGGGTGTCGGCAGGCTACGTGGGCGCGTGCGGATGGTCCAGCCCGCAGCCTCCCGTCAGGCGGCGCGTCAGGCCGCTCGTATGAGGGCGCGGTCGTATTCGACCGGATCGACCATCCGTTGTCGGCCCGGCGGCCCGAGTCTTCGCAGGTCCCGGCGGGTCTTGACGCCGTGGTGGTACGAGCAGACCCGCCCGAGATTTTCGAGCGATGCCTCGCCCCCGATGGCGTAGGGGACGTTGTGGTCGATCTCGAGGTGACGGTCGACCTCAC
This sequence comes from uncultured Bifidobacteriaceae bacterium, assembly GCA_964544295.1. Lineage (GTDB taxonomy): Bacteria > Actinomycetota > Acidimicrobiia > IMCC26256 > JAENVU01 > JAENVU01. The sequence continues at coordinate 3,517 of CAZJBJ010000207.1, forward strand.
ACCCTTCGATCACGCACACCCGGTCGCGGACCTCGATCGCGGTACGGAGTGCCGCCGGGATGGACCGCCCGAGATGGGCGACACGCGTGACGTCGGTGCCTTCCACGACGAGCGCCCGGATGACCGCATCCGACGCGAGCCGCCGGGCGGTGCTCACCGGGATCGGTCCGGCGCCCTCGATCTCGCAGATCTCGCCGAGTTCGGTGTGGCCACGCTCGTAGGCGGCGCGCGAGACGAGAACGTTGACGGTTGCCAACGGTCGCGCACCGCGCGTCGCCTTCGGCGTCTGCGCCGCGGATGCGGTGGCCATCTGCACGAGCGCGTCGAACGTGACCGCGTCCGGATGGTCGGGCCGTCGGCTCCGGCGATTGTCGGCGAAGATGGCCTGCTCGAACGGCTCCAGTGCGGCCATCACCATCGCCGTGCGATCCGACGGGCCGGTCATCGTGATCGTCCCCGACCCGTCCGCCCGAGTGGTGTGGCGCAGCATGCGCTGCGAGTGGACGTACTCGGCGGTGTCCCGCTCCCGGTCCGCCGAGGCGGCTGCGGCAATGACCCGATCGCACTCGGCGCGCAGGCCTTTCACCCCGGCGGAGGACGCGACTTCGATCAACCGGGCCGCGGATTCCTGATCCGCCGCGGCAGCACCGGCGACCATCTCGGCCTGCGGTGCCGACAGCGCGCCGGACCGAACGGCCGCTTCGACAACCGGCTGTTGCAGCACTCGGGCGGCGGCCTTCGTGGTGGCGCGCGCGGCACCGACCGTGGTGCCCGCTACTGACGCGAGCCACGCGTCGACATCCCGGAACGAGTCGTCGCCCGGGCCGACCCCGGACGCCACGACCCTGCCGGTCGCGAGGAGCTTGCCCGCCGATGCGAGC
>CAZJBJ010000208.1:0-4319 GCA_964544295.1 uncultured Bifidobacteriaceae bacterium
AGCGGGCCGCCGGCGCCGGCACTGCAGCGTAGATCGGCTCGGGCGTGACCACCGCGACCTCACCGACGACGACTTCACCGGTGCTGCCGTTGATCGAGATCACCTCGCCTTCGGCCACCGTCGTGGTCACGGACTGCTCGGTACCGTCGCCCAGGTGCACCTGCTTGGTGACGGAGAAGCTGCGCCGGGACAAGTCGATGTCGAGCGCGTCGGCACCACAGATCGCGGGCGTGCCCATGCCCCGGGCCACGACGGCCGCGTGGGACACCAGACCGCCTCGGGAGGTGAGGATGCCCTCGGCCGCGATCATGCCGTGCAGGTCCTCGGGCGAAGTCTCCGGACGCACCAGGATGACCCGCTCCCCCGCCGCTTCGGCCGCTTCGGCGTCATCGGCGGTGAAGTACACCTTGCCGACCGCCGCACCGGGTGACGCGTTCAGGCCTTTGGCCAGCACCTCGTAGGTGGCGGTCGGGTCGAACTGCGGGTGCAGGAGCTGGTCGAGCTGCTCCGGCTGAACGCGGAGCACCGCCTCTCGCTTGTCGATGAGCCCCTCGGACTCCATGTCGACAGCCATCTGCAACGCGGCCGCCGCGGTGCGCTTGCCGACGCGGGTCTGGAGGATGAACAGACGGCCCTGTTCGATGGTGAACTCGATGTCGCACATGTCGTGGTAGTGGCCCTCGAGCCGATCCATGATCTCGAGCAGCTCGCGGTGACAGTCGGGGAACGTGCCCGCCATCGCGTCGAGGGGCTCGGTGATCCGGATTCCGGCGACGACGTCTTCACCCTGCGCGTTGGCGAGGTAGTCGCCGTAGCCGAGGTTCTCACCGGTCGACGGATTGCGGGTGAACGCGACGCCGGTGCCGCTGTCGTCGCCCTTGTTGCCGAACACCATCGTCTGCACGTTGACCGCGGTGCCGAGGTCGTCGGCGATGCGTTCCATTCGGCGGTAGTCCTTGGCCCGACGACCGTTCCACGACTTGAACACCGCTTCGACGGCGTACTTGAGCTGGTCGGTCGGGTCGTCCGGGAACGGGACACCGGCGACTTCCTGGACGATGCCCTTGAACGTCGTGACCAGGCCGCGCAGGTCGTCGGCGGAGAGCGCGGTGTCGACCGTGACACCCCGCTCGACCATCAGTTCGTGCAGCGCCTCTTCGAAGTCCTCGCCCGGGACGTCCAGCACGATCTTGCCGAACATCTGGACGAAGCGCCGGTACGAGTCGAACGCGAACCGCTCGTTGTTGGTCTGCTTGGCGAGCCCCTGCACCGACTGGTCGTTCAACCCGAGGTTGAGGACGGTGTCCATCATCCCCGGCATGGAGAACGCCGCACCCGAACGCACCGACACGAGCAGCGGGTCGGTGTCGTCACCCAGCCGCTTGCCCATGTCGGCCTCGAGCGCCTCCCGGGCCGCCGCGACTTCGTCCATGAGGCCGTCGGGCAGCGTGTCGCCACCGGCCATGTAGGCCTTGCAGGCGTCGGTGGAGATCGTGAATCCCGGCGGTACGGGCAGCCCGAGATTCGTCATCTCGGCCAGGTTCGCCCCCTTGCCCCCCAGCAGGAACTTCTGCTCTTTGGAGCCCTCGCGGAAGGCGTAGACGTACTTCATGGGAGTTTCCGATCCTTTGGTTCGAGTGAGTCGGGGAATCGTACAGAAGCGACCGCGGTCGGGCCCGGTTTGTTCCGAGCCGCCGACACCGTGGCCGCCGAGGGGTCAGCCGGCGTCGGTGTCGGCCACGACGATCGTCTTGGCCATCTTGTCGAACACGCTCTGGCGGTTGCGGTCCCGCAGGTTCCACAGCACACCACCGACGGCGAACAACGTCATGAACGTGCCGAGCGGACCGATCGCCGTTGCGATGAACATCGCGGATGCAAGCGGTACTCCGTAGTGGACCAGCGACGGCACCCAACCTGCCGGTGAGCCATCGAGCCGCACGAGGCGGATTCGTTGCGTCCGTTTACCGATGGACTGTCCGGTCCGGGCCGACATCGGCACGATGAGGAGCAGCGCAAGTCCGAGGGCAACCCCGGACGCGGCGAGCTGCGGGCCCCGGAGTTTCTTGTAGATCGCTGTCGCGGCGTCTTCTTCGGCCTTCCGCCGCTCATCCGCAGCGTCCGCGATCTTGGTCTGCGCCGCGACGATGTCACGCTGCTTGGCGGCTTCGACGTCGTCTCGCTTGTCCTCGGCAGCCTTCTTCCGATCGCGTGCAGTGTCGGCCTTGTCTTGCGCCTTGTCGCGCGCCTCCGTGGACTTCTCGAGCCGCTTGTTGGCGCGTTCGGCCGCCTTGACGTTGTCCTGGTAGTGGGCGTCGAACATCTGGGGAAAGATCTGGAACGACACCAGCATGATGACGAGCACCATGCCGAAGTCCATCGCGAACGCGAGGCTGCGCGACTTCTTCGACGCGAACTCCATGCCGCGCGGCAGCTCGATCGTCGGCTCCAGCGGGGGACGCGCGGGCGGCCGCTTCGCCGGCGTGGCGTCCGAGCGGCTTCCGCGCGCCGGGCGGGCGGCCCGCGCCGCGCCGGACGTCACCGCCACTTCGTCGTCATCGTCCTCGACGTCGCCGAACTCACTGTCGCTGGCGAGGTACTCGTCGTAGCGACCGCGCTGGACCGGGTCCGACAGGACGTTCCACGCCTTGTTCAGCTTCGCCCGCTCGGACTGCGACGCGCCTTCGAGCCGGTCCCGGTACGCGGTCCGGATCGCCTCCTTGTCGGCGCCGGCGTCGATGCCGAGCAGGTCGTAATAGTCACTCATGATGGGTTTGTCTCCTCTACAGCACGCCGCGGTCACGGATGGCTTCGACCAGGCGGTCGAGCGATACCCGCTCCTGGCTCATGGTGTCGCGGTCGCGAACCGTCACGGCGTGGTCCTCGAGCGTGTCGAAGTCGATCGTCACGCACAACGGTGTTCCGACTTCGTCCTGGCGCCGATACCGGCGGCCGATGGACCCGGCGACATCGACGTCGATCATGCAGTGACGCCGGAGATCGGAGGCGACCTGCTCGCTGATCGGTGCGAGTTCCGCCTTCTTCGACAACGGCAGGACCGCCACCTTGTTCGGCGCGAGCCGCGGGTCGAGGCGCAACACCGTGCGCGTCTCGACCTTGCCGTCGGCCGTCGGCGCTTCTTCCTCGTGGTACGCGGCGAGCAGGAACGCCAGCGTGGTGCGATCCGCACCGGCCGCCGGCTCGATCACGTAGGGCACGTACCGCTCGTTGGTCTCCTGGTCGAAGTAGGAAAGGTCCTGACCGGAGAACGTGGTGTGCTGGGTGAGGTCGTAGTCGCCGCGGTTGGCGATGCCCTCCAGTTCGCCCCAGCCCCACGGGTACATGAACTCCACATCCGACGTGCCGCGGCTGTAGTGCGAGAGCTCCTCGGGATCGTGCGGGCGCAGTCGCAACATCTCCGCGGGAATCCCCAGGTCGACGTACCACTGGTAGCGCGCCTGGCACCAGTACTCGTACCAGCGCGGCGCGTCGGCAGGCGGGACGAAGAACTCCATCTCCATCTGTTCGAACTCGCGCGTGCGGAAGATGAAGTTGCCCGGCGTGATCTCGTTGCGGAACGACTTGCCGATCTGGGCGATCCCGAACGGCGGCTTCTTCCGGCTCGTGGTCTGCACGTTGGCGAAGTTGACCAGTATCCCCTGGGCCGTCTCCGGACGGAGATAGGCGACCGACGCGTCGTCCTCGACCGGGCCGACATGGGTCTTGAACATCAGGTTGAAGTTGCGGGCCTCGGTGAAGGTGTCCTTGTTGCCGCAGTTCGGACACGCCCCGGACTCGGGGAGCTGATCGGCCCGGAAGCGTTCCTTGCACGAACGACAGTCGACCAGCGGGTCGGTGAAGGTCGCCAGGTGGCCGCTCGCCTCCCAGACCTTCGGCGCCATGAGAATCGACGCGTCGAGTCCGACGACGTCGTCGCGTTCCTGCACCATCGAGCGCCACCAGGCGTCCTTGACGTTGCGCTTGAGGAGCACACCGAGCGGGCCGTAATCCCAGGTGGACCGGAATCCGCCGTAGATCTCGCTCGACGGGAACACCAGGCCTCGCCGCTTGGCGAGATTGACGACGCGATCCATCAAGTCAGCTTTGGCCATGAAGGGTCCAGGCTAGGTGAGATCGGCCCCGAAACTGGAGTCGATTCGGCTCGGGAACTTCCCGCCCAAACCGGCCGGATCAGAGCAGGCTGGCGCTGCGGATCCGCCGCTCCGAGTGGTGTTCGAGCGCCGCGATGCCGAGCCGCTCGACGTCCTGCACATGAATCGCGTCGGGCGGTTCGCTCATGGCCAGGTGGAGTTCGCCAC
>CAZJBJ010000209.1:0-4314 GCA_964544295.1 uncultured Bifidobacteriaceae bacterium
GTCCGACGCATGAACGAGGGCCAGGACATCCACCAGGTCATGCGCGAGGTCGTGCCCCCCGACGAGATCTCGGTCGGCGAGGGCTACGGCAAGATCTCCTGGTCGGTGCGCGCCATCTGGGAGGGTTACGCCGGCTGGTTCCACGCCCGATCGACCACCGAGCTGTACGCGACGCCGGCGAGCACCGTCTGGCCCGAGGTGGTCGAGCTCGCCGGTGGCACCGACGCGGTCGTGCGGGCGGCCCGCCGACGCCTGGAAGACAGTGAACTCGTCGAAGCGGTCCACCTCCTCGAGATGGCGCTGGCCGCGGACCCCGACGACCCCGAGGCCCTGACCACGTTCGTCGCGGTCCACGAGGCGCTACTCGCCGAGCCGGACGCGGAGAACTTCTGGCTCGCCGGTTGGCTCCGCCACCAGATCACCACCGCGCACGCCGCACTCGACGCGGGAGCGGGCCGATGAGCACGGTCACCTTCGACTTCTCCGGCGCCACCGTGCTGGTCACCGGCGGCACCGGCGGGATCGGTCACGCCATCGCCGCCGAGTTCGCGCGTGCCGGCGCGGCCGTGCACGTCACGGGCACGCGCGCGACCGCGGACGAGTACGACGTCGACCTGGCCGGATACACCTACCACCGGCTCCGGCTCACCCACGTGGAGGACATCGACGCGGTGGCGGCCGCGCTCCCCGCACTCGACGTCCTGGTGAACAACGCCGGCGAGGTCCTGCCCGGTGGCAAGAGCGAGTACGAACCCGACGTGTTCGCGGATGCGATCGCCATCAACCTCACCGGAGCATTCCGCCTCGCCACCGCGTGCCGATCGCTCCTGGCCGCGAGCGAGTTCGACGGCGGCGCGAGCATCGTGAACCTCGCGTCGATGGCCAGCTACTTCGGCATCGAGATCACCCCAGGCTACGGCGCCGCCAAGACCGGCATCCTCGGGATGACCCGCACGCTCGCGCACGCCTGGGCGAGCGACGGGATCCGCGTCAACGCCGTCGCGCCCGGCCTGATCGAGAGCGGCATGACCGCGCCGATGCTCGACTTCCCCGCCATGGTCGACCCGATGATCGCCCGCACGCCACTGGCCCGGATCGGAAACCCCGAGGACATCGCGCCGGTCGTCGCGTTCCTCGCCAGCCCCGCCGCCCGGTTCGTCACCGGCCAGACCCTGCCGGTCGACGGCGGCTTCTCGATCTCGGCATGAGCGTGCGAGCATGAGCAGTCCACGACGTGTCATCTCGGCCGAGGAGCGGGCGACGTTCGCGGCCGACGGGGTCGTGTGCCTGCGCGGCGCACTGGAGCCGGATCTGCTCGTCGCGATGGCCGAACCCGTCGAGCGGGCACTGCGATCGAACTCGATGGCCGACCTCTCCGCGATGGGCCGCGCGCTCGAATCGTCGGGCGAGGCCGTGCTGCGAGACGGCGAATCGGCCGGAACGTTCGCGAGCGGCGTCGACCACTGGCGCGAGTTCGCCGAGTTCGAGGCGTTCGCGTGCACGAGTCCGCTCCCCCGGCTCGTCGCCGAACTGCTCGCCAGTGCGCACCTCTGGCTGTACGAGGACAGCGTGCTCGTCAAGGAACCGGGAACGAGCGAGCGCACCGCGTGGCACCAGGACCTCGGCTACTTCCACGTCGACGGCGACCAGCTCGCGACCACGTGGAGCCCGCTCGATCCGGTGACGCCCGAGACCGGAGCCGTGCGGTACGTCCGCGGCTCCCATCGCTGGGACGCGACCTACCGACCGAACCTGTTCGTGAGCACGATGGCGATTCCGGGCACCGAGGGGCCGACCGTGCCCGACGTCGACGCGCTCGCGGCCGCCGGCGAGTGTGAGATCGTCACGTTCTCCACCGAGCCGGGTGACGTGGTCGTCCACCACGCCCGCACCCTGCACGCCGCCGGGCCGAACACGTCGGCGACCACCCGGCGGCGGGCCATCTCGGTGCGATACTGCGGCGACGACGCCCGTACCCACGTCCGCGCCGGCGCGCCCCGGAAACCGCACCAGGTCGCCTGGGTCGACGGACTCCCGCTGGCCGCGCCCGATCACCCGATGGTCTGGGGATAGAACGCGTTCTACACTTGAGGCATGACGATGTATGAGGGTCCCGTCTTCGACGCCGACAACCACTACTACGAGGCGCTGGATGCGTTCACCCGCCACCTCGACCCGCGCCACGGTCCCCGCTGCGTGCAGTGGTGCGAGATCGACGGCCGCAAGTACCAGGTGGTCGGCGGACGGGTGAGCAAGGTCGTGACCAACCCGACCTTCGACCCGATCGCCAAGGCCGGCGCGATGCACGACTACTTCCGCGGGAACCCTGACGGTCGGAACCCGCTCGAGTTCCTCCGCGACCGCGAGCCCATCCGTCCCGAGTACCGCGACCGCGACGCGCGCGTGCAGGTCGTCCACGAGCAGGGCCTCGTCGGTTCGTGGATGTTCCCGACCCTCGGCATGCTCTACGAGCAGCTGCTGCTCCCCGACGTCGAGGCGTTCACGCTCACGTTCACCGCGTTCAACCGGTGGGTCGAGGAGGACTGGGGCTTCGCGTACGAGGACACGATCTTCGCGGCGCCGTACTTCTCGCTCGCCGATCCGGCGTGGGCGATCAACGAACTCGAATGGGCGATCGACAAGGGTGCGCGTCTCATCGTCATGCGCCCGGCCGCGCAGTTCACCGCCAACGGGCCGCGGACGCCGGGCCACCCCGACTTCGATCCGTTCTGGGCACGCGTGCAGGAAGCCGGGCTCACCGTCGTCGTGCATGCGGGCGACAGCGGCTACGACGGCAACGGCTACTTCGACTCCAGCTTCACCGCGAGCTTCTCCGGCGGGAACATGGGACCGTCGATCAAGATGCTGCAGTTCGAGCGGGCGGTGTTCGACTTCCTCGCGTCGCTCATCTTCGACCGCTTCTTCATCCGCTTCCCCGGCATCCGCCTCGCCAGCGTGGAGAACGGCGCCGAGTTCCTCCCCGACCTCTTCCGCAAGCTGCGCTCCCAGCACCACCGCATCCCCGGCTTCTTCCCCGAGGACCCGGTGGAGACCCTGCGGCGCAACGTGTGGATCAACCCGTTCTGGGAGGACGACGTCCACGAGATCGCCGAGCTGATGGGCACCAACCGCGTGATCTTCGGGTCGGACTGGCCCCACATCGAAGGCATGCCGAACCCCCTCGACTACGCCGTCGAGGTCAAGGAGTTCGACGTCGCCGACCAGGGCAAGATCCTGCACGACAACGCCATCGAACTCACCGAGCGCGCCACATCCTGAGGCGCCCGGACGTCGACGTGACCAACGCGCACCACCCGGTCCAAGACTCCGGCTCCCGACCCCGGGCGAAGCGCCTCAGTCCCACATCCTGAGCCAGTCCAGAAGGCGCTCGGGGTGGAAGGTCTCGTCGCTCACTGCGATCTCTTCGGCCGTCCACCACCTCCAGTCGTGGACGGAGCGACGTTCGACCTCGGTCCAACCGTCGGTCACGGGGTCGAACCGGTCGACCCGCACCGCGAAGAAGCACTCGTGCTGGCGGTAGTGGACGCCCTCGAAGTCGAACTCCGCGACGCGTTCGAAGACCACGGGACCGAGCTGGGTCACGACGAGGCCGGTCTCCTCGAACACCTCGCGGCGCGCCGCATCCTCGACCGACTCACCCGCATCGACGCCTCCGCCCGGCGTGAACCACCAGGTGCCCGCCTCGGGTCGGTGCGGATCACCGCCGCGCAGCAGGAGCAGGGCGCCGTCGCGATCGACGACGAGCACCCGCGCCGCGACGCGGTCCTGAAAGGGCGTGACGTCGTGCACCGGGGCAGTCGTCAGGCCGGGCGGACGAGCAGCGGGGCGATGGGATCGAGGAGCCCCCGTGCCAGATGCGCGTCGCCCGAGTACGACACGACACCTTCCAGGTCCGGAGCGTCGAGCCCGCGACTCACGAACCGGGCCGCGGCATCGTCGGCGACGGTGAGGGTTGCGTCGGCGGTGCCGTTGTCGGCGACGGACCATGCGTCGGCTCCGCGCGTGAGCGTCCACCGTCCGGCCCTCCCGGCCACGAAGGCGACCGCAGTGCCCTCCTCGGGCGCGAAGTCGCGCGCCCAGGCCGCCAGGAGATGCGCATGCACTTCCGCGGCGGTCGTCAGGATCTGCCCGTCGACGTCGGGTCGCCCGAGCGCGCGGCGGATCTGCGACTGGTGGATCACCCGCTCGGCGTACTCGCGGGCGATCGCCTGCCAGTAGGGGGACGGTTCGAGGGTGGCGAGGAACTGCACCGGCTCGCTGGCCATCGTGTCCAGACCAACCGACTCGTATAAG
>CAZJBJ010000210.1:0-4264 GCA_964544295.1 uncultured Bifidobacteriaceae bacterium
GCAGTCCGTCACCACGACCGTGGCCGAAGGCGACGTGATCTCGATCAACGGCAGCACCGGTGAAGTCGTCGTCGGTGAGGTCGCCGTGGTCACGCCCGAGCCGACCGGTCCGTTCGGCATCGTGCTCGGCTGGGCCGACGAGTTCCGCACCATGAAGGTGCGGACCAACGCCGATCTGCCCGAGGACGCGGCGAAGGCGGTCGAGTTCGGGGCTGAGGGCATCGGCCTCTGCCGGACCGAGCACATGTTCCTCGGCGACCGCCTCCCGATCGTGCAGGCAATGATCCTCGCCGAGGACGACGCCAGCGAGGAAGCGGCGCTCGCCGCCCTGCTGGAGCAGCAGCGCACGGACTTCGTGGGAATCCTGGAGGCGATGGACGGCAAGCCCGTCACCGTGCGTCTGCTCGACCCGCCGTTGCACGAGTTCCTGCCGCGCCACGCCGAGGTGCTCGGCCGTCAGGTCGACGCGTACATCAACGGGGTCAACGACCCCGAGGCCGACACGTTGATGCACGCGCTCAAGCGGTGGGAGGAACAGAACCCGATGCTCGGGACGCGCGGCTGTCGGCTGGGCATCCTCAAGCCGGGCCTCTACCGCATGCAGGTGCGCGCCCTCATCGAGGCGGCCGTGGCTCGCAAGCAGGCGGGTGGCGATCCGCAGGTGGAGATCATGATCCCGCTGACCGTCGCCAAGACCGAGATGGAACTGCTCGACGGTTGGGTCCGCGAAGAAGCCGAGAAGGTCTTCGAGAGCTCCGGTACCCGGGTCGACTACCTCGTGGGCACCATGATCGAGACGCCGCGCGCCGCGATCGTCGCCGACGAGATCGCCGAAGTCGCCGAGTTCTTCTCGTTCGGTACCAACGACCTGACCCAGATGGCCTTCGGATTCTCCCGGGACGACGTCGAGGGTCGGATGATGCCGGCGTACCTCGAGCAGGGTCTGCTGAAGGTGAGCCCGTTCGAGCAGCTGGACCGCAACGGCGTCGGCAAGCTCGTCGAGTGGGCGAAGGCCCGCGGCCGCGAGGTGCGCCCGGACATCAAGCTCGGCATCTGCGGCGAGCACGGTGGCGACCCGACCTCGGTGCACTTCTGCTACGAGGTCGGCCTCGACTACGTGTCGTGCTCGCCCTACCGGGTGCCGTTGGCCCGTCTGGCGGCCGCCCACGCCGCCCTCGAGTCCACCGGCCCCGGCGCCACCGCCTGACGGGTGACGGCTGTCGCACCCCGTCGGTAGGGTCGGGGTATGAGCGAACGGGCGCAGCGGTGGGCCTCCACCATGACCGGCCACGGCGACGGACCGATTCGGCGCGCCCATGTGGACGCCGAGACCAAGCTGGGCGCGATCAGCGCGTTCGGGCGCATCGAGCGGGAGGCCGTCGAGGACGACGTGCTCGCGCCCGGTGCCACCCGCGCCGCGGGCGCGGGGAACCGGCTCCGCGACGAGGAGCCGGACGAGTTCCGCACCTGCTTCGAGCGTGACCGCGACCGGATCCTGCACGGCACCTCGGCGTTCCGTCGGCTCGCCGGCAAGACCCAGGTGTTCGTCTTTCCCGAGGACCATCAGCGCACTCGGCTCACCCACGCGCTCGAGGTGGCCCAGGTGGCCACGGGCATCGCGCGGGCGTGTCGGCTGAACGTCGCGCTCACCGAGGCGATCGCACTCGGCCACGACTGTGGCCACGGTCCGTTCGGTCATGCGAGCGAGGATGCGTTCACGCCCTACGTGCACGGTGGCTACGACCACGCGGTGTGGGGCGCCGACGTCGTCCTCGCGCCGCTCAATCTGTGCCACGAGACCAGCGACGGGATCCGCAACCACTCGTGGTCGCGGCCGGCGCCGAGTACACCCGAGGGCGAGGTCGTGGCGTGGGCCGATCGCATCGCGTACGTGTGTCACGACTTCGAGGACGCGGTGCGCGCCGGGATCGTGACGCCGGAGATGTTGCCCGAGGTCGTGCGGAGCTCGTGCGGTGACCGGCGCAGCCGCCAACTGGATGCGTTCATCTCCGGGGTGATCACCACCACGTTGGATCAGGGTGAGATCGGGATGCACGCCCATCTCGCCGAGGCGCTCGCCGCGTTCCGGGCCTTCAACTACGAACGCATCTACATGCGTCCGGCCTCGGTCGTCCAGAGTGAGGTCGTGATCAAGGTGCTGCGGGCGCTCGTCGAGTTCTTCGCCGACCGCCCGAACGCGTTGCCCGGGCCCGAGATCGAAGGTGCCGGGCACCCGGCCGAGGGTGCGAGCGCCGGGTCGGAGCAGGCGCTGCGGGACGCGGTGCGGTACGTGGCGGGGATGACCGACCGGTTCGCCTTCGCCCAGGCCCGGGCCCACCTGGGGTGGGATCCGGCCGGGTTGCCGGCCGGGCTCGACACCGGGCGATGACGATGCCCCACGCCCTACCCTGACGCCGTGGGCATCCTCGACGAAGACATCGCCCGAGTCCGGGAGACCACCGACATCGTCGCCCTCATCGGCGAGCACGTCGCCCTCAAACGGTCGGGCGGCCGCTTCACGGGCCTCTGCCCCTTCCACGGGGAGAAGACCGCAAGCTTCTCGGTCAATCCGCAGCTCGGCTTCTACTACTGCTTCGGATGCCAGGAGAGCGGCGACGCGATCACGTTCGTCCGCAAGGTCGAGGGCCTGGATTTCGCCGAGGCGGTGGAACGGCTCGCCGCGAAGGCCGGCGTCACGTTGCGCTACGACTCGGCCGGCGCGACCCAGGACCGGCAGCGGAAGCAGCGGCTCACCGAAGCGGTGCGCGCCGCGGTCGAGTTCTACCACCGGCTCCTGCTCGAGGATCCCTCCGGTGGTCACGCGCGCGGCTACCTGCGCAGTCGCGGTTTCGACGGTGACGCGGCGCGGCGGTTCGAACTGGGGTGGTCGCCCGACGGGTACGACACGTTGGTCCGTCACCTCTACACGCTGAAGTTCTCGCGTGACGACATCGTCGCCGCCGGGCTTGCGTTCGTGAACCGTGCGCAGAAGGCGCAGGACTTCTTCCGCGCGCGGCTGCTGTTCCCGATCTTCGACCGGGCCGGGGATCCGGTCGGCTTCGGCGGGCGCACGCTCACCGACGACGGGCCGAAGTACAAGAACACGATGGACACGCCGCTGTACCACAAGAGCCGGTTGCTCTACGGGCTGAACTGGGCGAAGGCGGAGATCGGAGCACGCGACGAAGTCGTGATCTGCGAGGGCTACACCGACGTCATGGGCTTCGCGTTGGCCGGGATCCCGAACGCGGTCGCGACGTGTGGCACCGCGCTCGCCGACGACCACGTGCAGATCCTGAAGAGCTTCACCCGCCACGTCGTGCTGGCCTACGACGCCGACGCCGCCGGTCAGAACGCGGCCGAGAAGTGGTACCAGTGGGAGCAGCGTTTCGACATCGAGGTCAAGGTCGCCGCGCTCCCGAACGGCCAGGACCCCGGCGACGTGTTCAAGGACGACCCGGAGGCGCTGGTCAAGGCGGTCGAGGGCGCATCCCGGTTCGCTCAGTTCAAGATCGACCGGGTGTTGGCATCGGCGGAACTCGTCTCGCCCGAGGGGAAGGCCCGCGCCGCGGATCAGGTCGTCCCGGTGCTTCGAGAGATCCCGAACGAGCTCGTGCGGGAGCAGTACATCCAGATGGTCTCGGGCACGCTCGGGATCGACCACGCCTGGTTCAAGCAGGCGATCGCCCGTCGCGGTGCGAACCGTCCTCGCGAGTCCGACGACGCAAGCACCCGGCGTCCCGCCCCGATCGCGGTCGACCGACGCGAGGAGGATGCCCTGCGATGGGCGATCCACCAGCCGGAGTTGGTCGTCGACTGGTTGGAGGCATCGCTGTTCGTCGATCCGGTGGCGCGCGAGGCGGTCGAACATCTGTGGTCCGCCGACGAGCTCCACGAGGCGATCGAGGGTGCCGAAGGTCCGGCGCGGGCGTTGTTGGAGCGGTTGGCGGTGGAGGAGCCGATCGGTGATGCCGAGCCCGAGACGGTGCGCGCACGACTCGTGGTGAACATCGTGGGTCCCGCAGCTGAACGATTGCGTCGCCGATTCCTCCAGGATGGCGACGAGCGGGCGATGGAGCTGGCGATGATGCTCGATCGACTGCGCGGGAGTGCCGGTGCGGGGTGGGCGAGCGGCGAGGCGGCGGCCATGGAGTTGGTACGCTGCATCTCTTCGTGGACATCGAGCTGAACGAACCCTCACCCGTGGCGGACGGGTCGGTCGCACCGGCAAGCCCACCGCAACCAATCGGCGGCATCGACGAAC
>CAZJBJ010000211.1:0-4189 GCA_964544295.1 uncultured Bifidobacteriaceae bacterium
GTTCGAAGGCGTCGACGAGTACGTCGAGCGCTTCCCGCCAACTGGGGTTGCCGAAATCGTCCAGCCCGGTTTCGGCACAAGCGTTTTCGATGAGCGCGTCAGTGTCGATCGTCGTCACCGTCGCAGACTAGAGCGATCGTGATAGACGATGGATTCCTTCGAGACTGGGGTGTGGGCCATGGCCATGGATGATTGTGAGAGTTCCGCAGCATTCGTCGATCTGCTCGCGACACTTGGCGAAGTCGCCGATCAGTACGCCGGTGAGTTGTGGGGCATCGCCGGCCCGGAGGACACCGCGGGCTCACTGCGCGCGCTCGCCCATCTGCTCGAGTCGGGACTCGTCGGGCACTTCGAGGACGACGCGGCCACCCCGGTGTTCCGGGAGATCGGATCGTCGACCCGGAAGGTCATGGGCGACAACGCCGACGCCATCTACTACGACACCGCGGTCTCGAACGCATACGAATATCGAGTCACCGGCAACGTCGCCGGTGCGATCTACACATCGTTCACGATCGAGGAGGGCGGCGGTGCCGGCCAGTTCCCCGACCGGACGGCCGACGTGCTGAACGACAGCCAGTTCGACGTGGCGCCCGACGGGAAGTACGAACTCTTCCTGGGCGGCCCGCGGCGCGACCGCAACTGGATGGAGCTGACGCCGGACGCGACCCGGATCACGACCCGGCACTACTGGGAGGAGGTCTGGTCGCCCGGAGCCGCGCCGGTTCCCGATGTGGCGTTGGCGATCGAGGTCGTGGGTGAGACGAGTCCGCCGCCGCGCCCGAGCGACGCGTCGGTCGCCGCGGGATTCCGTCGAGTGGCGAACTACGTCCGGTCCCGGTCGATCGGCATGGGCCCTCCGGGCGAACGAATCCAGCCGGATTTCGTGTCGCAGGAGTTCAACTCGTTCCCGGCGCCGGTCCCGCCGCGCGACCACCCGCTCGCCGCGATGGACGCGGCCTACAGCATGGCTCCCTACGTCCTCGGTCCCGACGAGGCGTTGGTCATGACGATGCGGTGGCCGGAGTGTCGCTGCGCGAACGTCAACCTCTGGAACCGCACGCTCCAGACCTATGACTACCTGCACCGATCGGTCTCGCTGAACCGGGCCCAGACCCATTTCGAGCCCGACGGCAGTTTCCGCGCCGTCATCGCCCATCGCGATCCGGGCGTACCGAACTGGATCGATACCGAGGGTCGGCCGTTCGGCCTGGTCTTCTGGCGGTTCATGCTCCCCGAAGGGCCGATCGAGACGCCCCGGGCCGAGGTGGTTCCGATCGACTCACTCGCCTGAGCCGTTCACTCCTCGGTGATGCCGTAGTGGGCGACGTACCGGGCGAAGGTCGCGCGCACGTGGTCCTCATCGAGCCCGACGGACTCGAACGTGTAGGTGTGCGCGCCGTGCTTGCCCTTGGGCTTCGCGGCCAGATAGTCGCGGATGCGGGTGTCGTGACCCTCGGGCCACGCGAAGCCGAGCCGGTCGTAGAGGCCGTGCAGCGCCGCGACCGGATCGGCCATCAGGTCGAGAAAGTGTGAGTCGACGATGCGGTCGTTCGGGATGACCCCGCCCTCGCGTTGGTCGATCGCACCGTTGAGGAACATCTCGTAGGCGAGTTCCATCATCGGCCCGGTGGCGACCGGATCCGCGGCGTCGCTGCGCATGAAGCGGACGACGCTCAACAAGCTCGTGAGCGACGCGATGAACTTCCGCGGATCCCGATGGGTGTGGATGACGAGCGCGTCCGGGTACTCCGCGAACAACTGGGGGAGCGACGAGATGTGGGCCGGCGACTTGAGGAGCCAGCGCCGGTTGGTCCCGCCGCCGGCCGGCCCGCGGGGATCGTCGGCGTGCTGGAAGGTCTGGAGCATGCGTCGATGGAGTCGGTACACGCGCTCGACGGTCTCGGCGTGCTCCATCTGCCAACCCATGAAGCTCGGGGTGTCGTAGTGCATGGACCAGTACGGGCCGGCGAAGTCGTAGGCGAGGAAGTGCACACACTCACACGGCAGGTCGACGGCGAGTTCGTGCATGGTCATGAACTCCGGGTGGATGTCGGCCCAGAGTTCGTGTTCGCATTCGGCGAGCCGTCGCCGTTCGGCCCGGTCCGCGTCGGGTCGCGACTCAGCGTCCGCGAGGCGCGGCAGGGGCTGGGCCGCTTCCCATCCGAGCGGCGCGCGTAGCGCCGGGTCGAGGGCGAGCAGTTCCAGCAGAATCGTGGTCCCGGTGCGGGGTGGACCCACCACGAACAGGGGAGCGTCGATCGCCTCGCGGCGGACCGCCGGGGTCTCGTCCCAGTGATGCTGCAGCCGGCACCAGGTCTCCAGCATGGTGGTGACCTCGGCCCGGGTGAGGACCCGGCCGAGCAGATGGAGCTGTCCCTCGGTGTCGGCGGACTCCAGGAAGCTCCGGAAGGCGGCTTCCCAGCCCTCCCATTCGGGGTCGGCGATCGTGGACCGGCCGCTCGCGGCGAGGGCCTCGGCGACGATCTGGTCCGCGTCGAGCGGGACCAGGAGGCGCGGGTCGTGCACGGTCTCGCCGAACAGATTCAACCGACGCACCCAGTCGGGGTGCTGGAGCGAACCCGTCATGTACGTCCTTCTTTCTCTATCTCGATGAAAGAGTCAAGTTTCGGTCGAGGAATGACCGAAAGGAACAAGAGCGACCGAAACGCCGTCGAAAGGGTGTCGCGTGGTGAAGAACTCGGGGACCACCTCGGTGGCGAAGCAGACGGTCGAGGAGCTGGCGGCGAAGCGCACCGTGCAGAAGCTACCGGCCGCACCGGTGTTTCGGCGCGACGTGGTCCCCGTACCGGTCGGTGGCCGGGGGAAGAAGGTCGTCGCCGACCTCGAAGCGGTGGCCCGGGCCAACGCGGAGGCCGCCGAGGAAGCCCGCCGGGTGGCGCTCGCCCAACGCAGCGCGCTGGAGGAGATCGCCGCGGGTCGGGTGGAAGCTGAGCGGCTCGTCGCACACATGAAGCACGAGATGCTCGAGGCGAAGGCCGAACACGAACGCCTCGTCGCCCAGGCGCGGTTCCGCGGTATCCAGGAGGAGCGCCGCCGGCTCGGTGTCGACGTGTTGGGTGGCGACGCGCCGTCGACGCCACCGACCGGTCGGCGCGGTCATCCCCCGGTGGCGGACGACGCGCCGAGGCCCGAGGCGCGGCCGGCGCCGACCTCGACGCCGGAGTTCCGTACGCTGCAGAGCCAACTGGCCGAACGCGAACAGGCCGGTGAGTCGCACCGCCAGCGGCTGTTGGAAGCCCTGCGCGAACGCGACGCGGCGCGATTGGAACTGCAACGCGTGAGTGATGCCCGGATGCACGCGGAGCGGCGCCTCGAACGGGTGACCGAGGTGCTCCACCGGGCGACCAGCGCCGGAGGGCCTCGCCCGATCGGCGGCGACGGCGTCGAGGAACAACACGTCCGCGCGCTGCGCGACGAGCTGGCGGTCGCCATCGCCCGGGCGAAGTCGGCCGAGGCCCGCACGAACGAGCTGCGGGACGAGATCGAGGCGGTCAAGAATCAGCGGTCGTCGACGTCGGAGACTCTGGAGGCGACCCGGAGCGACCTCGACCTGGCCCGGGAGGAGCTCTCGGCGCTCCACGCCAAGCTGATCGGTCTGGAAGCAGCCCAGGCCGCGGGTGGTTCGGCCGGAGACGCGATCGAAGCCGCGAACGCCCACGCGCGTGAGATCGAGCGGGAAGTGGTGGAGGCCCGGAGCCGGGCGGTCGAGGCCGAACAGCGGGTCGCGGAACTCACTGCCGCGCTGCAGTCGACCACCGGTGTCGCCGACGAGTCCGAGTCGACCATCGCGGCCCTGAAGGTCGAGCTGGCCGAGGCGCGGGTCGCGTCCGAGCAGTTCGAGGCTCGGGTCACCGAGCTGCTCGAACGGGCCGAGCGCACCGAGGCGGACCTGTCCCTGGCGGTCGCCGCCCACAGGGAAGCCGAGGCGCGTCTGCGGGCGACCGAGGGCGAGCTGAGCAATGTCGACGGTGCCCGCACCGAACTCGACGAGTACGTCGCGGAGCTGCGATCGACGGTCGAGCGACACGAAGCCCGAGTCGCGGAGTTGGAAGCGCAACTCGAATCGGCGATCGACGATCACGGTGCTCACGCGATCGACCTCGAGGCCACCCACGCGGCCACCGCCGCCGAGCTCACGTCGGCGACGGCGCGGGCCGAGCACCTG
>CAZJBJ010000212.1:0-4188 GCA_964544295.1 uncultured Bifidobacteriaceae bacterium
CGAACCCGAACTCGTTGTTCGTCCCGTAGGTGATGTCGGCGGCGTAAGCCAGACGCTTCTCGGCCGGGTCGTCGATGTCGGGCAGGACCGCGCCGACCTCGAGTCCCAGGAACCGGTGGACGCGGCCCATCCAGGCGGCGTCGCGCTTGGCCAGGTAGTCGTTGGTGGTGACCAGGTGGACCCCGCGACCGGCGAGCGCGTTGAGATAGGCCGGCAGCGTGGACGAGAGAGTCTTGCCCTCACCGGTCTTCATCTCGGCGACCCACCCGAAGTGCAGGGCCGCGCCGCCCATCACCTGCACGTCGAAGTGACGCTGGCCGAGCACACGGTTGGCCGCTTCGCGCACGGTCGCGAACGCCTCCGCCAGCAGGTCGTCGAGATCTTCGCCCTGCTCGAGGCGGGACTTGTACACCCCGGTCAGCGCGCGCAGCTCGTCGTCCGAACGCACCTGCATCTCGGCTTCGAAACTGGCGACTTCGGGCACGATCGACTGCAACAGCTTGAGCTTGCGACCCTCGCCCGCGTTCAGCAGTTTCTGGAAAAGACTCATTGCTGCGGAGTGTACCGGCGCGCCCTCCGAAATCGGTGCCGGAACCGGCCGGGTGCGGCCGGCTGCCGGGTCACTCCACCTGGAGCAGGGTCACCCCGTGACGCGGCCGCGACCGACCGATCCGCTTGCTCTTGACCCGCTCCACCTGGTGTTCGACCTTGGCGATGGCACGGTCGAGCGCCGTGCGGGCGTCCGAGGCGGCACCGTGGGCCTTCACGAAGTTGCGGGTGAGGTGCACGATCACCTCGCACTGCTGCTGCTCGGGTTCGCGTGGATTGCGGATCTCGGAGAACTCCACCTCGATCCGCCGGATATCGGGAGCCAGGCGAGGGAGCTTGCCCAGTTTTCGCCGGCTGACGGCGTCCACAGTCGGATCGACGGGCACGTTGCGCCCACGTACGAGGATGTCCATGGTCACCTCCGAGGTGATGGTCCTGCGTCGCTGGTGTCGGTTTCCTTAGGGGCTCAGCATCGGTCGGACCGATGGGATTCTTGATCGTTTCGGTCGAATTGTCGCGGTTCGGCGATCCAGCCGACGAGGGATTCCGCCACGTCGGCGGGATCGGGGGCATAGGTCCCGGCGGCGATCTGCGCCTGCAGATCGCGCAGACGGGAGTCACTCGCATGCGGCGTGTGTCTCGCACCGGTCGCACGTGCGGCGACGTCTGCGTGATCCCGACCCATTCGCGGCCTCCCGAGCTCGTGCGACACACCATAGGGCCCCCGTCAAGACCTCTCGGACCGATCTCAGGGTGCGGGTCTCACGGCGTGCGTGCCGCGCAGAGCCCGATGACCCGGCGCCCCGCCGGGCCGCCGAGCGCGGCCGCGGCCGCCCGCATCGTGGCACCGGTGGTCACGACATCGTCGACGAGGAGGACGACCCCCGGAGCCGTCGCGTCCGCGTGACGCGCCGGCACGAATCGCGGGCCGCGGACCCGCGTGGCGCGGTCGGTCCCGGTCTGGGAACCCGCCGAGGATCGCCGCAGCTCCGCCCGCACCGGACACCCGATCGCCGCGCCGATCCGCACTGCGAGGACCTCGGCCTGGTCGAACCCCCGGGCCCGGCGCCGTCGCGGGGTGGTCGGGGCCCAGGTGACCGCGCCGATCGACGGGACCGACATCGCCGTCGAACCGATCGCGGCTCGCAGCTCGGCCACCATCTCGTCGGCGAGCCAGCCGAGCGCGGCGTGGCGGTCGCGGTACTTCGCCCGGGCGACCAGCTCGCGCACGACCCCTTCGTAGGCGAACGGGGCGTACAGCGCACCGAGACCGGGAGGCACCGGTCCGGCCGGCGCGCGTCGCACGCGGGCGCGACAGCTCCCACACAGTGGTTCGGCCGGCCGGCCGCACCCGGGGCACGTCGCGGGAAAACACACACTCGCCAGTTCGCGGAGCACGGGCGCACCGTACCGAGCGCCTGTGACCATGACCCCGACCCCGTCAGCGCAGCCACGCGTCGGCGACGGCCGCGCGGACCCGCGCCCGGTTCGGTCGGGTCAGCACTCCGGCCTCGGTGACGATCGCGGTGACGAGTCGAGCCGGGGTCACGTCGAAGGCCGGGTTCGCGATCGCGGCACCCCGAGGCGTCTGCCGCACCCCACCGTGGTGACTGACCTCCCGGTCCGGGCGCGCTTCGATCGGGATATCCGCACCGCGCCCGATCGCGAGGTCGATGGTGCTGGTGGGCGCGGCGACGTAGAAGGGCACCCGGTGCGCCCGGGCCAGCACGGCCAACGTGTAGGTCCCGATCTTGTTCGCGACGTCGCCGTTGGCTGCGATGCGATCGGCGCCGACGACGACCGCGTCGACGCTCCCCGTGGCGAAGCACGAACCTGCCGCGGCATCGACGATCACCCGGTGCTCGATGCCCAGCCGGGCGAGCTCCCAGGCGGTGAGGCGCGCGCCCTGGAGAACCGGACGGGTCTCGCCGACCCAGACCGAGGCGAGCCGCCCACCCTCGTGGGCCGCCCGGAGCACGCCGACGGCCGTGCCGTAGCCCACACACGCCAGCGCCCCGGCGTTGCAGTGGGTCAACACCCGGGCGTCGACGGGCAGGAGTGCGGCGCCCAGCGCGCCGATGCGCCGATTCGCCTCGACGTCCGCCGTCGCGATCGCCCGGGCCCGGTCGAGTGCCCCCGCCGCGCCGCCCGTCGCGTACGCAGCCAGCGCCTGGTCGACCCCCCACGCCAGATTGACCGCGGTCGGACGCGCCGCCGCGATGCGACGGGCGGCGCGCCGAACGTCGGCGTCGCGGGTCGCCGTCCGGGCGGCGAGCGCGACGCCGAACGCCCCCACCGCGCCGAGCGCCGGCGCGCCCCGAACCACCAGATCCCGGATCGCCGCGACCAGTTCGCGGTCGTCACGACAGACCACGAAGCGCACGGCATCCGGGAGCGCGCGCTGATCCACGAGCCGGATCGACCCGTTTCGCCACTCGACGGTGCGGGGTATGACGTCCTCGGTATCCGCCCCGTTCCTGCGCATCCGCCCACCGTAGGCCGTGGTCGGGAAAGCGGACCTTTCACCACTAGCCTGGAGCGCCAATGTCGACGCCCCGATCCAACCCCACGACGACCACCGAGGAATGCACGACCCGGCAGGTGCGCCTCGCCTGGGCCATTCACGCCCTCACCGCCAGCGGCGTCCTCCTGGGCGCGGCCGGACTCGAAGCCGTGGTGCGGGGTCACCCGCGTGCGGCGATCATCTACCTCATCGCCGCGATGATCGTGGACGGCATCGACGGCCCGATCGCCCGGGCGGCCAAGGTCTCCGACGCGCTCCCGGGGATGGACGGCAACATCCTCGACCTCGTCGTCGACTACCTCACCTGCGTGATGCTGCCGGTGGCGTTCATGGCGTACTTCAACGCGTTCCCGCCCGGCTGGACCGTCGTGCTGAGCGCGCTGATCCTGTTCACCGCGGTGCTCTGGTTCGCCCGCACCGAGCTCATGACCGACGACCACTGGTTCAAGGGATTCCCCGCGATCTGGAACCTCGTGGCGCCGACGTTCTTCCTGCTGCGCAGCCCGCACTGGGTGAACATCGTGGTGACGATCCTGCTGTGCGTCCTCACGCTCACCAACGTGAAGTTCGTCCATCCGATGCAGGTCGTGCACCGGCGGGTGGCGAACATCGCGGTGACGGTCCTCTGGCTCGCGGCGATGCTCGTGCTCACGCTGACCTGGCCGACCACCTACCTGCCACTCGAGATCGCGTTGCTGGCGGCCCCCGCGTGGTACGTGTTCGTCACCGTCGAACGCACCCTCCGCGGCGACCCGACATAGCAAACGCCCCGGCCGTGTGGCCGGGGCGTCGCTCGTGAACGGTGCGGTCGATCAGTACCGGTAGTGCTCCGGCTTGTACGGACCGTCGACCGGGATGCCGAGATAGTCGGCCTGGGCCTCGGTGAGCCGGGTCAGCTTCACACCCAGCTTGTCGAGGTGCAGGCGCGCCACTTCCTCGTCGAGGTGCTTCGGCAGGGTGTACACCTTGCGCTCGTAGAAGTCCGGGTGACCGAAGATCTCCATCTGGGCCATCACCTGGTTGGTGAAGCTGTTCGACATCACGAAGCTCGGGTGGCCGGTCGCGCAGCCGAGGTTCAGCAGGCGGCCCTCGGCGAGGATCGTGAGCTTCTTGCC
>CAZJBJ010000213.1:0-4184 GCA_964544295.1 uncultured Bifidobacteriaceae bacterium
AGCTCGTCGATGAACGTGACGACCTCGCCGTCGCTGTCGACGATCTCCTTGAGGACGGCCTTGAGCCGCTCCTCGAACTCACCGCGGTATTTCGCGCCCGCGACCATCGCGCTGATGTCGAGCGAGATCAGGCGCTTGTCGCGCAGACTCTCGGGCACATCACCTTCGACGATTCGGCGGGCCAGCCCCTCCGCGATCGCGGTCTTGCCCACTCCGGGGTCGCCGATGAGGACGGGGTTGTTCTTCGTGCGGCGCGACAGCACCTGGATGACGCGACGGATCTCCTCGTCCCGACCGATGACCGGATCAAGCTTGCCCTTGCGCGCCTCTTCGGTGAGGTCGCGGCCGAAGCGCTCGAGCGCCTGGTACTGCTCTTCGGGGTTCTCGGAGGTGACCCGGTGGGAGCCCCGGACCTGCTTCAGCGCGTCGAGCACGGCCTCGGTGGTCACGCCGAGTCCGCGCAGGAGATCACCGACGCCGCCCGCGACCTTGGTCATGGCGAGCAGGAGGTGCTCGGTGGAGAGGTAGTCGTCGCCGAGATCGATCCGCTCGGCGTCGGCGGCTTCCAACAGGCGGAACGCGTCCTGGGACACCTGAGGCGCCTGGGTGGTGGAGCCGTAGACCTGCGGGAGCTTGCCCAGCGCGGTCTCGACCTGGTCGCGCACGGCCTTGGGTGCGACCCCGACCCGCTCCAACACCGGGAGCACGACGCCCTCGGCCTGGCCGATCAACGCGGCCAGGAGGTGTTCGCCGCCCACCTGGTTGTGGTTGCGGTCGCGCGCGAAGCCCTGGGCGGCGCCGATCGCCTCCTGGGTCTTGCGGGTCATCTTGTTGGGATCAAGCGCCATGGTTCGTCCTCACGCCTCGGAGTGATCAGTGCTGGAAGTTGACAACATCATTGTCAACTCTGGCATTCCCGGAATCGGGAGACCCTGGCACTCGCACGGCCGAACACTCCCGGCTCAATCGCCGACGACGAAAGTCCGACAACGGAGCCCGGGAGCGCCGGCGAGTCGTGCGTCAGCGGTCGCGAGATCCGCGCCGAAGTCCTCGGCGACGGCCACGTAGGCGGCGTCGTATGCCATCAGGTTGTCGCGCATCTGCCAGACGCGACGATGCAGCCCGCTCACCGGAATCCGGGTGATCCCGATCTCGTTCCAGACCTGGAGCAACCGGCCCCCGGCAGCTGCCGAGATCCGTCGGCGGCGGACCTGTGCTCGCAACGCTTGCGCAATCTCGGAATCGACGAGGTGGGGAGCCGCGAGCGGCGAACCCCCGCTGAGCAACGCGCGAGCTTCTCCGTCGTTGAGGAGCGCCAGCACTGCCACCGACGCATCGACAACGATCACCCGCGGCGACCATCCGCGATGTCGGCCACCACTTCCGAAGCACTCACCTTCTGGTGACGGAGCCGCCCCAACCTTCCAGCGTTGTCGGCCCGGCGCGACAGTTCAGCCAGCTCCCGCGTCGCAAACGCGGACACGGACATCCCCGCGTCCTCAGCCAATCGGCGAAGCCGTTCGGTGACATCGTCGGGAACATTGCGCAGGTACAAGGTGCTCATGTCGCACAATGCTAGCACTCGACCGGCCGCCTACCGGCGGGCGCGGCGGGGGTCGAGAGGCACGAGGTCGACGCGTCGCTCGCGCCGGGCCCGCTGCATGGCCTCACGGGCGTCGCGCCGGGCGCTCTGCACCTGACCTTCGAGGAACTCGACCCGTGATTCGAGTTCGAGGATGCGACGAACGCCGGCGAGGCCGACGCCTTCGTTGGTGAGTTCCTGGATCCGCCGCAGGAGCGCGACGTCACGCTCGGAGTACCGCCGACTCCGACCTTCGGTGCGCGCCGGTTCGATCAGACCCTTGCGTTCGTAGATGCGCAGGGTCTGGGGATGCACACCGGCGAGTTCGGCGGCGACGGAGATGATGTAGAGGGCTCGTTGATCGTTGGGCATCAGTCGACTCCCAGTTCGGCACGAGGGTCATCCGTGAACGTGGCTGCCAACGCCTCCACTGCGTCGCGCTGTTTCCGGTCGAGCTTCGCGGGCACGGCAAGGTCGAACGTGACGAAGAGATCGCCGGCGTGACCGTTCGTACCGGCGATACCGCGACCCTTGACCTTCTGCGTGGTGCCCGGCTGCGTCCCGGCCTTGACCTTGACCGTCACCGGATCGGTGAGCGTGGGCACCTTGATGTTGGCGCCGAGGGTGGCCTCGGCGAACGTGATCGGCACGTGGACGCTGAGATCCCGTGAGCCGCGGCGGCCGAAGACCGCATGCGGTCGCACCTTGACGACCACGTAGAGATCACCCGGAGGTCCGCCGTTGCGTCCGGCCGCGCCGCGCTTGGCGACCTTGATCCGTTGACCGTCCTTCACCCCGACCGGCAGCTTCACCTTCACGTCGCGCCGACGCACCTCGGTGCCATTGCCGCGACACCGCGGGCACGGATCGGTGATGACCGCGCCGCGACCCGCACAGTTGGGGCACACCTGGCTGAACGAGAACGGACCCTGGTCGACGGCGACCTCACCGCGACCTCCACACTGCGGACACGGCTGCGGGGTCGTCCCCGGCTTCGCGCCGGACCCGTGACACTCCGAACACGCGGCCTCGGCGGTGAAGGCCACGGTCGTGGTGATGCCTTCGATCGCCTCGAGGAAGTCGATCGTGATCTCGGACTCGAGATCGGCGCCGCGCTGGGGAGTCTGGCGACCGCGACCGCCGCCGCGACCCGCACCGCGCCCGCCGCGGCCCCCGAAGAGGCCGCCGAGCAGATCGCCGAGATCGACGCTCTCGTCGAACTGGAATCCGCCCGGAGCTCCGCCGAAGCCACTGAACCCACCCGGCCCACCGGGGCCGCCGGCGGAGTAGGCACCCGAGGCGACCATGCGGCGCACCTCGTCGTACTCGGCGCGCTTCTTGGTGTCGCTCAGCACGTCGTTCGCGGCCGAGACGTCCTTGAACTTCTCCTCGGCCTCCTTGTTCCCCGGGTTCGCGTCCGGGTGGTACTGCTTGGCCAACTTCCGGTAGGCGCGGGTGATGTCCTTCTCGGACGCGTCGGACCCGATGCCGAGCACGGCGTAGTAATCCGTGTCGAACCACTCGCGTTGTGGAGCCATCGTCCCTACTTCGTCACCTTGACCATCGCGGGTCGCACCACGCGCCCGCGCACCCGGTATCCGGACCGCATCGTGGCGGCGACCACCGGTTCACCGTCGCCGTCCTCGTGCATCACCGCTTCGTGCTCGTTCGGATCGAACGCGGCACCGTCGGCCTCGATCCGTTCGAGTCCAGCCGCTTCGAGCACCCCGATCAGCTGCGCGTGGACGAGTTCGACGCCCTTGCGCACCTGCTCGTCCCCGTCGTCGGGAAGCTGCGCGAGCGCGCTGTCGAAACTGTCGAGCACGGGCAACAACTTCTCGAGGAGTGCCTCGCTCGCGCGCTCGACGATCGCGGCTTCGCGCTTCATCGCCTGCTTGCGGTAGTTCTCGAAGTCCGCCTGGATCTGCTGCGCGAGCGCGCGCATCTCGTTGCGTTCGCCCAACAGCTGATCCAGATCACCTTCGACGACCTCGGCTGCCGCGGCTTCCGCCTCGGCGTCGGCCTCGAGGAGTTCCTCGAGGCCGACCTCCGCGTCGGGGTTCAGTGCGTCGTCACTCATGACTCCGCGCCGGGCTCGTCGACGATCTCGGCCTCGGCGACCTCGTCGTCATCGGGCGCCGCGCCGCCCGCACCGTCAGTGCCGTTTCCGCCAGCCGACGCGGCCGAGGAATCGGCCGCCTCCGAAGCCGATGCGGCCGCGTAGAGCCGCTGCGCGAACTCCTGGCTCGCACCGATCAGCGCCTCGTGGGCGGTGCGAATGGCGTCGACGTCGGTCCCCGCGAGGGCTTCGCGCAGACCGGTGAGGGCCTCCTCGATCTTCTCGCGTTCGGTCGGCTCCACCTTGTCGCCGGAATCCTTGAGCAGCTTCTCGGTCTGGAAGACGAGGTTGTCCGCGTTGTTGCGGACCTCGGCCTCCTCGCGCCGCTGCCGGTCCTCCTCGGCGTGGGCCTCGGCGTCCTTCATCATGCGGTCGATCTCGTCCTTGCCGAGCGCGGTGCCGCCGGTGATGGTCATCTGCTGTTCCTTGCCGGTGCCGAGATCCTTCGCGGTCACGTGCACGATGCCGTTGGCGTCGCTGTCG
>CAZJBJ010000214.1:0-4151 GCA_964544295.1 uncultured Bifidobacteriaceae bacterium
CCATCACGGTGGAGGGCGATGTCCCGGCCGGCGTGACGGCCAAGGACATCGTGCTGGCGATCATCGAGCGGATCGGCACCGGCGGCGGCATCGGCTCGGTCATCGAGTACCGGGGAGATGCGATCCGCGCCCTGTCGATGGAGGGCCGGATGACCGTCTGCAACATGTCGATCGAAGCGGGCGCCCGGGCCGGGTTGATCGCCCCCGACGACACGACGTTCGAGTACCTCCGGGGTCGGCCGTTCGCTCCGAGCGGCGCGGAGTGGGACGCCGCCGTCGCCGACTGGCGCACGCTCGTCACCGACGACGACGCCACGTTCGACAAGGAGGTCGTGATCGACGGCCCGTCGCTGCGTCCGTACGTCACGTGGGGCACCAACCCCGCCCAGAGCGTCACCATCGACGCCCGCGTGCCGGATCCGGCCTCGTTCGCCTCGGCGAGCGAGCAGGAATCGGCGACCCGGGCGTTGCAGTACATGGGTCTGACCGCGGGTACACCGATGCGCGACATCGCGGTCGACACGGTCTTCATCGGGTCCTGCACCAACTCGCGCATCGAGGACCTGCGCGCCGCCGCCGCGGTCGCCAAGGGTCGGCGGGTCAAGGACGGCGTCCGCACCCTCGTCGTGCCGGGTTCGTTCGCGGTGAAGGAACAGGCACAGGCGGAAGGGCTCGACGCGATCTTCGTGGAGGCCGGCTTCGACTGGCGCGAGCCGGGGTGTTCGATGTGTCTGGCCATGAACCCGGACAAGCTCACCGCTGGCGAGCGCTGTGCCAGCACCAGCAACCGCAACTTCGAAGGTCGCCAGGGTCAGGGCGGACGCACCCACCTGGTGTCGCCCGCCGTCGCGACCGCGACCGCGATCGCCGGCCACTTCGCCACCCCGGAAGACTTGGAGCACTGATGCAGGCAGTCCGTGAGATCGTCGCCCGAGGGGTGCCCCTCGACCGTTCGGACGTCGACACCGACCAGATCATCCCGTCGGACTGGCTCAAGCGGGTCGAGCGCACCGGCTTCGGCGAAGGGCTCTTCTCCGAGTGGCGGGAGCGGTCCGATTTCGTCCTCAACCAGGACCGCTATGCCGACGCCCAGGTGCTCGTCGCCGGACCGAACTTCGGCACCGGCTCGTCCCGGGAGCACGCGGTGTGGGCGCTGCAGGACTACGGCTTCCGGGCGGTCGTCTCGTCGCGCTTCGCGGACATCTTCCGCAACAACGCGCTGAAGGGCGGCCTGGTGCCGGTCACCGTGCCCGAGCCAGTGGTCCGCACGATCATGGCGGCGCTCGACGACGACGCGTCGATCGAGATCGTCGTCGATGTCGTCAACCGCCGGCTGGCGGTGCCCGCGATCTCACTGGACGAGCCGTTCGATCTCGACGATTACACCCAGCACCGGCTCCTGGAAGGTCTGGACGACATCGGGATCACGGAGACCCACGGCACCGAGATCGGCGAGTTCGAGGCCCGCCGGCCCGCGTACCTGCCGAGCGCGCCGGTCTGAGGCGTCAGCGCGACAGCGCGACCGCGACGATCGCGGCGTTGTAGAGCGCGTGGGTCACGATGCCGGGGCCGAGGCGCTTGAAGCCGTAGCGCAGCACTCCGAGCACGGCACCCAACGGCGCGATCAACAGGAACACGCCGAGGTTGCCGCGCGCGTCGGCCGGGCCCAGATGCACGAGCCCGAACAGCACCGCCTGCACGATGATGCCGACCGGGGCACCCCACCGGCTGACCAGTCCGCCCATGAGCAGACCGCGGAAGAACAACTCCTCGACGACGGGCGCACCGATCACGGCGATGAACACGATGACGACCGTGGTCAACGTGCCGCGCCGCAACGGATCCATCAGGCTCTCGCGCTGCGGCTCGATGCCGATCGACTTGAGGGCCCGCGCCACGTTGCCGACGCCGATGAGTGACGCGACGGCGAAGCCGAGGCCCAGTGCGAGATCGATGCCGCGTACGGTGAATCCGAGGTCACGCAGTGAACCGCTGCCGTGGCGGCGAACCGCGATCACACACACCGAGACGAGCGGGATCCACAGACCGAACTGGACGGCCAGCGTGAGCAGCGGTGAGTTGCGGGCGACGCCGAACAGCCGCAGGACGACGTAGACGACGACCGAGAGGGCGACCCCGCCGACCGCCCCGCCGAGGGCGAGCCACCCGGCCCGGATCGGGCGCGTGTGGTCCACCGCGGTGGGTGCGACCGGCACGGCCGCGTACGGATTCGGGGCGACGACCGGTTGGTGGTCGGTGTAGCCGGTCCACTGACCGCCGTCCCACCAGCGCCAGTTCGCGACCCGCCATGGGTCGGCGTACCAGCCCGCCGGCGGCGACATCGTCATCGCTGGATCCTGTCACTCCCCTGCGGGGTGTGAGGTGATCGGCTCAGCCGGGGATCTGTTCGACCGCGCGCTCGCGGTAGAGCACCTCGTCGACGGCGACGCCGAGTTCGACCGCCAGCTCCCGGGTCTGATCCCGGTCGAAGAGGTAGGTGAGAAAGTCGTGGTAGTCCATGAGTGTGCCTCCCGTTGTGCCAATACCCATCAGAGGTATCGGTCCGGGACGTTCACGAACTTGAACGAAATTCTGCGTGCCCCCGGTTCAGGGCTTGACGGCCCCCAGCAGCGCCAGTTCCCGCCACTTCCAGTGGCAGTCGACCGCGTCGAATCCGATCTCGCGCAACCATTGGAGTTGGTCGGCCACCGGGGCCAGCAGGTTGGACGGATCGTCTCGTTCGGGCGTGGTGCCGAGGGCGGCCAGGAACTCGTGATGGAGTTCGACCGACACCGAGGCGACGTGCTCGAGGTTCAGGAACGTGCCACCCGGCTCGAGTCGTTCGAAGACGTCGCGGTACCGCGCTCGCTTGTGGTCGTCGTCCACATGGTGGATCGCGAAACTGCTGACGACGAGATCGAAGCTCCCCCAGGCACTCGGCAGCGGATCGTCGAGATCGTGCCGGACGACCTCGACCCGCTCGTCGGTGGCGAACCGGGCGGTGGCGCGCTCGAGCATCTCCTCCGAGAAGTCACAGGCCAGCCCGCTCGCCGCCGGCCGCAGATCCCGGATCAGCCCCATCAGGATCCCGTCGCCGGTACCGAGGTCGAGCACGCGACCCACCTCCGCGGGAACGAACTCGGCCAGGACCGCCATCCCCTCGGCCCGGAACGGGATCGCGTCGCGGTTGGCCAGGTACGCGCGCGCGTGGTCGGCGTCGACCCAACGGTTGACCGGCGCCGCGTCGGCCGCGGTCACGGTCCGACGACGCGTTCGCGGACTTCGGGCCGATCGCGCAGGCGCACGATCTTGTTGACCGCGGCCAGGTACGCCCGGGCGGAGGCTTCGACCACGTCGGTCGAGACCCCACGACCGCTGGCCCGCACCCCGTCGGCGTCGAGTTGCAGCACGACGTCGCCGAGCGCGTCGCCACCGCTCGTCACCGACGACACGTGGAACTCGTTCACGGTGCCGTGCACGCCGGTGGCCTCGGCAATGGCGGCGATGGCTGCGTCGATCATGCCGTTGCCCTCGCCGTGACCTTCCACCTTGGCGTCGCCGTCGGTGAGGACGACGTCGGCGCTCGGGGTCGAGGACGTGCCGCCGCGGAACTCGAAACTGGCGATCGAGAATCGGTGCACGATGCCGGTGCCCAGTTCTTCGGCGACGATGGCCTCGAGGTCGGCCTCGGTGATCTGCACCTTG
The DNA here is from genome assembly GCA_964544295.1 of uncultured Bifidobacteriaceae bacterium. GTDB lineage: Bacteria > Actinomycetota > Acidimicrobiia > IMCC26256 > JAENVU01 > JAENVU01. The sequence goes on from CAZJBJ010000214.1 coordinate 3,706, forward strand.
CGATCGGCGAGTTCCTTGAACCGCACGAACGCCTGGTTCAACGCGTCGCCCTGGAGGTGCAGACCCAGCTTCTCCATCGAGTCGGCGAAGGCGTGCCGTCCCGAGTGCTTGCCCAACACGATCTGGGCCGCCTCCTGGCCCACCGAGCCGGCATCCATGATCTCGTAGGTCTCGGGGTCCTCCAACACGCCGTGCTGGTGGATGCCCGCCTCGTGGGCGAAGGCGTTCCGACCGACGATCGCCTTGTTGAACTGGACCGGATAGCCGGTGAGCCGGGAGACCATCCGGGAGGTGAGCGACAGCTCCTCGGTCTTGATGTTGGTCTCCAGACCGGCGAAGTAGTCCGCGCGGGTGCGGATCGCCATCACGATCTCCTCGAGCGCGGCGTTGCCGGCGCGCTCGCCGAGGCCGTTGACCGCGCACTCCACCTGCCGGGCACCGTTCGC
>CAZJBJ010000215.1:0-3934 GCA_964544295.1 uncultured Bifidobacteriaceae bacterium
CCTTCCAGGCGCACACCGGGATGCCCGCGGCGGCGATGGCGGCGGCCGCGTGGTCCTGGGTGGAGAAGATGTTGCAGGACGCCCAGCGCACCTCGGCACCGAGGGCCGTCAGCGTCTCGATGAGCACTGCGGTCTGGATCGTCATGTGCAACGAGCCGGTGATGCGGGCGCCGGCGAGCGGCCGGGACGCGCCGTAGCGCTCCCGCAGGGCCATGAGACCGGGCATCTCGATCTCGGCGAGTTGGATCTCCTTGCGGCCGAACTCGGCGAGCGTGAGATCGGCGACCTTGAAGTCGGCCGTGCGTTCCTCGGTGACAGTCATGGGGACTCCTCGAATCGTTCACGGCGCGTCGAAGCCGACCGTGAAGTTGGGAGTCGGCCCGGATCACCGGATGACAGCCCCAGGTGGGGCCCGACCAGTGCCCGAGGTTAGCGGATCGATCCGGGCCATCGGAACCGGCCGTTGCCCGGCCCTCCCTCAGGCCCTACGCTCGCCTGCCAACCCCGGGGGGAGTCGGCATGAAGATCGGGTTTCGCTCGACGATGCTGGTGGCGGTGGCCATCGGTCTGGTGACGACCGGATGCACCTGGGGTGCGCAGCGCTTCGACCGCACGAATCGGGGCACCAACCCGTTCGAGTCCACGATCAGCACGGCCAACGTCGCGACGTTGACCCCCTCCCTCCGCACCGAAGACGCGATCACCTTCGGATTCCCGCCGGCGCTGTTGGTGCGGGGCGACCGGTTCTACGTCAGTCGGCTCGGCGGCACCGAGATGTTCGCCGCCGATCCGTCACCGTCGTGTTCGGGGAGCCCGCTGACCTGTGTGCCGCTGGCGACCGCGGTCGGCGCACCCGACCCGACGCAGATCATCGGCGACATGCTCTTCGGGAACGACAAGGCGTTCCCTGCCGCCCTGGAAGGTTGCGCGGGCAGCCCGCCCGCGTGCGCGCCGTCCTGGACCGAGAACCCCTTCGCCGGGCCGATACCGAGCGACGGCACGCTGCGCTTCGACCAGATGCACTTCCAACGCTTCTACCTCTACACCGGGACGCACATCGAACCCGAGTACCTCCTCGGCTACGACGCGGCCGGACAGAAGAACTGCACCGGCTCGCCGAAGCACTGCGATCCGGTGTTCGCGATCCTGGTGACCCCGGTCGGTCACCAGTGGAGCGCCGGCACCGCGGTGACGCACAACCGCGTCTATGTCCGCGACCTCTACGCCTCCGTCCAGGGGTACGACGCATCCGGCGCGGTCGTGTGGCAGACGAACGGCATCTACTCCTCCGAATACGACCAATCGATCATCATCGACGGCGATCGGGTCATCGTCACGGCCCATCTCGGCAACGAGGAGCAACCGCGCGTCATGGTGTTCGACGCCACTGGGATCCGCGGGTGCAGTGGCAACCAGCCGGTGCGCTGCAGCCCGATCTGGATGAGTGACCAACTCGACGAGTTCAACACGCAGCCGGCGGTCAGCGGCAACCGGGTGTTCGTGGGCTCGGGGACGCGGCTGCTCGGGTTCGACCTTGCCGCCGCCTGCGCGGACCCCACGTCCGCATGCTCCCCGGTCTGGCAGGCCGACTTCGGCACCGCCATGCCTGCGGCGCCGACCATCGCCAACGGCCTCGTGTTCGCCGGGTCCGAGGACGGGGCCCGCGCCTTCGATGCCGCCGGCAGCGTGGGCTGCTCCGGGGTCCCGGCCCTGTGCACACCACTGTGGAGTGCGCAATCCGGCGAGACGGTCGCGTCGCCGGTGATCGCCAACGGTCACGCGTTCGTCAGCGGCGCCGACGGCACCGTGACGGTGTACCGGCTCGCCGGCTGATCAGCCCGCCCAGCCCCGGCCCGGCGCGGTGCGGACCGCTTCGGTCTCGTCGGGACGGGCGTAGTCGTCCTCGAGTCGGTACGTCGTACCGATCTCCGGTGTCGAGACCTCGAGCACGTCGCAGTCGGTGATCCCGACCAACCGGTGACGTTGGCCGATCGCACAGGAGTACCCCAACCCCGGCTCGAGTTCGGTGTCGACCATCGTGCCGGTGCCGTCGTCCCAGACCACCTTGGCCCGTCCGCTCATCAGGAACCACGATTCCTGCTTCTCGTCGTGGACCTGCAACGACAGTCGGGCGCCGGCCGAGACGTGCAGCACCTTGCCGACGTACGGCCGGTCCTCAGGGGTCCAGTGGATCTCCCACCCCCACGGCTTCTCGACGCGCCGGGCCTCGCCGGCGGTGGTGAAGGTCGAAGGATCAGCGGTGAAGGGAAGCTCGGTCACGACCTCAGCTTCGCGCCAGCAGGTCCTTCAAGGTGGTGATGGCGGGGATCGGACCGGGATCGACGTCGTTGTCGAGGGCCAGGTAGCAACTCACCCAGTCGCCCAGGTACATGAGGTCGAGGAGCTGGGCGAGGCGCCCATCACCCTCGGCCCGCACCTCCAACACGTCGGCGACGCACTCCTCGATCTGGGCGCGGGTGCCGACGAACCGGGGCGTCAGCCGCTCGTGCTCGAAACCGTGGCGCAGTTCGACGAGCGTGAGGATCTGGCGGGTGACATCGCCGTGCTGGCCGAACCCACAGATCTCGTTGTGGTCGAGCTCGGGGTGGGTGTTCCAGAACGCCGGGGCCTTGGCGTTCTCGTTCACGTCGGCCTTCCACCGCATCGCGGCCACCGCGCCGAGGGCACCACCGCCGTACACGAGCGGCATGGTCCGCCCGATGCGCCGGGCGATCTCACGGGCCGGGTTGGCGGCACCGGTCACCTCGGGCCGGCACGCGTCCCGGCGCCGCGCGAGCTGGTCCTGGGCCCCGACGAGGAGCGCGTGCGCGTCCGCCAGCATGCCCATGCGGAACAGTGCGACGAAGATCGGGGCCACGAGCGCGCCCAGCGCGGCGCGCGGCATGTAGCCCGGCGGACACGCGACGTGCAGCCCGCCGCGACCGGTGACGAGTTCGGCCAGCGGTCCACCGCTCGCCACCGCCACGACGTGGGCACCGGCATCGAGCGCACCCGTGGTCATCGACAGGGTCTCTTCGGTCCCGCCCGAATACGAGACCGCGAACGCCAACGTGTGGGGGCCGACGAACGCGGGGGTCCGGTACTGCTTCAACACCGTGACCGGGACCGGCAGCATGCCGTTGGCGACCGCCGCCAGGACGTCGCCGGAGATACCCGAGCCGCCCATGCCCAGCACCACGATGTTGCGAATGTCCGCGGCCGCCGGCAGGTTGTCGGCGCTCAGGGCCCGAGCCGCAGCCTCGTGGGCCGCGACCAACTGCTCAGGGAGACCCGCGACCGCGTCCAGGAACCCCAGACTGTCGGTCATGCCTCGAAGGTGGGGGTGATGCCTTCGGCTTCGGCCTTGGCGACGAGCCGGTCGTGCTCGGCGTCGCTCACGGTCTCGGCTTCGTCCACGAGCATGATCGGGATGTCGTCCCGGATCGCGTAACGCCGCTTGAGTCGGGGGTTGTAGAGCGCGCCCTCGGCCTCGAAGTACAGCAACGGCCCCTTGTCGTCGGGGCACGCGAGGATCTCGAGCAGCTGGGGATCGAGGGCCACGATGGTTCTCCTAGGACTCGGCTCGGATGAGCGCCAACACTTCGTTCGTGTGAGCTTCGCACGCGGCGGCGTCGGCCGCTTCGAGGTTCAGACGGAGCAACGGCTCGGTGTTGCTGGGCCGCAGGTTGAACCACCAGCCGTCGAGCTCGACGGTCAACCCGTCGAGACGATCCTGGCTGGCATCCGCGTAGTGAGCCGCGACGGATTCGATCACCGCGAGCGGGTCACCCACCTTGGTGTTGATCTCGCCCGACGCGGCGTAGCGCTCGAACGGCTTGCGCAGTTCCGACAGCGCCAGGCCCGATTCGCTCAGCGCTTCGAGCACGACCATGGCCGCGATGGAACCGGAGTCCGCCCGCCAATTGTCCCGGAA
>CAZJBJ010000216.1:0-3820 GCA_964544295.1 uncultured Bifidobacteriaceae bacterium
GGCGGCAACGTCGTCGCCATCGACGGCAACTACGACGACGTGAACCGGCTCTGCACCGAACTCGCCGGCACCTACCCGTGGGCCTTCGTCAACGTGAACCTGCGCACCTTCTACGCCGAGGGATCCAAGACGCTTGCGTTCGAGACGGCCGAACAACTGGGTTGGCAGACGCCGGATCATGTGGTCGTGCCGGTGGCGAGCGGCTCGCTGCTCACCAAGATCCGGAAGGGCTTCGACGAGCTGTACAAGGTGGGCCTGCTCGACGAGGAGCCTTCGGTGCGGGTGAGCGGCGCACAGGCGCTGGGATGTTCGCCGGTCGCAACCGCGTGGCTCGGCGAATCCGACACGATCAAGCCGGTCAAGCCCGACACGATCGCCAAGTCGCTCGCGATCGGGAACCCGGCCGACGGGTACTTCGCGCTCGACGCGGTGCGCACCACCGGTGGCGGGTTCGCCGCGGTGACCGACGACGAGGTCGTCGACGCGATCAAGCTCCTCGCCCGGACCGAAGGCATCTTCGCCGAGACCGCGGGAGGCGTGACCATCGCCACGCTCAAGCGCCTCGCGGCCGACGGGGTGATCCGGCCCGACGAGCGCGTGGTCGCCTACATCACCGGTCACGGGCTCAAGACACTCGACGCGGTGGTGCCGACCGTCGGCCCGACCGCGACGATCGCGGCCAACCTCGACGCGTTCCACGAGGTGTTCGCCCCCGAAGATCTGCTGTCCTGATTCTCGGTTCGTTCGTCAGTCCGCGAACCGCATCCGGTTCGCTCACCCGGCCTCACGGCCAGGAAGGCCCGTCATGACCATCACCGTTCGCATCCCCACCCAGTTGCGCGAGCTCTCGGGCGGCGCCGCCGAAGTCGCGCTCGAACCGGGACCACTCGCCGACGTGCTCGCCGCACTCGACGCCGCCCACCCCGGATTCCGCGGTCGGCTCTTCGACGACGGCGGCGAGCTCCGTCGGTTCGTCAACGTCTTCGTCGCCGAGGAGGACATCCGGTTCCTCGACGGGATCGACACCGTCGTGGCCGACGGCGACGTGGTCAGCATCGTCCCGGCGGTGGCGGGGGGATGACTGATCCCGACATTTTCGGCCGCCGGGGTTGACGTTCGAGTCCCGCGATCGGTAAGGTAAGGTCTACTTAACTTACCGAGGTGACAGCGTGTTCTCGAACTTCCTCATCGGACTCCGCGAAGGCCTGGAAGCCGCGCTGGTCGTCGGCATCCTGGTCGCCTACCTGGTGAAGACGGAGCGTCGGGATCGGCTCGGGCCGATCTGGATCGGCGTGGGGGGCGCAATCGTCCTGAGTCTCGGATTCGGCGCGCTCCTCACCTATACGTCGAACTCGCTGAGCTTCGAAGCCCAGGAGGCCTTCGCCGGGTTCATGTCGATCCTGGCCGTCGGGTTCGTGACCTGGATGGTGTTCTGGATGCGCCGCGCCGCGCGCTCGATGCGCGAGGAACTCCACGGACGCCTCGACACCGCGCTCGCGATGGGGACCGGCGCGTTGGTCGCGACCGCGTTCATCGCCGTTGCGCGCGAGGGACTCGAAACCGCGCTGTTCCTCTGGGCCAACGCGCAAGCGACCGGTTCGTCGGTGCAACCGCTCACCGGTGCCGTGCTCGGGTTGGCGAGTGCGGTCGTGCTCGGGTACCTGATCTACCGGCGGGCGGTGGCCATCGATCTCGCACGGTTCTTCACGTGGACGGGAATCGGGCTGATCATCGTCGCCGCGGGAGTGCTCGCGTACGGCTTCCACGACCTGCAGGAAGCCGGTGTGATCACGTTCGGGACCGCAAGTGCGTGGGACATCACCTCGTGGTACTCCACGTCGAGCTGGTACGGGGCGCTCCTCAAGGGCGTGTTCAACTTCTCGCCGAATCCGACGGTCCTCGAGGTCGTGGTGTGGTGGGCGTATGTGATTCCCACGATGACGTTGTTCTGCCGTGGATTGGTCGGAAGCCGGTCCCGCTCGGCGACGACTGCCGCCGAGCCGGACCCGTCGGCGACGACGGCAGGCGTTCCGGCCTGACCCGTTCGGTTTCTCTCCGGTCTCTCTCCTAAGGAGTCTTGTCATGCCAGCGTTTCGCGTCGTCATCCTGGGTCTCGCGGTCGTTCTGGGTGCCGCGGCGTGCTCGTCGAGTGCCGATTCGAAGGACGCGATCGCGGTGAAGTCGACGGATACGGAGTGTGAGGTCGCGAAGACGGACCTCACGGCCGGGCCGGTGACGTTCCGGGTGACCAACGGCGGAAGCGATGTCACCGAGGTGTACGTGTACACGAAGTCGGGCGATGTGAAGAGCGAGGTCGAGAACATCGGACCCGGGACCTCGCGCAACCTCAACGCCAACCTCACCGCCGGCGACTACGAGGTGGCGTGCAAGCCCGGCATGAAGGGCGACGGCATCAGGACACCGATCACGGTCACCGGATCCGGCGGCAAGGCGACGCCCGACCCGACGGCGTCGGTGACGGTGAACGCGACCGACTACGAGTTCGCGGGCCTTGCCGACGCGTCGTTCACCAAGGGCGACGTGATCGAGTTCACGCTGGTGAACGACGCGCCGGCGGAGAAGCACGAACTCGAGGTGTTCGGACCTGACGGCGAGGCGCTCGGCGAGGTCGGTCCGACCAAGCCGGGGGCAACCGGTCGTGTCGTCCTCGCGCTCGACGAGGCCGGCACCTACCGCGTGGTCTGCGGCATCGACGACCACGAGGACCAGGGCATGGTCGACACGTTCACCGTGACGGCCTGAGGGCCTTCAGGCCGCTCGCACCCAGATCAACGCGGCAAGTTCGCGGGTCACCGCGTGCGTGCCCGTGCCGGTACGGACTTCCCGCCCGGCCGGATCGGGTCCGATGACCTCGACCGGTTCGTTCGGGATGAGCGCCGCGCCCGCGAGGAACGCGAGCGCGGCGTCGTCGAGTTCCAGTTTCTCGCTGATCCGGGCGACCACGAACGATCCGGCCGGTGCGTCGGCCAACGCCACGTGCCCGCTCGTGTCGGCCCGGTTGGCCGAGCCGGGAATCGGGTTGCCGTGTGGGCACGTGCCGGGATCGCCGAGGAGGGCGATGAGTTTCTCCTCGACGTCGGCCGAGATGGCGTGCTCCCAGAGGTCCGCCTCGCGGTGGACCTTTTCCCATTCGAGCCCGATGATGTCGACGAGGAGACGCTCGGCGAGCCGGTGGCGGCGCACCACCGTGGTCGCCAGGGCCCGGCCCTTGTCCGTCAATCGCAGCGAGCGGTCACCCATGAGCTCGGTGTAGCCGCCGTCCACCAGTCGGTTGACGTGCTCCGAGACCGCCGGCGCGGACACCCCGAGGCGCTCGACCAGCCGGGCCCGGATCGGCACGATGCCCTCCTCCTCCAGTTCGAGGATGGTTTCGAGGTACTCCTCGGTCGCATCGTGCATCTCCGCCATGGTCCGGCACACTACGCCGGGGCCCTGCCGTTTCGTGCGCCGCGGCCGGCCGGGTCCGCGCCGCGGGATCAACTTGCACTCGGGGCCCGAGAGTGCCAACATGGACTAGCACTCGTTTGAGGCGAGTGCTAACGGACCAGAAGATTCGATCCGGACCCCGTCCTCGATCCCCCAGGGGGTACCACGCAATGTCCAAGCAGATCGCGTACGCCGAGAACGCCCGTCGGTCGTTGGAAGCGGGCATGAACAAGCTCGCCGACGCCGTCCGAGTCACGCTGGGGCCAAAGGGCCGCAACGTCGTCCTCGAGAAGAAGTGGGGCGCGCCCACGATCACCAACGACGGTGTCTCCATCGCCAAGGAGATCGACCTCGAGGACCCGTACGAGAAGAT
>CAZJBJ010000217.1:0-3742 GCA_964544295.1 uncultured Bifidobacteriaceae bacterium
CGGATCTGTATTCGCTCGGCGTCGTGCTCTACGAGATGGTCACCGGCGTGGTGCCCTTCACCGGGGACAACGCGGTGTCGGTCGCCTACCTCCACGTCCGCGAACCGGTGCGCGCCCCCTCCCAGCGGCGGCCGGACCTTCCGCCGGCACTCGAGACCATCATCCTCACGTGCCTCGCCAAGGACCCCGCCGCTCGGTACCAGACGGCCGACGACCTGCGGGCTGACCTGCTGCGGTTCCGGCGCGGCGATGCCGTGATCGGTGGTCCGGCCACGGCGATGATCGCGGCGGTCGGCGAACCGACGGCGGCCGTGGCCAAGACCGCGGTCGTCCCCACCACCACCTCGACCCGGTCGGACAAGCCCAAGGGTCCGGTCATCATGGTGATCGCCGTGCTCGTGGCGCTGATCGCGGTCGTGGGATTCCTGCTGGTGCAGGTGTTCCGGGACAACGGCGGTTCGGGCAAGACCGTCGCCGTGAAGAACGTCGTCTCGCTCACCGCGGATGAAGCCCGCCGCACGCTCGAGGCCCAGGGCTTCGAGGTGGTCGTCCGCCGCGAGCCGAATCAGAAGCCGATCGACACCGTGTTCGACCAGGACCCGAGCGAGGGTGAGTTCCGCGAGACCGGCACCAAGGTCACGATCTTCGTCTCCGACGGTGCCGGCACCGTCAAGGTGCCGAAGGTCGCCGGTCTGGACCAACTGACCGCCACCGCGCGGCTCGAACGGCTCGGGTTCGTCGTCACGCCGATCCCCGAGGAGAGCGAGACGGTCAAGGTCGGCGACGTGATCCGCACCAACCCGTCCGCCAACACCAAGGTCGAGCCCGGTGCGAACATCGAGGTAATCGTGTCCGCCGGCCCCAAGCCGACCGCGGTCCCCGACGTCTCCGGCCTCGATCAGGTGGACGCGACCCAGCAGCTCGTCGCCGCCGGATTCCGGGTGGCCAAGACCACCGAGCCGAGCCGGAGTGTCGAGGCCGGTCGGGTGATCCGGACCGAGCCGGGCGCCGGTCAACCGGCGGCCAAGGACAGCACCGTCATGCTCATCGTGTCGTCGGGACCGAAACAGACCGCGGTCCCGAATGTCGTGGGCATGAGCCAGAGCCAGGCGGAGAACTCGTTGAGCTCGGCCGGATTCCGGGTGACGGTGAGCCAGGTCGTGACCACGCCGGCCAACGTCGGCAAGGTCGTCACGCAGAGTCCGAACGCGGGCACGCTCGTCGACGACGGGAGCACGGTCGCCATCACGGTCGGCGCACCGGCGCCGACGACGACGTCGTCCAGTACGACCACGACGACGTGACCGCGGCGCGGATTCCCGCGCTCGAGCGTTGGTACGTCGACCACGGCCGGCACGACCTTCCGTGGCGTGACACTCGGGATCCGTGGGCGATCCTCGTGAGCGAGGTCATGCTGCAACAGACCCAGGTCGCCCGCGTCCTCGCGGCCTGGCCGGAGTTCATCGGCCGGTTCCCGACGCCCGCGGCGATGGCGGAGGCCGGGGTCGGTGCGGTCATCGCCGCGTGGGGTCGGCTCGGCTATCCGCGCCGCGCCCGCCGATTGTGGGAGAGCGCCACCCTGATCGCCGACGCGGGCTGGCCCGACGACCTGACCGATCTTCCCGGCGTCGGCCGCTACACGGCCGCCGCGATCGAAGCCCAGGCGCACGGCCGCGACGTCCCGGCGATCGAGGTGAACATCCGGCGGGTGACCCAACGCGTGCGCGGCCACCTACTCGGGGAACGGGCCGCCGAACAGGCCAGCGTCGAGATCGGTCGAGGTCTGCACGGCCGCGACCGGCTCCTCGCGCTCATGGATCTGGGCGCACTGGTCTGCACGGCTCGCGCACCGTCATGTGCGACGTGCCCGCTCCGGCGCCGCTGCGCCACCCGCGGGCCGCTCCCCGACGAGGTCCGTCACCGGCAGGCGCCCTTCGCCGGTTCGTTCCGTCAGCGGCGCGGTGAGGTGATGCGGGCCTTGCGGGACGGGGCGTCGGTACCCGTGACCGACCTCGACGCCGAGGCGCTCGCGTCGTTGGTGCACGACGGCCTCGCGATGATCACCGGGGGCGACGCGCGTCTGCCCTGATCAGGGAACGAGGGCGAGGAAGTTGCGGATGATGTCGTGACCGCTCGCGGTCAGGACGGCTTCGGGGTGGAACTGCACGCCGTGGATCGGGAACTCCCGATGACGCAGACCCATGACGATGCCGTCGGCGGTCTGGGCGGTGACCTCGAGCGCGTCCGGAATCGAGCTCGCCGCCACCACGAGCGAGTGGTACCGGGTGGCGGTGAACGGACTCGGCAGACCGGCGAACACGCCGACCCCGCCGTGGGAGACCTCCGACGTCTTGCCGTGCATCACCTGTTCGGCCCGCACGACCTCGCCCCCGTAGCGCTGTCCGATGCACTGGTGCCCGAGGCACACGCCCAGCACGGGCACACCAGCTTCGCCGAACGCGGCGATGGCGTCGAGCGAGACCCCGGCGTCGTCGGGCCGGCCGGGACCGGGCGACACGAGGACGGCATCGGGCTCGATGGCGAGGAGCCCTTCGAGCGGGAGTGCGTCGTGCCGGTGCACGATCGGTTCCGCGCCGAGCTCACCGAGGTACTGCACGAGGTTGTAGACGAACGAGTCGTAGTTGTCGATCACGAGGACCCGGGCGCCCATCCGGCGACGGTATCGGAATCGCGGCCGGGACCTCGGCTCGATTCCCGGATCGGTAGCGATTCCTCAATGCGGGTCGTGAGACAAACAGGTCACCGATGTCGCCCGGGACATGAGCAGGCAGCGGTGACGACGGCGCGCGTCACGCCTCCGTCCCACGAGGCGACGTCGGACCGGCGCCTGAATCGCTAACCTCTCCGACGTGCCGCAGTCGAAGTCACGGTCGAAAACCAAAGGGCGAGCCGCCGCTCCCGCGCAGCCCGCGTCGCTGCCCCCCAGCCCGCTCTGGGTGCCGACGTTGATGTTCAGCCTGCTCGGGCTCGGGATCATCATCATCGTGACGAACTACTTCGGGATGCTCCCCGGCGGGGCCAACAACGCGTTCCTGCTCATCGGGATCGGCCAGGTCACCGCCGGCTTCATCGTCGCCACGATGCTGCGCTGACCCGCCGAGTTACACGATTGTCGTTCCCCACAGCGTGGGGACAACCCTGTGGATAATCGGGTATCGGTGCTGGTCAGGGCGTTGTCGACACGCCGATCTGGCGCATGTCCTCCCGGCAGTGCCGGGGCGCGTCGGGCGCGTCGGCTTCCGGCGATGCCGTCATCGTGACCTCGGTCCCGCACACCATGCAGCGGTAGCGGTAGTCGACCGGCTTGAGCAGGGTCACGTCGGGTTCGTCGGGCGGGGGCGGCGCCAGCAGCGTCCGCACGACCTTGACCGCGATGAGATAGAGCAGCAGCGCGGCGGCGAGCGCGATGGCGATCCGCAGGAGATCGGACACGGCTCAGCCGAGCCGTTCGATGATCGTCGCGTTCGCCATACCGCCACCTTCGCACATCGTCTGCAGTCCGAACCGACCGTCGGAGCGTTCCAACTCGTTCAGCAGCGTCGCCATGAGCCGCGCCCCGGAACAGCCGAGCGGGTGTCCCAGCGCGATGGCACCGCCGTTCACGTTCACGCGCGCCATGTCCGGATGGTGTTCGCGTTCCCACGCGAGCACCACCGGGGCGAAGGCCTCGTTGATCTCGACGAGGTCGATCTCGTCGAGGGTCAGCCCCGCGCGTTCGAGC
>CAZJBJ010000218.1:0-1538 GCA_964544295.1 uncultured Bifidobacteriaceae bacterium
GTGTAGACGTTGAAGCCGGTCCCCCGCAGGAACCCGACCAGCGTCATGCCCACCCGCTCGGCGGTCTCGATGGCGAGATCCGACGGGGCAGAGACCGCGCATAGGATCGGGATGCCCGCGACGGCCGCCTTCTGGACGATCTCGAAGCTCACCCGGCCGGAGACCATCAGGATCCGGTCATGGAGCGGGAGGGCACCCACGAGCACCTGCGAACCCACCAGCTTGTCGAGCGCGTTGTGGCGCCCGACATCCTCGTGCAGGGCGATCAGCTCCCCGTGCGGCGTGAACAGGCCCATGGCATGGAGTCCGCCGGTCTGATCGAACACCCGTTGCGCGGCGCGGAGCAGGTCGGGGAGGGCCAGGATCACGTTCCGCGCCACGACCGGACCGTCCGGCAGCGGATCCACCCGCAGCGCGACCTCGTCGATCGACGCCTTGCCGCAGATCCCGCACGACGCCGTGGCGACGAAGTGGCGCTCGGCCACCTTCGAGTCGTCGAACGGGACGGCGAGCCGCACCAGGATGGTGTCGTCGGGCTGGTTGAGCCTCGTGGGATCGCCCGCGCTGGTACCGAGGACCTCCGGACCCTCGATCAGGCCCTCGGTCCGAAGGAACCCGACGGCGAGTTCCGCCTCGAAGCCGGGCGTGCGCATCGTGACCGCCACGGCGACCGGCTCCTGCCCCGGGCCCGCCGCGCGGATCTCCAGCGGCGCCTCGCCGACCACCAGGTCACCGCGGACCTCGAGCGAATCGCCGCGGATCGCGAGGATGCGCCGGTCGGTGATGTGCCGGATGGGCGGTCGCGACTCGTCGTTCAGATCGGGCACGACGTCGCCTCCAGCGCCCGACCGAAGTCGGCGAGCGCGTCACCCGCCTGACTCGCGGCATCGAGGGCGTCGGTCAGGGCCGCGAGTCGGTCGAGGGCGCCGGTGGCGCTCGTCCAGTCGATGAACCGCTCGGCGGCGGTCCCGTACGCCTCGAGCATGTCGAGCGCCGAGGCGTGGGCGCCCCGATAGCAGCGCGCGGGCGGGTGGTCGAGCAGCCACAGCCGCTCGGCCTCGACGAAGTCGAGGATGTCCACGGATGCCGCGCGCACGGCGTCGAGGTCCTCGGCCTGGGCCGCCGCCGTGAGCGCGGCGTTGAGTTCGGCGACCTCGGTCCGGTCGTCGTCGAGACGCAGGAGGAATGCCGCGTAGCGCAGGCGTGGGTCGCCGGTCGGTTCGGCGGTCGCCGCTCCTGGCGTCGGTTCGACCGTGGGGGTCGCGGTCGGCGCGGCGGTCGGTGTCGCGGTGGGTTCGACCGTGGGGGTCGGCGTCGCCGCGACGGTCGCCGTGGGCGTGGCGGACGCCTGTCCGGTGACGGGGCCGGGGTCGCGCGGGCGCACGACGGCGACCAGCACGATCACCAGGACCGCAGCGAGCGAGGCGATGACGACCCACGATCGACGGGACACACGCCCGAGTGTACGAGCCGGTCATGATGTGCGCGATGACCCCCGGTCCCGTGCTCGCCGATACCCAGCGCCGGTTCGTGATGGC
>CAZJBJ010000218.1:1638-3645 GCA_964544295.1 uncultured Bifidobacteriaceae bacterium
GATCGATCGCGTGACCGCCTGGGGCGATATCGGGACTTAAACGCCAGCCGCGCGGGACCCCGGGCGCCCGACCGAGCAGGCGCTAGGCGTTCACCGGCCGCGACGGCTTCCAGCGATCCGGGCCCTCCTCCACGCGCACGCCAAGCGAATCGAGGAGCCGATCGGACGCGGCGGTGATCTCGGCGATCGCGGCGTCGAAGGCCTCGCGATTGCGGACGCTCGGCTCGCGGAAACCGCTGATCTTGCGGACGTACTGGCGGGCGGCGGCCTCCAGTTCACCGGTCGTCGCGTCTTCCCCCGGACGACGAAGGGTCTTGATGCTTCGGCACATGCCGGTACCCTACGCCGACGCCGCTATCCTCGCCAGATGCCCGACGATCTCGCATGCGAAGGCCGGGTGTCAGCGACGTGACCGCGACGCTGACGCTGCGGCAACTCAATCGGACGACGCTCATGCGCCAGTCGCTCCTGGCCAGGTCACCGTGGTCCGCGACCGAGGCCGTTCGCCGGCTCGCGGGACTCCAGGCGCAGCAGCCGAACCCGCCCTACGTCGCGCTCTGGTCGCGCGTCGATGGATTCGAGATCGCGGACCTCGTGGCGGCGCTGCGCGAACGGACCGTGGTCAAGGGCACGCTCATGCGTTCCACGCTGCATCTCGTCGCCGCGGACGATGTCGCCGCCCTGGACGTGGCTGCGTCGCAGGCCCGGATCCGGAACTGGCGAGCCACCGCCGAACGGGCCGGCGTGGATGTCGCCGAGCTCCATCGGCAGTTGCTGGCCTACGCCGCAGAACCGCGCACCGTCGCGGAGATGGAGGCGTTCCTCGACACGGTGGCGCCCGCGGCCCGGCTGGCCGAGGTCGCTCCGGCGGGCGTCCGCGGCGTGCCGTTCCGGGTCGCGAGTTCGCCGGGACGACTCGTGCACGTGCCACCGTCCGGGGCGTGGGATTCCTTCGCGAAGGCTCGGTACATCGACCTCGGCACGTGGCTCCCGGGCGCGACCGCCCCGACTCCGGAGACCGCGCTCGCGATCGCCGCGGAGCGATACCTGGCTGCCTACGGTCCGGCGTCGGCCGCGGACATCGGGAAGTGGGTCGGGCAGCCGCGCCTCCCACTCGTCCGCGCCGCCCTCGACGGGCTGGGTGAGCGCGTTCGCCGCTTCGTGGGCCCCGATGGGCGCGACCTGGTCGACCTCGAGGGCCTCCCCATCGCGACCGGCGACGAGGATGCCCCGGTCCGATTCCTCGCCCGGTGGGACAGCGTGATCATCGCGTACGACGTCCGCGAGCGGATCCTGCCCGGCGCCCTGTTCGATCAGGTGGTCCGCATCAAGAACGGGGACTTCCTGCCCACGTTCACCGTCGACGGATTCGTCGCGGGCTGGTGGATGATCGCGACGGCCAAGGGACACGCGGCCCTGGGGATGCACCCGTCGGTCACGATCCCGGCCGGCGAACGCGTGGCGCTGGGCGACGAGGCCGAGCGGCTCGTCCGCTTCGCGGCTCCCGGCGCCACCAGCCACGAGATCACCTGGGAGCCACCGCCCTGAGGGTCAGCCGCCGTCGCGCAGGCCCCACGGTGAGCCATAGGCCGTCAGCAGGTCCAGGAACGGGACCGCGTCGAACGCCTCCGGGCCCAGCACTCCGGACCCGCTCCAGGCGCCCGTGGCGAGCAGCTCCAGCGCCACGACCGGGTTGATCGCCGTCTGCCACACCACGGCCTGGGACCCGTACTCGCGCATGGACCATTCGTTGTCGACCACGTGATACAGGTAGACCGCCCGTGGCTTGCCGTCCGTCCCCGTGCCGGTGACCCATGTCCCGGCGCAGGTCTTGCCGCGCATCCTGTCGCCGAGCCCGGCCGGGTCTGGCAGCGCCGCCGCGACGACGTCCCGCGGCGACACTTCGGCCCCGCCGACACGGAGCTTGTCCGTCCGGTCGAGGCCCAGCTTGTGCAGCACCTGGAGGACGTTGATGAACTCGTCGCCGAGCCCGTACTTGAACGTGAC
>CAZJBJ010000219.1:0-3535 GCA_964544295.1 uncultured Bifidobacteriaceae bacterium
GGGCGGTGGCGGGGGCGGGGGCGGTGGCGGGGGCGGGGGCGACAAGGGCTCCGTCGGCGGCTGCGCTGCGGATGCCGGGGCCGGTGGCGGCGGCGGTGGTGGTGGCGGTGGCGGTGGCACCGGCGGCGGCACCGGCGGCGGGCCGGGCGGAGGCGCCTTCGCGTTGTACGTCGTCGGGAACTCCGGCGCCGTGGTGACCAACTCGACCCTGACGTCCGGCAACGGCGGCGCCGGTGGCGCCGGTGGCACGGGTTCGGCAGGCACGGCCGGCGGCAATGGTGGCAACGGCGGCAACTGCGACACGGGTCAGGAGGCCGGCTCCGGTGGCGGCGGTGGTGGCGGCTCAGGCGGCGGCGGTGCCGGTGGCGGTGGCGGTGGTGCCGGTGGTCCGAGCATCGTCGTGTACGAACAAGGCACCGGAACCGTCACCCTGGCGGGGACCAACACGCTCACCAAGGGAACCAGTCCCGGCGGCGCCGGCGGCAACGGCGGGGCTGGTGGCACGGGTGGCGCGGCCGGTACCCGAGGCAACTCGGGCGTCGGAGAGAACGTCAACACCAACGGCTGCTACGCCGGATTCAACGGGGCGGCGGGGACCACCGGCGCGACCGGCTCGACCGGCTCGACCGGTGCGGCCTCGAGCCTGAAATCCTACGTCGACACTGTTTCGACGCCATAGGTCGGTGATCGGCGGCCGCGGTCTCCTTGGCGGAGGCCGCGGCCGCGCGATCCTCGCGAGCGCACTCGTGGTGTCGACGGCGGCCTGCTCCAGCGGCTCGTCGCCGAGTGCCGTGCGGAAGCCCGTCACGAAGCCGAACGCCGTCGTCGGTGGCGCACCCCTCGATCCGGCGCTGCGTGAACCCGCGGGTCGCGGTGCCGCCGCGTTGGCGCGTCTGCTGACCCAGATGGATCCGGCGTCGCTCTCCATCCCCGACTACCTCGCGCGCCGGTTCGACTGGCCCGAACTGGCCGGGGCGGGCGCGCTCGCCCGCCGGATGCTCCGCGCCGATGACGCGGGCAGCTCCGGTGGATTGGGTCGGCTCGTCGATCCCGCCGCACCGGCACCGACGCAGCGTCAACTCGCGGGAGCCCCTGACTACGAGGTGGTGATCGCGGATGCCCTGGTCTGTCGATCCGGTTCCGACCCCTCGGCGCAGCTTCCGGCCGCGATCCGCAGGGTCGCAGCGCAGGGCGGCTATCCGCTGACGCACGCGGCAGTCGCCCTCGGAATCGCGCATGAGCGTCGATGTATGCCGGCGGCGGACGACGTGCTCCGACGCGACCTGGTCACCGCCCTCCGCGCCGAGGCGGACGCGGCGACCGTGGTCGACGACCTCGCCATCGAGCGGCTGGCGATGCTGGCCTTCCTCGGTGAGCCGTTGCCCGAGGGGCCCGTGCGGGCGGTGGTCGCGGCGCAACGTCCGGACGGTTCGTGGGTGGACCCGGCCAACCGCGTCCCGAGTTGGCACCCCACGATGCTGGCGGTGTGGGCGTTGTCGGCGGCCGCCGACCGCGGCGCGGCCGTGCCCTTCCTGCCCGACGCGACCTCGGCGAGATCGGACGGCGACGCGACGGAGTCGGCGACCGCGACCTCGACGGCGTTCACGCCGGCCGAGGCCCAGCGGGTGCCGCCGCTCGACCGCGCGGACCGGCTCGCGATCGCGACCCTGGCACGCGATCCCGCTCCGTCGGCCCACGATCAGCACGACATGGCACTGGCGATGGAACAGGTCGGTCCGGTCGCCGCGATCACGCCCACTGACCCTGCGGCGGTGCGCGAACTCGAGCGGGAGTCGTCCGCGGCCCGGCGCTTTGCCGCGACGGTCGACCGACCTGCCGATGCGGCGCAGGCTGGATATCGACTCGCCAGCCGGTTCCTGCCCGGGATCGGGGCGCACTGGGTCGACTGGTCCCGCGTCACCCGGCCGTTCGCGGCTCGCTCTCCGGCGATGCTGCTCTTCGACGGCAACGGGTCCGATGCCCACCTGGTCGGGTTGAGTTATCTCGTCCGTTCCGCTGCCGAACCCGACGGGTTCCGCGCGGCGGGCGCGGTCTGGCACCGGCACGATCGCATGTGCGTGGTGCGCGGCGTCCTGGTGGGCGAGCACTCCTCGCGTCGTCGGTGCCGAAGCGCACAGGGAGTGTTGATCCCGGGCCGCGACCTCTGGATGCTCCACGCCTGGGTCGTGCCTGGTCGGGAGAACGCCTGGGGAATGTTCGCGCCGATGAACCCGGGTCTCTGCGACGTGGAGCGACCGTGTACCCCGCCCGACGAATGAGCGCCTCACGCTGGATCGTGACCGCGGCCGTCGCCGGTGCGATCACGGCGTGTTCCGCGAGTTCGACCGGCTCGTCGGTCGGGGCACCACGTCCGACGAACGAGGTCCGGTTCCGAGAAGTCGCAGCGCGGGTCGGGTTGACGCACCGGCAGTCGGTCCGGCGCACCGGTGCCGACTGTTTGCTCAATCCCGCGCGCCTCGCCGCGCAGTTTCCGCACCTCGCGGCGGCCCAGATCACGGGAGCGTCCGGCGATCAGTGCCTGCCCGAGCGCATGGCGGGTGGTGCCGCGGCCGCCGACTTCAACGACGACGGTTGGGTCGACCTGTTTCTGACGTCGCTCGACGGTCCGGGCCATCTCTATGAGAACCGTCGCGGCCGGTTCGTGGACGTCACCGCCGAGTCCGGCCTCACCGGGATGACCGAGCCGGGGAACGGCGCGGCGTGGGGCGACATCGACAACGACGGACGCCCCGACCTGTACGTGACCACCCTCGCCGGGACCCGGAACTTCCTGTTCCGCAATCGTGACGGGTCGCGCTTCGACGAGGACGCGGTCGGTCGAGGCGCCGCGGTACTCGGCGACCGGGTACACACTGGCTTCACGCCGACGTTCGGGGACATCGACAACGACGGCTGGATCGACCTCTTCGTCACCGAGTGGTCGTCGGCCGAATGGACGGCGAACTCCGGGAAGTCGGATCAACGACTTCTGCGAAATCTCGGCGCGTCGGGTCGGCCGGGGGAGTTCGAGGACGTCACCGATCGGATGGGAGTGGCGACCGAGACTCCGACGTTGCCGGTCCTGGGCTTCGGTGCCCGCTTGGTCGATCTGGACGCGGACGCCCGGGCGGACCTCGTCCTGGCGAGCGATTTCCGCACGAGCCGGTTGTTCTGGAACGACGGCGATCACTTCACCGACGGCACGAAATCGGCAGGCGTGGGTACCGACGAGAACGGCATGGGGCTCACCGTGGCCGACTACAACGGTGACGGCCGGCCCGACATCTTCGTGACCTCGATCTTCGGTACGACCCCACCGTGTGAGGGCGGATACTGCGGGTACGCCATCTCGGGCAATCGTCTGTATCGCAACGACGGCAACCGGAGGTTCACCGACGTCACCGATCTGGCAGGAGTCCGCGACGGTGGCTGGGGTTGGGGCGCGGCCTTCGCCGACCTCACCAATGCCGGCACGCAGGATCTCGTCATGACGAGTGGTGTCGACTTCCCGTTCGCCCCGAGCACGCGCCGGTAC
>CAZJBJ010000220.1:0-3521 GCA_964544295.1 uncultured Bifidobacteriaceae bacterium
TGGAGCCACTCCCGTCGGTTGGCGGTGGACTCGTAGAGCGGGAGCGACTCGTCCTGGATCGCACGCGTCGCGAACAACGGGATGACCTTCTCCGGGAACTGGAACGGTCCGTAGTTGTTCGAGCAGTTGGTGATCGTGATCGGCAGGTCGAACGTCTCCGCGTAGGCCCGCACGATGTGATCGGCCGCGGCCTTCGACGCGTTGTACGGCGTGCGAGGGCGGTACGCCGACTCCTCGGTGAACGCGCCCGGATCGTCGAGGGCCAGATCGCCGTACACGTCGCAGGTGGACACGTGGTGGAAGCGCTCGACCCCCACCAGGCGGGCTGCATCGCACAGCACCTGGGTCCCGAGCGCATTGGTGCGCATGAAGCGACCCGGATCGAGGATGGCCAGGCTGTTGTGTGACTCGGCCGCGAAGTTCACGACGATGTCGACGCGGTGCTCCTCGAGGGCGGCGGTCATCGCCGATGCGTCGCCGATGTCTGCGGTCAGGAAGGTGATCTCACCCTCGACATCCGCCAGATTCGGACGATTCCCGGCATACGTGAGCAGATCCACCGCGACGATGGCGTCGCCCGGATGGGAGCGGCGCCAATGATGGACGAAATTCGAGCCGATGAACCCGGCGGCGCCGGTCACCAAGAGCGTGGGCATCAGAGGATTCTAGGACCCCCGGGGTCCGGGTCATGCCGTCGAAGGCGGGGTCGTCGCCTCAGCAGACGGGGCCCGCCGGCGCCGTCGTCGTGGTCGACTTCTTGTCTGCGGAGCCCTTCGCCGCGGTGGTCGTCGTGGTCGGGGCCGGCTTCGCCGCCTTGTCCCGACCCTGGATCCCCCGCCAGTCCTTCCCGATCACGATCATCACGTCCACGTCGCCGAGCGACGGGTCGGCCACGAGCTTGCCGACGCCCCCGAGATACCGGGACACCAGTTCGGCCTTGGCCAGGTTGTTCGGCCCGTAGCGGACCAGGGTCGTGTCGGTGATCGCGGTGTTCCCGGGTGTCCCCGGCGCGAACGCGCGCTCCTGCAACAGGCCCAGCGCCTTCCCGGCCGCACCGTTGACCCCCGAACCGTTCAGCACGCCGACGGTCACGTCGACGGGCCGCACCGGCTGGTCCGACGGCGCCGGCGTGTCGCTCGTCGCCCGGAGGCGGGCGAGCAGCTGGTCGGCCTCGGGCTGCTTGGCCACCAGACGGCCGGCCTGGGTACTGGACTCCTCGACCGGGAGTGTCTCCATCTCCAGCGCGCCGCTCTGGGTCGGATCGACGTTGCGGAACGTCTTGACCAGTCGCAGGATGTCGTCCTGGCTGAGGTGCTCGTCGACCGTCAACTTCGACACGACGCCGTCCGCGATGTCGATCGCGGTGAGTGGGTTCTCCCCGGCCTTGGCCGACGCCTTGGCCGCGAGTTTCCGGATGAAGTCCTGCTGACGTTGGATACGGTCGAGGTCCGCCCGCGGGCTGGCGTCGCGCCACCGTCCGGTTTGCTCGTCGAGCGTCTCGAGGTGACGGGACCGCACGTAGGACAGCGCACCGTCACCGTCGAGCGCAATGCACCCGGCGTAAGGGATGTTGAGCCCGGAGTACTTGTCCCGGGACGGTTGCGGGAAGTACACGGGGATCTTGTCCACCGCGTTCACGACACTGACGAACGCGGCGAAGTCGACCTCGACGTAGTGGTTCACGTCCACGTCGAAGTTGGCCTTGAGGGTGTCGACGACCTTCTGCGGTCCGTCGTTGAAGGCCGAGTTGATCTGACCCAGGCCGTGCCCGGGAATGTCGACGAGCAGGTCGCGGGGGAACGAGACGAGCAGGCTCGTCTTGGTCGCCGGGTCGAGATGGAGGACCATCATCGTGTCGGACCGCTTGCCCCCCGCGTCGGCGTTGGTCCCGAACGCCTGGGCCTGACCGGCGTCCTGGACGAAGTCGCGCGAGTCGGAACCGATGATGAGGTAGTTCCCGCCCTCGGCCGAACCCTCGGGGAAGGTGAGCGCGACCTTCTTCGTGGCCCGGAGCTTCGCGCTCACCTGTTGGTTCAGGTACACGATGCTCACGACGATCACGAGGAGGCTGACCAGACTCGCGGTCAGGAATCGACGTCGGAAGACGCGCCAGGAGGCGGGGGAAAGTGCCACGGCTCGTCGATGGTACTGGCCGGACCCGGGAATGCCGGGGCGGTCCCGCCGATTCTCAGCAGGCGTCAAGGACCGCCGACGCCTAGCCTGCGATCCGATGACCTTCGCCTCGGTCCTCGCGGCACTCCCGCCGACGCTGCCGGCCACCGTGGTCAGGGACGGCTCGGCCACCGTGGTCGCGGTCGGGATCCTCGACGCCATCGGGCCGAGTACCGGCGATCCCGGGGTGTTCGCCCGCCTCGACGGCCTCGAGCAGGGCTGGTGGGCCGGGGTTGCGAGCTACGACCTGGGCCGACTCGTCGAGCGGCTGGCGCCGCGGGCGGCGGACCCGGACGCCGTCCCCGATTTCCACTTCGTCCGCTTCGCGGCGCGTACCGAACTCCACGACGACGGTCGGGTCGTCCACCACGGTTCGGGACCCGAGCGCGACGCGCTCGATCGTGCGCTCACCCACTCGGGCCCGGTCGGATCGGTCCCGGTCAGCCCGGCGTGGACGTCGAGCCTGTCGCGGGCCGCGTACGAGCAACGGGTCGGCGCGATCCACGAACTCATCCGCGCCGGCGAGGCATATCAGGTGAACCTCACGCGCCGACTCACCGGCCCGACGATCGATCCGATCGCGCTATGGGCCGCCGTCGGATCCGGCAATCCGGCGCCGCACCGGGCCTTCTGGCGAGACGGCGGCGGACTCGCCGTCGTCTCGGCCTCCCCCGAACGGTTCCTCGCCCTCGCCGGTGACGAGGTGGAGACCCGGCCGATCAAGGGCACGGCCACGCGGGCGCAGCGCCTGCGCGCCAGCGAGAAGGACCAGGCCGAGAACGTCATGATCGTCGACCTAGCGCGCAACGACCTCGGCCGCGTGTGCGTCCCCGGGTCGATCGCGGTCCCCGAGTTGTGCCGGATCGAGACCCACCCCGGTCTCGTCCACCTGGTGAGCACGGTCCGGGGTCGACTCGAACCCGGGACCGGGCTCGGCACGCTCCTGCGCGCCACGTTCCCGCCCGCGTCGATCACCGGAGCACCCAAGCCGAGGGTCATGCAGGCGATCGACGATCTGGAACCGGTCCGCCGCGGGCTCTACTGCGGCACCATGGGGTGGATCGACGCGGATCGTCGGCGCGCCGATCTCGCGGTGACGATCCGGACGTTCACGTGTACGCCGACGGCGACGACCTTCGGCGTCGGCGCCGGCATCACCATCGACTCCGACCCGCGCGCCGAGTGGGCCGAGACCGAACTCAAAGCTGCACGCCTCCTGATGCTGGCCGGGGAACGGGGCGAACCCCTCCTCGCCTCCGCGCGCCCATGAGCGCCGCCCCCATCGTCTGCGTCAACGGCACGGTCGGGCCCGCCGACGAGCTCGCGATCTCGCCACTGGACCACGGCCT
>CAZJBJ010000221.1:0-3480 GCA_964544295.1 uncultured Bifidobacteriaceae bacterium
CTACGGCATGTTGACGGCAATGTGGTGCGCCTTGCCGGCGCTCGCGGTGGTCGGCCTGGCACTGTGTCTGGCTCCCCGGTTCGGCATCGAACGCGGAGCCGCTGCCGCCGGCGCCCTCTGGGCGGTCGCAGTGCCCGCAGCGCTGTACACCTCACGACTGCATGGCGATGCCATCGCGAGTCAGATGGTGATCTTCGGAGTCCCCGCCCAGCTCGGGCTGCTGGCGTTCACGGTGTTCTGCTCGATCTACGCCTGGAGGCATCGCGACGCCATTGCCGACTCGACCCGATGGGAGACGAGCCGATGACGAGCATCGAACTCACGGACGTGTCGAAGCACTTCGGTCGGGTTCGCGCGGTCGACGACGTCGACCTCACCTTCACTCCCGGGATCACCGGGTTGCTCGGCCCGAACGGTGCCGGGAAGACCACGCTGCTCCGCATGATCGCGACCGTGCTCGCGCCCGACACCGGTCGCCTGCGTGTCTCGGGGCACGATCCGGCGACTGCCGACGGGCGGGTCGAGATCCGCAGACGGCTCGGATACCTCCCCCAGGAACCCGGCTACTACCGCAACTTCAGTGCCTTCGCCTTCGTCGACTACGTGGCGGTGCTCAAGGAGTACTCGAATCGTCGGATCCGTCACGACGAGGTCCGCCGGGTGCTCGGGCTCGTCGGCCTGGCCGACGCGGCCCGCACTCCGATCCGGACCCTGTCGGGTGGAATGCGCCGCCGGGTCGGGATCGCCCAGGCACTCCTCGGCGAACCCGATCTCCTGGTGCTGGACGAACCCACCGCCGGCCTCGATCCCGAACAGCGACTCCGCTTCCGCGAGTTGCTGACCGCTCGCTCGACCACCACCACCCTGCTCTCGACGCACCAGACCGACGATGTCGCTGCACTGTGTCAACGTGTCATCGTCTTCGACGCAGGCAAGGTCCGGTTCGACGGAACGCCAGACGGTTTGGCCGCGGTCGCTCGCGATCGGGTGTGGAGCGCGGCTTCACGCGATCCGAACGCGACGCTTGCGTACGTGACCGGCGACGGCCAGGTCCGCCATCTCGGCGATCCACCGGTCGGCGCGCACCTCGTCGCGCCGACCGTCGAAGACGGCTATCTCCTCCTGGCGCGCGCGGCCGCGCCCTCCGGGATGCACTGATGATGGAGATCATCGCCCTCGTCGCACTCGTCGCCGGGGCCTGGTGGCTGATTCGGCAGTACCGATCGCAGGGGCACGTCGAGGACCAGTGGCGACCCTTGGCTCCGGCACCGTCGCCTCGCGCCGAGCCGTCGACGCACGCTCGGCACCGATCATCAGCATCGAGCGTGGTCGCCTCGCTCACGATGCTCGAGGCCCGACTGCAAGTCACGACCTTGAGCTTCGCCGTGGCGATCCTCTTCACGACGTTGTCGACGGCGGCCATGCTGGGCTGGATCGACATCTACGACAACGCGGCCATCGTCGGCCGACTGTTCCTGCACTTCGGGATCCTGGCGTATCCGGTGACCGGCATGGCCCTCATCGCGACCAACCGCGCGGTGCTCCGCGATCGGCGCGACGGGACGACGGAGCTGACACTCGCGACACCGGTCGGCCACACCCCGCGCACCCTCGCGACGATCGTCGGCGCGTGGCCGTTCGCCGTCCTGCTGCTCGTCGCGATGACGGTGCTCGCCATCGCGAACACCACGGGGGCCACGCCGGCGAACCCGGCCGGGGGCTGGGGCCCGGGATGGCTCCCCGAGAGCCTGCTTGCCATTGCCCTGGTCGCCGGCGGAGCGGCCCTCGGTGGCGCGCTCGCCCGCTGGATCCCGTTCGGGCTCGCGGCACCGGTCGCGATCATCGCGATCCTCTTCGCCTCCGGGGGACTCAACGGCCTCACCCAGCGAGCCCGATTCCTCGCCCCCTGGACCGCTCCGCCTCCTCACCTCGCTCCCGAATTCATGATCCGCCCGAGCTGGAGTCATCTCGCGTACGTGATCGGCCTGGTCGGGATCGCCCTCATCGTCGCGCTGGTGCGACACCACCGGAACCGCGCGGTCACCATCGCGCTCGCACTCACCGTCGCCCTCACGGTCGGCACCGCACTGATGCAACTCTCCACACCGTCGACCGCCGAGGTCCGTCGCGTCGCGGAACGGGTGAACGAGCCGGGTCACCGATGTCGCGAGTCCGGCAGCGTCCGCGCCTGCACCGCTTCCGGCTACGAACGCTGGCAGTCGGTCTGGATACGCGGCGCCGAGGAGGTTCGGGCCACGGTCCCGGTCACATCACCGACCTACGCCGCCATCCAGCAGGTGGGCGACCGCGGCCGCGACGCCCTCGAGCCTGAGGTACGGAAACGGGTGACGGGAATGAGTACCGGCTACGGCTACGCCGGCGGACGACGCGCCGACGAGAGCGGCGAACTGAACCTCTCATGGTGGGTGCTTCCGGCCCACGCATCGGTCGGGCTCCCCCGGGTCGTGCACCAGAACGGTCGACCGTGCTACTCCGGCGGGCAGGCCCGCGCGGTGATCGCGGTCTGGGCGTTGATCGTCGCCACGGGATCCGACTTCGAGGCCTGGTACGAATCCGTCGCGGCCGAGGCCGACGGTATCGGCGACACGTGGGACGCAGCGTCCGCGCCCTGGGCCATCACGTACTGGCCCGCCACCTGGGACACCGACACGACCGTGCCCGTCGTCTACGCGCGGACGGACGTCAGACTGGCCCTCGCGCTGGCCCAGCGGTCGCAGACGAAGGGACTCCTGCGCGCCGGGTGGGAGCGGTGGACCGATCCGGCCACGACGTCGACGCAGTTGGCGCAGCACCTTTCCGTCGCTGACCCGACCGACTCCACGACGACCCGGGTGCCGCGCGGACTCCGGGTCTGCACATGACCGTGGAACGGTCGGTCGTCGCCGGGACCCTGCGTGCCATTCGCTATACGCCCGTCGCACTGTCCGCCGCGCTGGGCGTGATGCCGCTGATCCTCTTCCGTTCGGATCGCTCGGTGGACGTCGCCGTGCTCGGCGCCGCCGTCGTCTCGGCCCTCGGGATCGGCTACGCACTCGACGACCCCGCCGCGGCCACCCTGGACCCGGTGCCGGTCACGTTGCGCAGCCGGAGTGTGATCCGTATCGGAGCTGCGATCGGTATCGTCACCGCAGTGTTCGTATTCCAACTCGTCGTGAGTGGCGTGGTGCATCCGGGTGTACCGGTTCCTCGTTGGGGATGGTGTGCGATCGCGGCAGCGCTGGCCACGTCGACGTTGGCCGTCGCCGCCCTGGCGCGAGCGCGTACTCCTGCACATACCGGAACCGTCGCGGCCTGGACCGCTCCGACCCTGGCCGCACTCTGCTTCGTTCAGTGGCAGGTGGTGGCGGCCCTCGGCGCGCGCCCGCTGCTCACGTTGGTCGCCAGTGATCCCGCAGTCGACCGATGGTGGTGGGTGACCGCGTTCGCGATGACGTTGCTCGCGCATCAGACCGGAGATCC
>CAZJBJ010000222.1:0-3418 GCA_964544295.1 uncultured Bifidobacteriaceae bacterium
GGGACCACCCGAGGTGACCACCCGACCACCCATGAACACGTGGACCCGGTCCGGTCGCAACTCGGTGAGGAGCCGGGCGTAGTGAGTGATCGCAAGGACGCCGAGACCGGGCTCCTCGGTCATCGCCGCGACTCGTCGGGAAACATCGCGCAACGCGTCGACGTCCAGGCCCGAATCGATCTCGTCGAGGATCGCGAAGCGCGGTTCCAACACCGCGAGCTGCAACGTCTCGGTGCGCTTCTGCTCACCACCGGAGAACTCGACATTGACGCCCCGGGTGAGGAACTCCTCCCGCACGCCGAGCCGACCGGCCTCCGTCTGCACCCGCGCGTCGTCAACCTGACTGTCGGTCGCGGCGCTGACCAGATCGACCACCCGCACCCCCGCCACCTCGACCGGGTACTGGTGGGTGAGGAACAGGCCTCGTCGGGCCCGCTCCCACGTGGGCAGGCCGAGGAGCTCGTCGCCGTCGATCGTCACCGACCCGTCGGTGACCGTGTAGTCGGACCTCCCCATCAGCACGTGCGACAACGTGCTCTTGCCCGAGCCGTTCGGGCCCATCAACGCGTGCACCTCACCGGAGCCGATCTCGAGATCGACGCCGCGCAGGATCTCCACCCCGTCGACGGACGCGCAGAGATTCGTGATCTTCAGCACGCTCATGTCGTCACCACCATCACGTCGTCACCCTCCACCAGCAGTTGATAGGTGGCCACCGGGCGCGTGGCCGGCAACGATTGCGGCTCGCCCGTCGTCAACGAGAACGTCGACCCGTGCTTCGGACACTCGATCTCGCACTCGTCGGCCCAGACGTCGCCCTCGGCCAAGGAAAAGTCGGCATGGGAGCACTCGTCGTCCACGGCGTACCAACCGGAGCGACCGTCGGCGGTGTCGGGCAGGTGCACGATGCACAGCCGACGACCGTCGATGTCGAACCGGCGCGCCTCACCCACGGGCACGTCGGCAACCGAGCACACGCGGGTCGTCGTCACTGCCGATCACCATGGAGATGGCCCACCTTCTCGTGCACCGCTCGGCGCAGCGGCGTCGCCAGCTCGGGGACGGGCAGGCGGGCGAAGACGTCCTCGAAGAAGCCGAGCACGATCAGGCGCTCGGCGTCCTCGGGCTTCACCCCCCGCGACTCGAGGTAGTAGAGCTGGTCGTCGTCGATCGGGCCCACCGTCGACGCGTGCGAGCAGCGGACGTCGTCAGCCTCGATCTCGAGGTTGGGGATCGACTCCGCGCCGGCGCCTTCGGTCAAGACGAGGTTCCGGTTCGACTGGGTCGCCTCGACCTTCTGCGCGTCCGGTCGGATTCGGATCAGCCCGCTGTACACGGACCGCGCGGTGTCCTCGACCGCGCCCTTGAACAGCAGGTCACTGCGCGTGCGCGGCGCCACGTGATCCTGGAACGTCCGGAAGTCGTGCATCTGGGTGCCGTCACCGAAGTAGACCGCGAGCAGGTCGCTCTCCGCCCCGGAACCGTCGAGGCGGGATTCGGTGCGCAACCGGGCGTAGTCCCCACCGAGCGCGACGGCCGAGGACGACAGCCGTGCGTCCCGGCCGAGATGGGCGCGCTGCAGCGCGATCGACCACGTGCGGTCGCCATACTCCTGCACGCTTACGTGGCGCACGTGGGCGTTGTCGCCCACCGAGATCTCGACGACGCTGTCGACGAAGTGGGAGACGTGCGGTGCCGACGCGTGCCGCTCCAACACGGTCACCTCGCTCCCGGCTTCGGCCACGACCAACGTGTGCGGGAACGACGCGAGTCCTTCTCCTTCGGCCCAGTGCAGGACCACGATCGGCCGATCCACGACGACACCCCGGGGCACGTGCACGAACCCGCCGCCGGCGAGGAACGCGTCGTGCAACACGGTGAACGCATCCGGCGACGCACCCGAGATCGCACCCAGGTGCGGCTCGATCGTCTCGGCCTCGCACGTGGCGATGCCACAGACGGTCACGCCCTGCGCGGTGAGCGCAGGATCCAGCTCGTGGTGGACGACGCGGCCATCGCGGACGACGATCAGGCCGGCCCGCTCCCCTGCTTCCGCGGCGAGCACGCCGCCGCCGGGCGCCGACTCGACGTTCGGGTCACCGAGCTCTTCGGCGGTCATGGGTCGGTACTTCGCCAGGTCGAACTGGTTGACGCGTGAATAGCGCCAGACCTCTTCGGTGTCGGTCGGCCAGCTCAGGCCCGACAGCGTCTCGGCCGCGGCCCGACGCCGGGCCACGAGCCAGTCCGGCCCGCCGAGCGCGCCGGCGGCATCCACAGAGAACAGGTGATTCGTCATGATCGAGGCCGAGCGGTCAGCCGACCGCCCCCTCCATCACTCTGGTCGGCTGCGGTCGGAGTACCAGGTAGAGCGCGTGCCCACTCATCCGACCGCCCCCTCCATCACTCTGGTCGGCTGCGGTCGGAGTACCAGGTAGAGCGCGTGCCCACTCATCCGACCGCCCCCTCCATATTCAGTTCGATCAGGCGGGAGAGCTCGACGGCGTACTCCATCGGCAGCGTCTTGGTGATCGGCTCGATGAAGCCGTTCACGATCATCGCCGTCGCCTGCTGCTCGGTCAGTCCGCGACTCATCAGGTAGAAGAGCTGGTCGTCGCCGACCTTGGACACCGTCGCCTCGTGACCGATCCGCGCGTCCTGCTCGTCGATCTCCATGTACGGGTAGGTGTCCGACCGCGAGTGGTCGTCGAGGATCAGCGCGTCGCACCGGACGTGACTCTTCACGTCGTACGCGCCCTCTTCGACCTTCACCAGCCCGCGGTAGGTCGTGCGACCACCGTCCTTCGAGATCGACTTGCTGTCGATGATCGACGTGGTCTCGGGCGCGGCATGGGTCATCTTCGCGCCGGCATCCTGATGCTGGCCCGGCCCGGCATAGGCAACCGAGAGCACCTCACCGTGCGCCTTCGGGCCGGTCATGACCACGGCCGGGTACTTCATGGTCAGCTTGGATCCGAGGTTCCCGTCGATCCACTCGACGGTCGCCTCGGCCTCGGCGACGGCCCGCTTGGTCACGAGGTTGTAGACGTTCGGCGACCAGTTCTGGATCGTCGTGTACCGGATCCGGGCGCCGGGCTTGGCGATGAGCTCGACCACCGCGGAGTGCAGCGAGTCGGTGGAGTACACCGGCGCCGAACACCCCTCGACGTAGTGCACCGAGGAACCCTCGTCGGCGATGATCAGGGTGCGTTCGAACTGTCCGGCGTTCTCCGCGTTGATGCGGAAGTAGGCCTGCAGCGGCATGTCGACGTGGACACCCGGAGGCACATAGATGAACGAGCCTCCCGACCACACGGCCGAGTTGAGTGCCGCGAACTTGTTGTCACCCGGCGGGATCACCGTGCCGAAGTACTGCTGCACGATCTCGGGGTAGTCCTTGAGCGCCTGGTCCATGCTCGTG
>CAZJBJ010000223.1:0-3352 GCA_964544295.1 uncultured Bifidobacteriaceae bacterium
ACGTGCACGATGCCGTTGGCGTCGATGTCGAACGTGACCTCGACCTGCGGGACCCCGCGCGGTGCCGGCGGGATGCCGACGAGCTGGAACGTGCCGAGCGTCTTGTTGCGGTACGCCATGTCGGACTCGCCCTGGAGCACCTTGATCTCGACCGAGGACTGGTTGTCGTCCGCGGTCGTGAAGACCTCGGACCGCTTGGTCGGGATGGTGGTGTTGCGCTCGATGAGCTTGGTCATGATCTGACCCTTGGTCTCGATGCCGAGCGACAGCGGCGTGACGTCGAGGAGCAAGACGTCCTTCACGTCACCCTTGAGCACGCCGGCCTGGATCGCCGCACCCACCGCGACGGCTTCGTCGGGATTGATGCCCTTGTCGCCTTCCTTGCCGGTCAGCTCCTTCACCAGGTCCGACACCGCGGGCATGCGCGTGGAGCCACCGACGAGCAGGACGCGGTCGATGCCGCTCATCTGCAGGCCGGCGTCGCGGATCGCCTGCTCGAACGGGCCGCGGCACGCTTCGAGGAGGTCGCGGGTCAGCTCCTGGAACTTCGAGCGCGAGAGTGTCAGCTCCAGGTGGAGCGGTCCGTCGGCCGTGGCGGTGATGAACGGCAGGTTGATCGACGTCTCCTGGAGGGAGGACAGTTCGATCTTGGCCTTCTCCGCCGCTTCCTTGAGCCGCTGGGTCGCCATCTTGTCGGCACCGAGGTCGACGCCGTGCGCGTTCTTGAACTCGGCGACCATCCAGTCGATGACGCGCTGGTCCCAGTCGTCACCACCGAGGTGGGTGTTCCCTGCGGTCGACTTCACCTCGAAGACGCCCTCGCCGAGCTCGAGCACCGAGACGTCGAACGTCCCGCCACCGAGGTCGAAGACGAGGATCGTGACGTCGTTGTCCTTCTCGAGTCCGTAGGCGAGCGACGCGGCGGTCGGCTCGTTGATGATGCGGAGCACTTCGAGCCCCGCGATCTCACCGGCCTCCTTGGTGGCCTGGCGTTCGGCGTCGCCGAAGTACGCGGGCACCGTGATGACCGCCTGGGTCACCGAGTCGCCCAGGTAGGCCTCCGCGTCGCGCTTGAGCTTCTGGAGGATCCGGGCCGAGATCTCCTGGGTGTTGTACGCCTTGCCGTCGATGTCGATGGACCAGTTGGTCCCGATGTGACGCTTCACCGAGCGGATCGTCCGATCCGGGTTGGTGATGGCCTGGCGCTTCGCGACCTCGCCGACGAGGACTTCGCCGGTCTTGGAGAACGCGACGACCGACGGGGTGGTGCGGGCGCCTTCCGCGTTGGGGATGACGACCGGCTCACCGGCTTCGAGGGTCGAGACGACCGAGTTGGTGGTGCCGAGGTCGATTCCGACAGCCTTGGACATGGATTCCTCCGACGTGCTTGGGGGGTGGGTGGGGTACAAACGGTGCGGAACGACCGCTTTCGGATATGGGTGTTCGTGATGCAAGAACCTTGAGTCGAGCGTTGACAACTTTCTAGCGCAGGGTTCTATTCCCGGAAGAATCCGGCGCTCTGTTGCGCGCTGGTGGTTCGCGCCTAGATTCCCCGCCCATGGCTCGCAACGACGTCTTCATCGGTCACCTCGCCGAAGTCCCGCTGTTCTCGGCGCTCTCCCGCAAGGAACTCGCAGTGGTCGCCCGCCGCGCGGAGGACGTCAAGGTCGCCGCCGGCCGCGTCCTCGTCAGCGAGGGGTCGAGCGGCTCGGAGTTCTTCGTGATCCTCGAGGGCACGGCCAAGGTCTCCCGGCGGGGCCGGAAGGTCGCGACCCTCGGGCCGGGTGCGGCCTTCGGCGAACTCGCACTGCTCGACAAGGCGCCGCGCAACGCCACGGTCACCGCCGAGACCGACATGGAACTCGTCGTGCTCGGTCAGCGCGAGTTCGGCGGCGTGATCGACGAGGTGCCGGGAGTCGCCCGCAAGCTGCTCACCGGCATGGCCCGCCGCCTGCGCGAGGCCGACGCCCACTCGGTGCAGTAGCCGTCGCGCGCACCGCAGTGCTCGGCGCGATCGCCGGGGTTTCACCTCTTTGGCGTGTCGAGGGTAGGTTGCCGCGGTGAATTTTCGACGCATCCTGCCGAAGCCTCATCAGATCGTCCTCGGGATCGGCGTGCTCGCCGCGGTCGGGACGCTGGCATCGGGGATCGCGCCCGAGATCACCGGCTGGCACGACGACTCGTCGATCGCGCGTGAGGTGTTCATCAACATCCCGGCCCCGCTCGAGGTCGCGTTCTACCTCGCCGTCGCCACCGGGCTGTTCATCACCGCGTGGCTGACGTCGCTGCGGGTCCGCAACTACGAGCGGGGCAAGCCCGACAACCGCCGCACCAACAAGGGCAACGTCGATCGCCGGATGCGGGACTTCCGACGGGGCGTCTGGATGCGCACCCTGCTGCGCGATCCCGCCGCCGGGATCATGCACTCGATGATCTACTTCGGGTTCCTGGTGCTGTTCATCGCCACGATCCTGCTCGAGGTCGATCACCAACTGCCCGAGTCGCTCAAGTTCCTGCACGGCCGCACCTACCAGGCGTACGCGTTCACCGCCGACCTGTTCGGTCTCGTCTTCATTGGTGGCATCGTGTGGGCGTTCGTGCGGCGCTACGCACAACAGCCCTACCGCATCCGGATCAAGACCAAGCCCGAACACCTCGTGATCCTGGTGACGTTCCTCGTCATCGGTCTCACCGGTTTCATCACCGAAGGTTTCCGGATCGCGGCGTTGCGCGACGAGCTCGGCGCGGGCGCCAACTTCGAGAAGTGGAGCTTCGTCGGCTGGGCGATCTCCAACGTCGTCGACGGTTGGTCGACGTCGACGTTGCTCGACGCGCACCGCTGGGCGTGGTCGGCGCACGTCCTCGCGTTCCTCGCCTTCCTCGTGATCCTGCCCACCACGATGCTGCGCCACATGATCACGAGCCCGATGAACATGTACCTGAAGGACAGGCCGCGACCCAAGGGCGCGATGCGGGAGATGCCGAACCTGATGGAGACCGAACTCGAGACGTTCGGGGCGTCGACGGTCGAGGACTTCACGTGGAAGCAGCTCTTCGACACCGACGCGTGCACGATCTGTGGCCGCTGCACCTCGGTGTGCCCGGCGCACGCGACGGGCAAGCCGCTCGACCCGCGCGAGATCGTGAACAAGACCGGCGAGGTCATGGCCCTCACCGGCACCCCGCCCGTCTCCACTCCCGTCGGCATCGACAAGGAGATCACCGTCTCGGCCAACAGCCTCTTCGAGCGGATCACCGCCGAGGAGTTGTGGTCCTGCACGTCGTGCAAGGCGTGTGACGAGATCTGCCCGGTCAACATCGAGATCCTCGACAAGATCCTCGACATGCGCCG
>CAZJBJ010000224.1:0-3328 GCA_964544295.1 uncultured Bifidobacteriaceae bacterium
CTCACCCTCGTCGACCCGCTCGACAAGACGGCGTCCCGGATCCTGCTCCCCGACATCGCCAAGGACCTCAATCTCAGCACCGGCAGCGCCATCCAACTCGTCGCCTGGATCGGCGCCGCGGCCATCGTGCTCTCGGTGCCCCTGGGCTTCGCAGCGGACCGCTACCGCCGGGTCCCGATCGCGATCGGCGGCGCGATCCTCTGGGGTCTGTTCTCGCTGCTGACCGGGTTCGCGACCGCGACGTGGATGGTGCTGATCGCCCGCGCCGGATCCCAACTGGGTGAGAGCGCCAACGGCCCCACCCACAACTCACTCCTCGCCGACTACTACCCGTTCGACGCCCGGAACGCGGCGTTCTCGTTCCATCGCTCGGCGTTGGCATTCGGTGCCGCGCTGGGACCCCTCATCGCCGGTCCGGTGGCGGCCG
Organism: uncultured Bifidobacteriaceae bacterium; assembly: GCA_964544295.1. GTDB lineage: Bacteria > Actinomycetota > Acidimicrobiia > IMCC26256 > JAENVU01 > JAENVU01. The sequence goes on from CAZJBJ010000224.1 coordinate 428, forward strand.
CCTACGGCTGGCGGGTGCCGTTCATCCTGTTCGCGATTCCCACCGGGGTCATGGTCATCCTGGCCCTCAAGCTGCGCGAGCCCGTCCGGGGTCACTACGAGCGCGCCGCGATGGGCGCGTCGGACGAGTCGATCGCAACCGAGGACGTCCCGCCGAGCTTCGCCGAGTCGTGGCGCATCGTGTGGAACGTCGGAACACTCCGCCGCATCTTCTTCGCGCTCCCGTTCATCGCCACCGCGTTCATCGGGCTGGCCGAGATGAGCAACCTGTTCTACGACAAGGTGTTCGACGTCGGTACCGCGGACCGCGGGTACCTGGCGGCCGCGCTCGCCCCCGCCCAACTGATCGGGCTGCTCATCGGCACCCCCATCGCCACGCGCCTGCTGGCCCGCGGACCCGCGCTGATTCCGCGATTCGTCGCCGGGGTCGCGGTCGTCGTCGCCGCGGCCTGGGCGGGGTTCGCACTGAGTCCGAACCTGGGAATCGCGATCGCCCTCAACGCCATCCTCGTCGGCGGTGCCGTGCTGATCACGCCGGTGATCTTCGTGGCGCTGTCCCTCACCATCCCACCGAAGGTTCGATCGTTCGGCTACGCCGCGTCCGCGCTCTGGTTCCTGCCGGGCGTGGTCCTCTACGGGATCATCGGCGCCCTGGCCGACTCGATCGGCCTACGCGCCGCGATCCTCCTGAACGCACCGATCTTTCTCATCGGCGCGTCGCTCATCGCCGCGGCCGGCCTCGAGATCGACCGGGACATCCGCCGGGTGTGGGGCCAGGCCGCAGCCCAGTCCGAGGTGCTGTACGAACGCCGCCAGGGTCGGGTCAAGCTCCTGCTGTGTCGGGGCGTCAACGTGAGCTACGACACCGTGCAGGTCCTCTTCAACGTCGACTTCGAGGTGGGCGAGGGCGAGATCGTCGCGCTGCTCGGGACGAACGGGGCCGGGAAGAGCACCCTGCTCAAGGCCATCGCCGGCCTCGCGGAACCGAGCGACGGCGCCATCATCTTCGACGGTCGCGACATGACCTACACCCCACCGAACGAGACCGCGGGGCGCGGCGTCACGATGGTCCCCGGCGGGCAGGGCGTGTTCCCGTCGCTGACGGTGCGGGAGAACCTCGCCCTCGCCGGCTGGCTCCATCGCAAGGAGAAGGCCCACGTCCGCCAGGCCACCGAGCGGGTGCTGGAGATCTTCCCCGTTCTGCGCGACCGGCTCGACCAGTCCGCCGGCAACCTCTCCGGTGGCCAGCAACAGATGCTCACCCTGGGCATGGCCTTCATCGAACGGCCCCGACTGCTGATGATCGACGAGCTCTCGTTAGGCCTCGCCCCGGCGGTGGTGGGCCAGCTCCTCGGCATCGTTCGCGAACTGCGCGACGCCGGCACGACCATCATCCTGGTCGAGCAGTCCGTGAACGTGGCCCTGACGGTGGCCGAGACTGCGTACTTCATGGAGAAGGGCGAGATCCGCTTCCACGGACCGACCGCCGAGTTGCTCGACCGGCCCGACGTGCTCCGTTCCGTCTTCCTCGAAGGCGCCGGCACCCATACCGATCAGTCGGCCAATGCGGTCACTCCCGACGAGGGACGTGAGCGAGGCCACCAAGATCCGGAGCACCGGCATCAGGCCGAAGACACCGATGATCGTCTGGAGGTGCGGGGGCTGAGCAAGCGGTACGGCGGCGTCACCGCGCTCGACGACGTGTCCCTGACGATCAGGGCCGGCGAGATCGTCGGGTTCATCGGGCCGAACGGTGCGGGCAAGACCTCGCTCTTCGACGCGATCTCCGGCTTCCTGCCCGTCGACCGCGGGCGAGTGATCATGGCCGCGAACGACGGCGAGATCTACGACCTCTCCGAGCGCGGGGCCGAGGTCCGGGCGCGGCTGGGGCTCGGCCGCAGCTTCCAGGACGGGCGCCTGTTCCCCGCTCTCACCGTGCGCGAGACCATCGCGGTGGCGCTCGAGTGCAGCGTGGACGTGAAGGATCCGATCGCGGCGGCGCTCTACCTGCCCGCGGTCATCGACTCCGAGGCCGCGGTGTACGACCGGGTCGAGGAGTTGATCGAGTTCATGAACCTCGGCGCGTTCCGCGACAAGTTCGTGAGCGAGTTGTCGACCGGGAGTCGACGCATCGTCGACCTCGCCTGTGTCCTCGCCCACCATCCAACCGTCCTGCTCCTCGACGAACCGTCGAGCGGTATCGCGCAACGCGAGGCCGAGGCGCTCGGACCGTTGATCCGTAAGATCCGGGACGAGTTAGGCGCGAGCGTGCTGGTGATCGAACACGACCTCCCGCTGCTCACGTCGGTGTCGGATCGCATGATCGCGATGGACCTCGGGTGCATCATCGCCCAGGGAACGCCGGACGAAGTCGTGCACGACCCTGCGGTCGTCGCGTCGTATCTCGGAGAAGACCAAGCCGCCATCGCCCGTTCGGGCGACCGGAACTAGGGGGACACCATGGAACCAACCCAGAAGAAGGCCGGAGGCGGCAATCGTCCGAGCGCCGCCAAACGCTACGGGCCGATCGCCGCGATCATCGCGATCATCCTCGTCGTCGCGATCATCGTCGTCGCCACCGGCGGCAGCGACGACAAGAAGGACGCGAAACCGACCAACGGTGGCACACCGTCGGCCACCGACGGCAAGGCGCCGTGGCCGTTGTTCGACAAGAGCGACACGAAGACCGACTGGGGCCCGAACTGCGACACCACGACCGGCCGGGTGAAGATCCCGTGGGTCCGTTCCGCTCCGTGCGCCAAGCAGTTCTCGGGCGACAACGGTGGCGCGACCGCGACCGGCGTCACTGGCGACGCCATCAAGATCGTCGTGTACCAGGGCGACCCGGCCAAGAACCCACTGCAGGCGGCCACGGTGTCGAGCGCCGGCGCGGACGTGAGCC
>CAZJBJ010000225.1:0-3305 GCA_964544295.1 uncultured Bifidobacteriaceae bacterium
CGTTGGCCATCCGGTTGTCGACCAGCACGTTGCCGTTGACGTCGAGGATCCGACCGCGAGGCGCGGGTTCGATGATCTCGCGCACCGAGTTCTGCGTCGCCGCGGCCTCGAACTCGGACGTCGTCGCGACCTGGAGGTACCAGAGCCGAGCGAAGAGCGCGCCGAACAGCGCGAGCGCGATCACACTGATGACGCTGGCGCGGATCCGCGGCGTACTCATCGGCTGGGTCCCATGCGAGTCAATATCCTGCCGCACCGATCGTCGCCGGTTCCCGCGGGCGAGCGGCCGCGATGGCCACCGGGAATATGACCAAGGCCACAATGCCGTCGTAGGCGGCGGCGAGCAGGATCGTGCGCACGGATCGGACGACGAAGAGTTGCTGCTGCCCGACGAGCGCACCGAGACCGACGTAGAGCGCGCCGGCCAGGATCCCGGCAGCCATGGCGACGACGGGGTTCACCCACCACGCCGGGCGGGCGAGGTTCCGTTGCAGCATGCCGACGACGTACGCCGTGAGCCCGAAGGCGAGGGCCGAGAGGCCGAGCGGCGTCTGGAGGAACGCGTCACTGGCGAAGCCGGCGACGAACCCGAACGTCGCCCCCAACTCGGGGCCGTAGCGCACCGCGATGGCGACCGCCGCGACGAGCCCGAGGTCGGGCACCACGTCGAGGATCCGGAAGTGGGGGAACAGTGCGGTCTGGAGCAGCACCAACAGGATGAGCAGCAGCGTGAGCCGACCGATCCGCAGCATCACGGACGCTCCGGGTACTGCAGGACGCGCACGTACTCGGTCCGGTTCGCGTCGGCGTACAAGCGCACCGAGATCCGCGCCGCCAGACTGCCCGGCGGATGCTCGACGGTGACGACGCGACCGACCGGGATGTCCGGCGGGTAGGGACCGTCGGCACTGCCGACGGTCACCAACTCGTCGCCGGCTTTCACCTCGGCCTTCACGTCGATCGAGTCGAGCCGCTGCAGCGTCGAGTCCGGATTGCCGTTCAGCACGCCCCGGTCACCGGTGCGCACCACCCGCACGCCGACCGCGGAATCCCGGTCGGTGAGGAGCAAGACCGTCGACCGGCGTTTCGACACGCGCGCGAGACGGCCGAGGAGACCGTCCCCCGAGACGACGGGCAGGTCGGGCACGAGCCCGTCGTTCGATCCCTTGTTCAGACCGACGGTCGACTCGAAGTTGCCGGGCGAACCGAGCACGATCTGCGCGTCGACGCCCTGGATCGACGCCGCGAACGGCAGCTCGGCCAACTTCGACAACTCCTCGAGCTGGCGTCGCGCGTTCTGACCCTGGGTGGCCTCACCGCGGGCCTGCTGCAGTTGCCGGCGCAGGCGGCGGTTCTCGTCCTTGATGTCCCCCGCCCGGGTCACGCCGTCCCACCAGTTCTCGATCGGGTGCAGCGCCGAGTCGACGCCGTCCTGGACCGGGGCGAAGGCGTCACGCGCGGTGTTGCGGATGCGACCACCGATGCCCGAACTCCCGCCGCGCGTGTCCAGCGTGATCAGGGTGATCGACGTCAGGATCAGCAGAATCAGGATGTTTCGCCGTCGGTTCGAACCCGGACCCGTCACCGTTCTCGCTCAGACCCGATGTGCCGACTCAGGACGATTTCTGCGAGATCAGGTTCCGGAACGCAGCTTCTTCCAGGTACTGACCCGACCCGATGACCACCGAGTACAGCGGGTTCTCCGCGATCACGATCGGCATCCCGGTCTCGGATTCGAGCCGACGGTCCAGGCCGTGGAGCAACGCGCCGCCGCCGGTGATGACGATGCCGCGCTCCATGATGTCGGCGGCGAGTTCGGGCGGGGTCTTGTCGAGGGTCACCTTGACTGCATCGACGATGGCCGACACCGGTTCCTCGATCGCCTCGCGGATCTCTTCGGTCGACACCACGATCGTCTTCGGCAACCCGGTGACCAGATCACGACCGCGTACTTCGGCGTACAACTCTTCTTCGAGCGGGTGTGCACTCGCGAGTGCCATCTTGATCTCCTCGGCGGTGCGTTCACCGAGCGCGAGTGAGTACTCCTTCTTCACGAAGTTGATGATCGACTCGTCGAGTTCGTCGCCGGCGATGCGGATCGACTCGCTGGCCACGATGCCGCCGAGCGAGATGACGGCAACCTCGGTGGTACCACCGCCGATGTCGACGACCATGTTGCCGGCCGGTTCGTGCACCGGCAGCCCCGCGCCGATCGCCGCGGCCATCGGTTCCTCGATGATGTCGGCGGGCTTGCGCGCACCGGCGTGCTCCGCCGCGTCGACCACCGCGCGCTGTTCGACACCGGTGACGCCCGACGGCACGCAGATGACCATGCGGGGGCGGGCCCAGCGGCGGGTGTGGACGCGCTGGATGAAGTAGCGCAGCATCTTCTCGCAGATGTCGAAGTCCGCGATCACGCCGTCCTTGAGCGGACGAATGGCCTGGATGTGGCCGGGCGTCCGACCGATCATGCGCTTCGCCTCGGCACCCACGGCGAGCGGGCGTCCGTCCTTGACGTTGATCGCCACGACCGACGGTTCGTTCAGCACGATCCCGCGGCCGCGCACGTACACGAGGGTGTTCGCGGTCCCGAGGTCGACGGCCATGTCGCGACCGACGAGATTTGAATACCAGGGTTCGGACACAGTGCAGGTTTCCCGGGACGCGGCGTGGACCCGAAAGGCTACGACCTTCGCCCCGAGGAGGCCACTCGCGGCGGTCCGCGGTGCGGATCGTGCCCACCGGGCCGCGTAGTGTGCTCCGTTCTATGACGGATCGCACACTCGTTCTCTGCAAGCCCGATGCCGTCGAGCGCAAGCTCGTGGGCGAAATCGTCCGCCGCATCGAGGCCAAACAGCTCACCATCGTGGCGATGGAGCTCCGCACCCTGGATCGGGCGACGGCGGAGGCGCACTACGCCGAACACGCCGAGAAGCCCTTCTTCGAGGAGCTCGTGACCTTCATCACCCGCAGCCCGCTGGTGGCGATCGTCGCCGAAGGCCCCGAGGCGTTCAAGGTGTGGCGCACGCTCATGGGGGTGACCAACCCGCGTGAGGCCGCGCCCGGGACGATCCGGGGCGACCTCGCCATCGAGATGGGCGAGAACCTCGTGCACGGCTCGGACTCCCCCGAGTCCGCCGCCCGCGAGGTCGCCCTCTTCTTCCCCAACCTCTGAGCGACGCCGGGCGCGGCCCGGTTCGTTCGGACGTCAGGCGTAGATGTTGATGGCGGCGTCGAGACCGAGCGCCTGTGGGTTGCCGCGTCCCGTCGCCGCGAGCGCAAAGTCCCATGCGGCGCCGGTCACG
>CAZJBJ010000226.1:0-3239 GCA_964544295.1 uncultured Bifidobacteriaceae bacterium
GGTGAAGTCGATCCCGTAGGGGCGGATACCCGCCACCTCGAAGCCGGCTCCGGCGGTGTTCGTCACGTAGTCGTAGGTTCGGAAGGTGCGGCTCTGTGCGACATAGAGCTTGCCGTCGGCCGCCCGCCAACCGGCGGCGGTGTACGACGTGCCGCTCGCCAACGGTTGCCACGAGTCGACCTCGAACTGGCCGCCACCACCGCGTTGCAAGCGGAACACGGTCGGCTGGGCGGTCGAGCTGCCGGAGAACACGAACAGCTCGTCCGCGTTCGCGTCGTACGCGACCGACTCGAAGTCGTCACTCCGGATGTTGCCGGCCGGTCCGCCGCCCCCGAACTGCGGCGCCGCCGCGAACGCACTCTGGGCCACCGTCCGTCGAAGTGCGCCCGTGTCCGGATCCACCTCGAACGCGGCGCTGTCGTTGTCGCTCACGATCCAGAGGGAGTTGTCGATCGGCACGTACGCGCTGCCTTCGTTGTCCCGCACGGACACCGAGGTGCCGGCGAACGGCGCGGTTTCGATCAGCCGGTTCAGCGCGAGCGTCGGGTCACCCACCGGTACGACGCCCGAGGTGATCGTGACGTCGGAGGAGACGGTGATGAGCCCGTCGGAGACCTCCAGCCGGAGGTGGTAGGTCCCCGGCGCGGCCAGGGTCGCCGACGTCTGCAGCGCAGCCGGGTTCCCGAACGTGACCTTGCCCGAGTTCGCCGGCTCCGACCACGCGACCGTCAGGGGACCGCCCGGCAGCCCGTCGTCGTGGGCGACCCCCGCGAGTGCCGCGACCGTGCCGGCACCGAGGTCCTGGTTGTATCCGGCGCTGACGAACGGAGCCTCGTTGTGCGGCGTCCGGCCGCCGACCTCGAAGGCACCGAGATCCGGCGCGCTGCCCGTGAACGTCGACGGCGCGAGGTCGAGCGGAAGCCCACCGCTCGTGTACTGCGAGACGCCGGCATCGATCGCTGGGCTGCCCGCACCGAGCGATCCATCCAGGTCGAGCAAAGGGTCCGCGACGACGTTCGTCGCCCCGTCGGTGATCACGTCGAGCAGGTCCAGGGTGTTGCCGAAGAACAGGTTGTGGGCGGCGATGGACTGGCCCTGCAGTCGCTTGATCGCGACGTCGTGGCCCTGGAAGACGTTGTTCACTGCCGTGACGTTGTCCCCACCGATGACGCCATGCCCGTTGTTGCGGAACGTGTTGTTGTTGATCAGGTACGGCTCGTCGAGCGCCGCCCCGCCGAAGTCCTCGGACGTCAGGCTGCAACACATCATCGAGAACGCCGCCTCGGCGTTGTCCTCGAACAGGTTTCCCTCGACGATCGTGGGTCGGGTCGACGGCCCGCTGGCGTTGCCGATCATCTGCAGACCGTCCTCACCGTTGCGCGCGATGACGTTGCCCCGGATCACGTATCCGGCCGGATTCGCCTCGATGAGCGCAGGCAGCCGGATCTCGATGCCGTCGTCGTCGTTGTCGACCAGGCGGTTGTACTCGACCGTGCCCCAACTCGTGCTGTCGAAGTCGACGGCATCGTCGGTGTTGAAGTCGATGAGGTTCCCTCGCACGATGCCACCGAACGCGCCGTACTCGTAATCGATCGCGTCACTCGTGTCGGTGATGTGACTCGAGTACACCGAGTAGGGCGAGAACCCGGAAATGCCGTTCGTCGCGTTCCGCGCCGTGATCCCGATCACGTTCGACATGCCGGCGATGTTCGGGCCGAAGTCGATGATGTCGGTGCCGTTCCCACCGTCGAGGATCGTCTGGTCGACGAAGCTGGGATCGCCGGTGGTGAGCAGGTGTGACGCGATCGTGATCGCCTTGCCGGTCACCGACACCGATCCGACGTAGACCCCGGGCGCGATCAGGACGACGTCGCCGTTGGCCGCGGCATCGACCGCGGCCTGCACCGTCGGGTATTGGGCCGGCACGTTCCGCACCGTCGGTGCACCGCTGGCCGCGGCGGGCGGCGCGACGCCGACCGGCACCACGCTCAACAACGCCACGGCAATTACGGCATTGACCCACTTCGCCCCGCGCACAACCATCGCCCTTCGTCACCCACGTGCGGCGACTGCTGCCTCCGCCTCCCAGGTTCGAGGGTAGAAGACGTTCGAGGGTTTCCAGCCCGAAACACCGGACTGTCACAGAATGCGAATATTGCAGCGATCTGCTCAGCAGGCTCCGCGCCGGTCCGCGCCGTCGTTCGCCGGACGGTCACAGCGACCGGGGCGGCCGAGGAACTCGATCACCTGCTGAAAGGTCGGACGGTTCGTCGCTCGGAACGTGTCCGGGATCAGCCCCGGCGTGAACGTCAACCGACGCGCGCTGCTGCGCCACGCGGCAGCATCAGAACCCTGGCTCGCAGCCAGCTGTGTGGCGGCCTGGTCGACGGCCGCCCACAACGACGCGCGACACGCTTCCAGTGAGCCGTTGCCGCAGTACCGCAGCCGGAACGGTCCGGCGACCGAGTCGCCGAGCAGCGTGCGAAGGTCCTTGTCCACGATCGACTCGCCCGAGAGACCCCCGAGCCCGCGGATTCGATTGAGATCGTCCGTGGAACTACCGAACACCGGCTGGACGACCGCACGAGCAATCGGCGTCCACACCGCGTCCATCAGCGTCGGCCCGGCCTCGTCGTACTGCCCGCTGTTGTCCGCGTCGAGGGTCGGGGCGTCGCGCTGCGCCCAATCGTCGAGGAGCGAGACGACCTGAGCGGCGAGCGGGCTCGGCGCCGGTGATCCGTGCAGCACCCGCGAGATCACGGGCCACACCGGCGACCGGACGTCTTCGGTCGCGGCGCGGTTCATCACGCTGACGTCGTCGGCCAGCGTCACCCGCTTCGGGTACTGGTCGAACAGCTCGACCCGATGCACGGACCCGTAGGGGTTGTCGTCACCGTGCATGAAGCCGGGAGCCGACTGGTTGTTCCAGTTGAGGAGCAAGCCACCCGGCCCACCAACCGAATGGGGGTGTTGCGCCTCGGTGAGGAACCCCTGCCATTCGTAGGCACCGGTGCCCGCGGTCGGCAGCCGCCGGTCCAGACCTGGGGCGCGCTCGGGCAGCAGTCCGGACGTGAAGAATGCGGTCGCCCGACGCGACGCGTACGCCCAGTTGAACGTGAATCCGAACTGGTTCGCGATCGACCAGAACTTCTCGGGCGTCGATGCCCTGCCCTCGGTCATGTCCTTCAGCGCGCCGAGATTCAGTCCGTCCCGGCCGAACGTCGACCGCTTCCGGGTCA
>CAZJBJ010000227.1:0-3199 GCA_964544295.1 uncultured Bifidobacteriaceae bacterium
CTGGAAGGCCCACGAACGCCTCGGATTCACCTGGTCCGAGCTGGTTGAGGTCGCCGTGATGGGCTTCCGGAGCGCCTTCCTACCCTGGGACGAGAAGCTCGCCCTGCTCGACCAGGTGCGTCGTGAGATCGCCACCCTGGATTCCGGCGCCGCCTAGCCATTCCGGCTCGGTCCGTCGAGCCCCCCTCTCCTCCCCTCCACAAACCGCTCGCCTCACCTCCTGCCGATCTCTCGGCGGACCATCCTGCGCACCATCCGACGCACCCCGAAAACAAACCGCCCCCGCCCGGCTGGAACGCCGGACGGGGGCGGTTGCTTTCGAGCTAGGCTACTTCATCAGGGAGCGACGAAGTTGCCGGTCTCCACATCGTTGTTGCCCTGCAGCGTGTAGAGCAGCCGCGTCGGAGTGGTCGAGGGCTGACCCGCAGTCGCCGGGTTCGAAGTCACCTCGTACACACCCTCCTGCAGGCCCGTGAACGTGAACTTCCCGGTCGCGTCGGTATTCATCGTGATCGGCGTGAATCCGGGGAAGTACGCGGTGCAGTTACCCGCGGCCGGGGGAGACGGCGGAGCAATGCTCTCCGTCAAGCACCGGTTCAGCGTCATGGCCATGTTCGGAATCGCCGCACCCGTCGCGGTGAGCGTCACCGTGCCCGTCACCGATCCCGTGCTGTACAGGAAGGTGAAGTGCGACGGAGCCGAGTTGAGCTGCGTGTTGTTCACGTAGTCCCAACGCGGGAGCGGGTTCGGAGCGAGGTTACCCACGCGGCTCAGGTTGTCCGCGTTGGTCGTCGCACCCGCCGGCGCAGTCGCCGTCGTGTGGACGATCGCGGTATCCACCACCGCGCCGAGCGCCGAGAACTTCCTCAGCGCAATCGACCCGGCCTGCTGAGTCACCTGAATCGCGTACGTGCCCTCGCGGAGCTTACCGCAGCTGAAGGCGCCCGTCGCCGCGTTGGTCGTGGTGGTGCAGACCAGCGTGTCGAGCGTGATCGCGCCGCTACCGTCGCGGTAAACCTTGATCGTGCTGCCACCCAGCGCCTCGTTCGGATCGACGGTGTTGGCGTCCTGGTCGCGATCGTTCACGACCACACCCTCGATCTTCGTGTCCATCCGGACCACGGTGAAGTTCTGGTTGTCGACGTCCGCCGCGCCCTCGACGTTCACGTTGTTGTTCGACGACGCGTTCGTCAGGCTGGCCCAGACGCTGTCACCCGCGGCGGTGACCGAGTCGCGCAGGATCGAGACGACGTACCGTCCCTCGCGCAGCCCCGCCACCGTGTAGCCGTCGCCGGCCGCCGGACCAGACGCAGCACCCACCGTCACCGTGGTGTCGGTCGGACGCGGCTGGATCGTGCTCGGATGCGACGTGATGCGGACCCTCATGCCGAGCGCAGGAACACCGCCGGCCGAGCGGACCGTACCCTGAATCGTGCCGTTCTCGAACTTGTAGCCGAACGTGCCGCAGTTCGGAGTCGTGCTCGAGGTGCTGTTCGGGCAGACGTTGACGATCTGCTTGCCACCCGAGACGAGGTTCGGGGCCAGGGCCGCGCCCACGTTGAAGAGGGTGTCCTCTTCGAGCGTGAACTTGGCACCCAGGCCGACCGCACCCTGAACCGCCCAGATCGTGTAGTTCGTCATGCCGACCGGGATGTTCGCGAACGTGTTCCCCGCGGCCGAAGCGGCCACCGGGGCGACGTTCACGACCGTGCCCGCGCCGTTCGTGTAGCGCATTCCGACGTTCATGTTGGCGACGTCGGCGAACCCGGCGTCGTCACCGGCCGTCTGCCACTTGGCCGTGTCGTTCGTCTCGTGGTAGACGCGGACGAAGACGTCGGAGTCCGTGTACTTCACCCTGTGGTCGCCCAGGTCGACGGTGTCCGTCGTCAGGGTCAGACCGTTGATCGTGTAGCGGAGGAACGAGCCCACCGTCGTGCCACGCTCAGGCGTGTTCGTCCGGGTGAAGCCGTGCCCGTTGGCGTTGGCCTGGGCGCCGACCAGTCGGACGAAGACGTTCTGGGGCAGCGCGCCCGGGGTGATCGTCACGAAGCTGGCACGACCGGTCGCGCTCGTCGCAACGGTCTGCGCAGCGGCCAGCGTGGTGTCCGTGAACAACTCGACGTTCCACGCCACCAGCGTGTCGCCACCGACCGAGAACGCGTCGGTCTTGAAGGTCGCCGACCCGTTCAGCATGTCGAACGTGTCCTTCGCCAGGTCGGTCGAGGCCTTCGGGTTGTACCGGATCTCGATGACCTGCTCGCCGTTCACCGTCAGGCCCGCAGGAACGTCGGGCGGAGCCAGCGTCGGGAGCTTCGCGAAGACGATCTGGTCCGGAACCGTCGCGCTGCCCGGGCTACGATCGGCCGAGCGAGCGAACGTGAACTGGACCTCACCCTTCGAGTCAGTCGTGTCGCGAGCGAGACGGTTGGTGTTCGCGTTCGCGTCCGTCTGCGTCGGGTAGAGCTCGATGATCACGTTCCGCACCGCGGCGCCGACGGGCAGGGTGCGCGCATCGTCACCCAGGAAGGCGTAGGCCTTCACCGTCTGCGTCGTGATGTCGAACGGGAAGTTGTACGTGGCGGTGCCGCCCGCGGCGAGAACGATGCCCGCCGACTGGTTGCTCGTGCCACCGAAGACGTAGCCGGCAGGAATGTCCGGATCCGTGTTGTCGATCTTGACCGTGTAGGTCCCCGCGGCCAGGCCGGTGAACTCGTACGAGCCCGTGGCCGTGGTCTGGGCGGTCTTGGTGGTGCCGACCGTCGGACCCTCGAGCGTGATCAGGACGTTCGCGGCCGGGAGGAGGTCCTCCAGCGCGGCGCCATCATACACGTCGTTCTTGTTGTTCTCGTCGACGAACAGCACGCCGGAGAGCTTGCCGGTGCTGTTCGCGGTGCAGCCGAAGCTCGCGACCTTGCTCTCACCCGCAGCCACGGTGACGCTCTGGCTGGTGGTGGCGCAGGTCACGGTGTTCGGCGTGCCGCTGATGGCGACCGTGTAGGTCCCGGCGCGGAGCGCGGCGGCCGAGTACTGGCCGTTCGCATCCGTCGTCGCCGTCTTGGTCTCGGGACCGGTGATGGTCACCGTGACGCCGGAGAGCCCGGCAGCGCCGGAGGGCACCGAGCCGAAGATCGCGGAGGTCCGGATCCGGCTGCCGGTGAAGTTCACCGTCACGACCTGACCATCGGTGCTGACGACCGCG
>CAZJBJ010000228.1:0-3102 GCA_964544295.1 uncultured Bifidobacteriaceae bacterium
GGCTGGGAGAGTAGCAAAACCACGTCCCGTGCCGACATGGGACCGTCGTACTCGGGAGACGGCCGTCCTAGTACGAACGAGCCCTCGCGCGCGATGGTGCGGCGGCGCACCATGCGGCGGATGAACTGGCTCGTCTCTCGACGCCAGCCCCTGCCCGCCTCGGCGGTGTTCGGTGCGGTCGGGCTGGCCGTAGTCCTGGCCACGGCCGTCGTGTTTGCGATCCCGGTCTCCGCGAAGGACCAGACCGTGTCGATCGTCGACTTCGAATTCCAGCCTGCGGACGTGACGGTCACGGCTGGTGACGTCGTCACCTGGACCAACGACGCCGATCAGGCCCATACGGTCACGGCCGATGACGGCGCCTTCGACAGCGCCGGTCTAGATCCCGGCGACCCGTTCGCCACGGTCTTTGCAGTCCCGGGGCTTCATGGTTATCACTGCACGATCCATCCCGACATGCGCGCCCGGGTCATCGTGATCCCGGCCGGGCCGACGGGATCGGCGTCTGGGGAGCCGTCACCCCCGGCCGGGACGGAGCCACCGACACCGACCCCCGGGTCCGGTACGGCAGCGCCGGAGCCGACCGCGGCCGCCCAGCCGACATCCAGCACGCCGACGGACGTTCGAGGGGTCTTCCAGTGCATCATCTTGGCGCTGACGCTCGCGATCGCGCTGGTCCTGATCCGGATGGTGACGGCCAGCCGGTCCTGACGACGGACACCGATCGACCCCCTGGGCCGGGTAGACAGCGGGGGTCGACGGTGGGGTCGGGGTCAGCGCGGGACGCTGGCCGTCATGGGTTCATCTGGAATGCCTGGCTCGTGGCACCCGTGAACGGGTGCGGCGCACCCAGTGGGCTGGTGTCGGTGGCGACCAACGTGTAGGTGCCGTTGGTGCCGATCCCGCTGATCCTGAGATCGATGAACGTCGCGTAACCGTTCGACATCGTCCTCGTCGTGGTCCCCGAGAGGGCCCCGCCCTGGGTCGTGCCGAGTGACAGGGTCACCTTCGTGGAGTTGTCTGCGACTGGGTTGTTCCACTGATCGAGCAACGCGACCTGGACCGTGTACATCGTCCGACCGAGCCGGTTGGTGATGGGCTGGATGCTGAACCCGAGATGGGTGGGGTTGCTCACCCAGAAGTTCTCTTCCTCGAACTCCTTGTTCGCGATCTTGTGGTCGATGTAGCGCGCCGGCAGATACTCGAGCGGCACGCCGGGGACGTCGCAGACGGCGAGGTAGTACCTGACGCCGGACGGGAGCGTTGCACTGACCGGGTTGGTGGTGGAGGCGATGAAGTAGAACCCGTCCGCGTCGAGGACGTATTCCGCGATCGCGGGGGCCGTCGAGCACCGCGTCGAGGTCGACGGCGCCGTGTTGAACATCCGGACCTTGCCGCCGGCGAACCCGTTGGTGTTCGCGGCGCCAATGCCCTGACCGTTCTGGTCGAAGACGAAGCCGCCGACCGCGGTGATCGACTCACCCGCGCCGGTCAGTCCGGCGATGTCGTTGCCGACATAGACCTTGTCCGCCAGCGAGCCGATCGGGTAGTCCGTGTCCAGCGTGACCCGGGTCTGGGAGCTGAACGAGAACCCGGCGCGGAACTTCGAGGCCGCCGTGCTGGCCCAACCGTCGGAGCCCTTGATCCCGAGCTCGAGCTTGAGTCGGATGTTCGCCTCATGCTTCTTGGGGATCTCGATGCCGGTCACCCGGATGCACTTCACGAAGGCGTTGTTGGTCGGCTGACCGCTGATCCACGGAAGGCCGGCGTCCAGACACGTCTTGCCCACAGGCAGCGAGCTGATCCAGCTGACCTCGACGTCGATCTCTCGGGACCGGTCCTGTGGGTGAGCCTGGACCGCGCGAGACCCGTCGGCCTTGAACGCCGAGTTCTGCGGCAGCTGTGACCACTTGGCCGAGCCGACGGTCGTCGCGAGTCCCGGTGCCGTGATGCCCGTCCCGAGGTTGGCCGGCAGCGGTGGGATCGTGATAAGCACCTCCACGGAACCGCCGTTGCGGTCGGCGATGGAGACGCCGTTGCGGATGATGTTCGGGAGCTTCTTGCCACGGACGTGCATGGTCACGCCGGTCTCGTTCTTGAGCGAAAGCTCGTAGTGGAAGGTGCCTGGCGACGTGGCCACGAGCTTCTTGAGAGAGCTCGAGTTGCCGAAGAGGACGTCGAAGCCATCGATGTGGTTGAAGTCCGCGTCGGACGACGCCACATCGGCGAGGAAGCCGTTCGCGTTCGGCAGGATGTCGAACGAGTCACTGGTGGTGCCCGTGAGCGAGCCGCTCGCGGCGCCCAGGGTGTAGGTGCCGATGTCGTCGACGGAGAGATCGCCGAAGACCGCCAGGCCGCTGCCGTTGATCGGCTGCGTCGCGGTCCCACCGAGGGAGCCGAGGCCCGCACTCAGGGTGAGCGTGACGTTCCCCGGGGCGGTGGTGAGGTTGCCATAGGCATCCGTGACCTGGACCCGGATCGCGGGCCCGATGATCATGCTCACGAAGCTGTTGGTCGGCTGCTGATCGAAGACCAGCATGGCGGCCGCAGCGGCCGTGACCACACCAGTGTTGACCGGCACGAAGGTCACGAGGTAGTTCGCGCCGCCATTGCCGTCGTCGACGGATCCCGACGGAGTGAGCGCCTTGCCCGTGCCCGCGGCCGGGTCGTCGAAGGTCTGGATGAACAGGTCGGTGTCAACAGCTGCGATCGGGTTGACCGACACGACCGGGTCGCCCGCCGATGTCGTGGTCCCATCGGCCATCTTCGAGTCGGTCACGGCGGTGACCGTGATCTCCCGCTGGCCGATGGACGCGGTCGTCATGGCGGACGTGTTGAAGGTGTAGTTGCCGGCGTCGGAACCACCGAGGGTGATGCCGCTGACGGTGACGTCCTTGTCGGTGCCGACATGCTTGTCGGCGAAGCTGGCCGCCGCGTAGGCGGTCGTGAGGTCGTCACCCGACACCCGGTCGTCAGACAGGGTGACCGTGGCCTCGGTGGTGCCGTCGTATTCGCGATCGATGCCGTCGGCGCTGATCGTCAGGGCGCGCTGGCCGATGGACGCGGTCGTCATGGCGGACGTGTTGAAGGTGTAGTTGCCGG
>CAZJBJ010000229.1:0-3099 GCA_964544295.1 uncultured Bifidobacteriaceae bacterium
GGAGAGGGGGTCGGACGATTACGCCCGTGTGGTTTGTCACAGGTGGTTCGTCACGGGTGGTTCGTCGGGGCCGGATCGGAGGTCACCTACGATGAGCCCGCGCCGAGGGCAGGGGGACGAGTGGCTCGCACGATCACACCGCTGGAACGGATGACGCACCTGGCGGCCTACGTCACGACCAAGCCCGAGGGCTGCACGAAGCAGGACATCGGCGCCGACGTGCCCGGCTACCTCGGCCTCGGTGAGGCCGCGCTCGAGAAGACGTTGCAACGCGACCGCACCACGCTGCGCGAGACCGTCGGCATCGACATCGAGTACATCGAGGAGTCGCACCGGTACCGGATCCAGCCACCGTTCTTCACGCCGGCCGAGCGCAGCGCGCTGATCACCGCGGCCGCGCTCGTGGACGTAGACGGGGTGGGCGACGACCAGCTCCCCGGCGAGCTCGGCACCGCGGTGTCTCAGGATGGTGCGCTCGTGGTGGTTCGCGTCCATGCGCTCGTGGTGGCGTTCCGGGACGCGATCGCCGAACGGCGCACGGTGACGCTGCGCTACAACGGCACGGAGCGGACGTTCGACGCGTACGTGCTCGGCATGTGGCATCACCGGTGGTACGTCGTCGGGTCCGAGCACGAGGTCGGCCGGCGGGTGTTCCGGCTGGATCGCATCGAACGACCCGACGACGGCGACGCGGTCACACTCGTCGGCGAGCCCGACGCCTACGTGATTCCCGCCGATCTCGATCCCGAGGCCGAGCTGCGGATGGATCCCAACGTGTGGGGTGACGACGACCCGATCGTCGCGCACGTGCGCGTCGACCGGCGCCAGGCCCCGCGCTTTCTCGGCGAGTTCATCGCGACCGTCGCCCACGAGGACCGCGACGTCGTCGAGTTCGCGGTCGAGGTCCGCGACTACGAGTCGTTCGTGATCCGGGTGCTCGGTTTCGGTCGTGCCGTCCGGTTGCTCGGTCCGCCCCACCTGCTCGCCATGGTGCGCGAGTGGGTCGCCGATCAGTGCGAGGTGCGCTGATGCCGCCGGTCGCCGCATCCCGACAGTTCGCGATCATCGCGGGTGCGCTCGCGCTCGCCGAGGAGCGCGAGTCGATCTCGATCACCGAGGCGGCCGCGCTCGTCGACGTGAGCCGGGACGAGTTGATCAAGCTGCTGAATCCGGTCGTGTACCTCGAGTTCCGCGACTCGATGGGCGAGGTGATCGCGCAGGTCGACGCGTTCGACCTGGACCTCGACGCCGACATGCTGCACGTGCGCGCTGGGCACTGGCTGCGGGACTGGGACGCGTCGGCCCCGCCGGGCGACGCCGCGGTGCGCCTGTTCGTGACCGCGACCTTCTACCAGGCGACCGGTGCCGCCTCGGCGACGCTCGACGCCGCCCTGACCAAGCTGCGCCAGCTCGTGGCGGTCGACATGGTGATCCCGACCCGGCGTCCGCCCGGGCTCGACGTGGTGGAAGAGGCGTACGCGAAGTGTCGGTCGTTGCGGTTCCGCTACATGCGCGCGGTCGACGACGAGGTGTCGGAGCGCCACACCCTGCCCTACGACGTCTACGGCGAGTGGGGGCACTGGTACGCGCCGGGGCCGGAGGTCGGTGACGACATCGTGAAGTACTGGCGCATCGACCGGATGACCGACGTGACGATCGGACCCGAGACGTTCGATCCGCCGGCCGAACCGCCGGCCCGCGGTTGGTTCGACCTGAGTGGCATCGGGCGGCGAGTGACCGTGATCGTGCCCGAGCACCGCCTCGCCGCACTCCCCCAACCGCACACCGTGCTCAGCTCGACCCCGGCCGGTGACGGCCGGACGCGAGTCGAGATCGAGATCGCCGGCGACCGCCAGCTCGACTACCTCCTCGTCGCGTTGGGACCCGACGGTGAGGTCGTCGAACCGGCGGAGTACCGGCAGCGGCGGGCCGACCGGGCCCAGGCGCTGCTCGCGCATCTCGACGCGACCGAGTGACGGCGACCGCTGAGCCAGGAGCTCAGCCGAGCTCGGCCTCGATCTGAGCCAGGGCGTCGCCGACCTCGTCGGCCAGGGCGAGGGCGTGCTGTTCGGCCTGGTCGATGTTCTTGCGGGCCTTGGTGTGGAACCCCTTGATCTGACTCACCCGCTCCAGTCCCCGAGCAGCGTCGCCGAGGAGTGACGCGATCCGTTCGACGTCGAGACCGTCGGCGTCGGTACCGGTCAGCTCGCGGCGGACGACCCACCGGGCCCACATGTAGGCGAGGCGCAGGGCCGAGTCGTCACCGTCGGTCGGGTCGAACACCGCGATCGCCTTGTTGTCGGTGTAGGTGAACGGCACCGGCGCCGGCGCCTGGTCCGCCGAGCTGAACACCGCGATCGCCGCGAGGGCGTCGCGGTTCTCGAGGGCGGCCTCCAGCTCCTCGTTGGTCTTGCGGGCGTTGAGCTTCTGGTGCTTCGCCTCGATCACGAAGCAGCCCTCGGATCCGAAGGTGTCCTCGCGGCTGAGGGTGACGACCTCGTCGCCCTTCTGGGTGCCGGCGACGCCGAGCTCGGTCCCGACCTTCTCGGCCTGGTCGCCGTGCGCGCTCGCGATCCGGGCCACGGCGACGTGCACCGCGTCCTCGTACACGAACCCCTTCTGGGTGGTGAGCTCGAACACGTCGGCGGTCGCGGCGGTGACGGCGATCTTCTCCGAGAGCGCCTGCACTTCGTCGCGAATGGGCTTGGGCAGGGTGGCCGGGTCGATCGGAAAGCTGCCCGGCGCGGGCGGTACGTCGCGCGGCGAGCCGGGGCCGCTCGGAGGCGGCGGTGGCGGTGGGGTGGCGTTCGACATGGTGGTCGGGGTTCCGGCGGAGCGGTCGCGGCCTGCGCCGCGCTTACAAGCCGAGGACCTTGGCCTTGAGCGCGTCGAAGTCGGCCTGCGTGATCAGGCCGAGATCGAGCATCTCCTTGGCCTTCTTCAGCTTCGCGACCGGATCTTCGGCCGGCGGCGCCGCCGGTGCGACCGGCTGCTGCAGGTTGCCGAGCCCGCCCATCATGCCCGAGGCCATGCCGATGCCCATCATGCCGGCAGCCCCGCCGTTTTCGCCGGCCGCCTGCATGCCCGCGGCCACGCTGG
>CAZJBJ010000230.1:0-3054 GCA_964544295.1 uncultured Bifidobacteriaceae bacterium
TCGCGGAGCGCACCGGGGTCACCCCGGCCCAGTATCCCGAGTACGCCGCGCTGCGCGGCGATGCGAGCGACAACCTGCCCGGCGTGCCCGGCATCGGCGAGAAGACCGCGGCCAAGCTCGTCAACGCGTACGAAACGCTCGAAGGCATCTTCGAACATCTCGACGACCTCCCACCGAAGCAGCGCCAGAACCTCGGGGAGTTCCGCGACCAGGTGTTCCACAACCGCACGATGTCGATCCTGCGGCGTGACGTCCCGATCGATCTCGCCATCGACGAGTTGCAGATCGGCGGTTGGGACCAGGAGGAGGTCAAGGAGCTCTTCCACCAGTTGGAGTTCCGCACCCTCTATCCGCGACTGCTCGAGGCGCTCGGCGCGAGTGACGCCGACGTCGCGGACGCGGGCGAGACGCTCGACGTCGAGTTGGTCCGCGCGGCTGACGCCTCGGCGGTGACCGCACTCGTCGACGGGCTCGCGGCCGCGGGCACCCGCTACTCGATCGATGCCGACTGGATCGGTGCCGCCGGAACGAGCGGGCTCAAAGGGGTGGCGATCGCGTCGGACACCGCCGTCACCTACGTCCCCGCCGACCTGCTCGGCGCCGACGAACTCGGGGCCGTCTGGGCGAGGTTGTTCGGTGCCGACGGCCCGCCGCTCGCGGCGCACCGGGCCAAGGAGTTGATGCACGGCATCGGCCGCGCCAACGGCCTGGCGGTGCAGACCCTGGACCTCGACACCGCCGTGATGGCGTACCTCGTGGATCCCGGGGAAGGGAAGTACGACCTCGGGGACCTCGTCGGGCGATTCTGCGGCATCGAGCTGGTCTCACCAGACCGCGAAGCCACCGAGGGCACCCTCGATCTCGACGGCGATGCGTCGGCGGAGGATGCCGGGCGCCGCGCTGCGGCCGTGCTCCGGCTCGGTGACGAACTGCGATCGGTCCTGGAGTCCCGCGAGTTGTGGGACCTCTACACCGACGTCGAACGACCCCTCGTCGGGGTGCTCGCCGAGATGGAGACCGCCGGAATCCGCGTCGACCGTGAGTTCCTGGACCAGATGCGCGCCGACCTCCAGAAACGGTGCGACGAACTCGAGACGAAGATCCACGCGCACGCGGGGGAGCCCTTCGTCGTCAACTCGGTGCCGCAGCTGCGCCGCATCCTGTTCGAGGTACTCGAACTCACGCCGGTGAAGCGCACGAAGACCGGACCGTCCACCGATGCCGACTCGCTCCAGAAGATGGCGGCGGCGGGTGACCATCCGATCCTCGCCGACCTGCTCAAGTACCGGGAGGTCGAGAAGCTCCGCAACACCTACGCCGAGGCCCTCCCGCGCCTGATCCAGGACGACGGCCGCATTCACGCCACGTTCAACCAGATCGCGACCACGACCGGGCGCATCTCCAGCGAGAACCCGAACCTGCAGAACATCCCGGTCCGGACCGAGGAGGGTCGCGAGCTACGTCGCGCGTTCGTCGCCGACGACGGGTGCGGGCTGCTCACCGCCGACTACTCCCAGATCGAACTGCGGATCCTGGCCCACCTCGCCGAGGATCCGGGGCTGGTCGACGCGTTCAACCGCGGTGCCGACGTCCACACGATTACCGCGTCGAAGGTGTTCCACGTCGACGAGGCCAAGGTCGACGACTTCCAGCGCCGGTTCGCCAAGGTCGTGAACTACGGCCTGGCGTACGGCATGGAGGCCTACGGGCTGGGGCAGCGGCTCGACATCCCGACCGATCAGGCCAAGGAGATCCTCGACGCGTACTTCGAGTCCTTCCCGAACGTGCACGCCTACATGGACCGCACGATCGAGGAGGCGAAGTCCCGCGGCTACACGACCACCATCCTCGGCCGCCGCCGCCAGATCACCGAACTCGCGTCGGACAACTTCCGGATCCGCCAGATGGGCGAGCGCATGGCGCAGAACGCGCCCGTGCAGGGTTCCGCCGCCGACATCTTCAAGGTCGCGATGATCCGCATGGACCGCGCGTTGCGCGACGGCGGCTACGCGACCCGCATGCTCCTCACCGTGCACGACGAGTTGGTCTTCGAGGTCCCCACCGGCGAACGCACGAAGATCGAACCGGTGATCCGGGAAGCGATGGAGGGCGCGATCGAACTCAACGTCCCCCTCGTCGTGGACATGGGTTTCGGTCCCAGCTGGGCCGAAGCGAAGTAGCCCGACCGCGTGACCGCATGACGAGCGTTCGGTATCGCCGCGCGCAGGTGGATGACGTCGGCTTTCTGGCCACGATGCTCGGCGAGGCTGCCGTCTGGCGCCCCGACAAGCCGTCGCCGACCGGAGCCGAGGTGCTCGCCGACCCGCGCTACGCGATGTACCTCGCCGGCTGGCCGCGACCGGGTGACGTCGGGATCGTCGCCGAGGACGACGAACCGCTCGGCGCGGCCTGGTTCCGGACCTACACCGAGGCGAGCCACGGGTACGGCTTCGTCGGCGTCGACGTTCCCGAACTGTCCATCGCCGTCGTCGCATCACGCCGACGGGAGGGAATCGGTCGCCGTCTGCTCCTCGGGTTGATCGACGCCGGCGAGGCTGCCGGGTACCCGACGCTCAGCCTCAGCGTCAGCGAGGAGAATCCGGCCCGTGGCCTCTACGAGTCCGTCGGTTTCGTGCCGGTCGAACGGGGCGGAACCTCCTGGACGATGGTCCGGCCCGCAGTGCCGGCAATCTGACCGATCGGAACCTTGTCGGCCCTCTCAGCAGCGGGGACAATGCGATCGACGGCAGGAGTGTCCCTGCCGAGGGCAAATGGAGGGCGAACGATGGAAGGTCTCCCGATGCTGCAGCGCGTCGTCGATGCGACGACGGCCGTGGTCGACAACGTCAAGCCTGCAGATCTCTCGCAACCGACGCTCTGCACCGAGTGGACCGTGCGTGACCTCATCAACCACATGGTCGGCGGGTCGACGATGTTCGCGGTTTCCGCAGAGCAAGGTTCCGTTCCGGATGAGCTGCTCGGTCAGCTCATGGGCGGGGACAACCTGGGTGATGACCCGCAGGGCGCGTGGGCCCAGGCGTCCAAACGCGCGAT
>CAZJBJ010000231.1:0-2925 GCA_964544295.1 uncultured Bifidobacteriaceae bacterium
TCGTCCCGGCGAGGGTGATCGCCCCCGACCAGGTGTTGTCGTTGGCGAGGTTCCGGAGCGCGCCGCCGGAGCTGACGCCGGTCCCGGTGATGTTGAGGGGCTCCGCGATGACGAACCCGGACCCGTCGATCTCGACGGCCTCGCCGGTCGTCACGGTCGTCCCGGCAGCCGTCGAACCGAACGCCGACGCATGCTGCACGCGGACCAGGCCGGCGCTGACCGAGGTGACGCCGCTGTAGGTGTTGGCCCCTGCCAAGGCGATGGTGCCGGTCCCGGTCTTGGTCAGCGCTCCGCTCCCGGCGACGACACCGCCGTAGGTCAACGTGGTCCCGGCCGCCACCGACAGGGTGCCCGTGCCGCTGATCGCGATCCCCCTCGCGGCGCTCAATGACATGGTCCCGGTCGTGGTCAGGGTGGCCGTCCCGATCGTGAGATGCCCCGGCGTCGGCGAACCCGGCACGGTCCCGAGTGCCGAGTCGACGCCGATGGAGACGACACCAGCGCTGATCGTGGTGGCGCCGGTATAGGTGTTGACGCCACCGAGCGCGATCGTCCCGCTGCCGGTCTTGGTCAGGCTGCCGGTTCCCGCGATGATCCCGCCGTAGGTCAGGGTATTCGTGACCGACAACGTGCTGGCGCCATTGATGGCGATCCCGCGGTTCGCGTCGAGGGTGAACGTTGCTGTCGTCGTCAGGGTGGCCCCGTTGATGGTGATCCGACCCGGGACCGGCCCCGCCGGTACAGCGCCGAAGGCCGCATCGTTGGTGCCCGAGATCGCACCGCCATCGATCGTCATCGTGCCCGTGAAGGTGCTGGCGGTCCCCGAAAGCGTGAGCGTCCCGGTGCCGATCTTGGTGATCGCCAGCGGCCGGCTCCCGTCAGCGAGCACGCCGGAGAACGTTCCCGTTCCGACACCATTCCCGCCGACGGTCAGGGTGGCCGGACTCGATCCGTCGTTCGTCACCGTACCCGCCCCCGCGAGCGATCCCACGGTGTCGTCGAAGCCACCGACATCGAGGGTCGCGCCGCCTGCGACCGTGACGGCGCTGCCGGCGCCGACGGCATCGGCGATCCCCAGTTCCACGGCGCCGGCGCTGATCGTCGTGACGCCCGTATAGGTGTTGGCGGCCGAGAGCGTCAACGTCCCCGTCCCGGTCTTGACGAGCGTGCCGCTCGTCGTCGCGATCACCCCTCGGATGTCCGTGTCACCGGCGCCGGTCACCGTCAGCGATCGGGTCGCCCCACCGACCGCGCCGATGGTCAGCGTGCCGCCATCGGATGCGACGGTGGCGTTGCCCGACCCGATCGTGATCGCTCCCGACCAGGTGTTGTCGTTCCCAAGATTGCGAAGGGCACCCGTGCCGCCGACACCCGTCCCGACGAGACTGGTGATGGGCTGGGCCACGAGCAGCCCCGAGCCGTCGACTTCGATGGCCGCCCCGGACGCGACGGTGGTCCCGCCGGCGGTCGAACCGAGGGCCGCGGCGTTCTGGACCCGGATGACCCCGGCGCTCACGGTCGTGGCCCCGCTGTAGGTGTTTGCGCCGCCGAGGGCGAGCGTGCCAGTCGAGGTCTTCGCCAGCGTGCCCGTGCCGGCGATGATCCCGCCGAAGCTCAGCGTCGTCGCGGGCGCGACCGAGAACGTCCCCGTCCCGCTCGTGTTGGAGATCCCTCGCCGGGCATCAAGGGTGAAGGTCGCCGTCGAAGCCAAGGTGGCGGCCCCGATGGTCAGGTGTCCCGGGGTCGCCGTGCTCGGCGGCGTTCCCAGGCCCGCGTCGGCCGCGATCGAGACGACGCCCGCGCCGATCGTCGTCGCACCCACATAGGTGTTGGCCCCGCCAAGGATGAGGGTGCCCGAGCCGATCTTCGTGAGGGAGCCCGGCCCGGCGACCACGCCGTCGATGGTCAGGGTCGTCGCGGTGTTCGAGAACGTCGCGGTGCCGTTCACCGCGATCCCGCGGTTCGGGTCGAGGGCGAAGGTCGCCGTCGCCGTGAGGGTGCCCGTGTCGATCGTGAGGTGTCCGGGTGTCGGGGCGGCGGGCGCTGTCCCAAGGGCGGCATCCCCGGCGATCGAGATCGCGCCGGCCACCAGCGAGGTCGATCCGGTGTAGGTGTTGACGGCCGAGCCGAGGGTCAGGGTGCCGGTGCCGACCTTGACGAGCGACACGCGGCCCGTCCCGTCCTCGATCAGCCCCGAGAAGGTCCCCGTGCCGACGCCGTTGCCGCCGACGGTCAGAGAACTCGGCCCGACCTCCGAGTCGGTGACCCGGCCCGCGCCGGCCAGGGACCCGACGGTGTCGTCGAAGCCGGCGAGGTCCAGCGTCGCCCCGCTTGCGACGGTCACGGCACTGCTCGGCCCGATGGCATCGGTCGCCCCGAGACGGACCGTGCCGGCGTTGATGGTCGTGGCGCCCGTGTAGGTACTCGCCGAGCCCAGCGTGAGCCGCCCGCTGCCGTCCTTGACGACCGCACCGGTGCTCCCGGTGACCGACCCGGCGATGAGCGTCTCGCCCGCCCCGGTCATCGTGAAGGTCCGCGTCAGGATGGCGACGTCGCCCATGGTCAGGATCCCGGCGTCCGACGCGATGGTCGAGTTCGACCCGAAGGTGATCGTTCCCGACCACGAGTTGGTGCCACCCAGATTGCGCAGCGCGCCGGTCCCGCCGACTCCGGTGCCACGGAGGCTCGTGATCGGCTGGGCGATCGCCAGGCCGTTGCCATCGATCTCGATCGCGGCACCGGACGCGACGGTCGTGCCGCCCGAGGTGGAGCCCAGCGCATCGTCGTTCTGGACGCGGATGACCCCGGCCGTGACCGATGTGAGGCCGGTGTAGGTGTTCGTGCCCGCGATCTCGAGCGTGCCGGCGCCGGCCTTGGCGAGCGTCCCGGTCCCCTCGATGATGCCGGCGTACGTGAGGGTGGTCC
>CAZJBJ010000232.1:0-2922 GCA_964544295.1 uncultured Bifidobacteriaceae bacterium
GATCGGCACCGACAGTCACACCCCGAACGCGGGCGGGCTGGGGATGATCGCGATCGGGGTCGGCGGCGCCGACGCGGTCGACGTGATGGCGGGCTGGCCGTTCAACACCCGGGTCCCGAAGCTCATCGGGGTGAAGCTCGTCGGTGAGCTCTCCGGCTGGGCGTCGCCGAAGGACGTGATCCTGAAGGTCGCGGGCATCCTCACGGTGAAGGGCGGCACCGGTGCGATCGTCGAGTACTTCGGCCCCGGCACCGAGTCGATCTCGGCCACCGGCAAGGCCACCATCTGCAACATGGGCGCCGAGATCGGTGCGACCTGTTCGCTGTTCCACTACGACGCGGCGATGGCTCGCTACCTCGCGGCCACCGGCCGTTCGGCACTGGCCGAACTCGCCGACGAGTACGCAGCGCATCTCCGCAACGACCCCGAGGTCGACGCCGATCCGGAGCAGTACTACGACCGGGTGATCGAGATCGACCTCTCGGCGCTCGAACCCCACCTCGTGGGACCCCATACCCCCGACCTCGACCGCCCGATCTCGGAGGTGCGCGCCGCGGTGGAGGCGGAGGGGTACCCGGCCGAGATCTCGGCCGCGCTCGTCGGCAGTTGCACGAACTCCTCGTACGAGGACATCGGGCGTGCCGCTCACATCGCGCGGCAGGCGTCGGCCGCCGGGTTGCGGGTGAAGACGCCGCTGCTCATCACGCCGGGTTCCGAGCAGGTGCGGGCCACGATCGAACGCGACGGGCTGCTCGCCGACCTCGAAGCAATCGGGGCGACGGTGCTCGCCAACGCGTGCGGTCCGTGCATCGGGCAGTGGCAGCGGGACGACATCAAGAAGGGCGACACCAACACGATCGTCTCGTCGTTCAACCGGAACTTCCCGGCCCGCAACGACGGCAACCCGTCGACGCTCTCGTTCATCGGCTCACCCGAGACGGTCACGGCCATGGCGCTCACCGGCCGTCTCGACGTGGACTTCGTCACCGAACCGGTCACGAACGACGCGGGCGCGAGCGTGCAGCTGGTCGCGCCGAGCGCGGACGAGTTGCCCGCCCAGGGGTTCGACCCGGGCGAGTCCGGGTTCATCGCACCGGCGTCGGATCCGGGATCGGTCGAGATCGTCGTCTCGCCGGACAGTGAACGGCTCGAACTGCTCACGCCGTTCGCGGCCTGGGACGGTCAGGACTTCACCGGCCTGTCGGTGTTGATGAAGGCGGCGGGCAAGTGCACCACCGACCACATCTCGCCGGCCGGGCAGTGGTTGAAGTACCGGGGTCACCTCACCAACATCTCGGGCAACCTGTTCATCGGCGCGAACAACGCGTTCACGCCTGGCGAATCGGGGATGGGTGTCGACCGGCGCGACGGCAGCACGGTCGCGTTGCCGGACCTCGCGAAGCGGTACAAGGACGCGGGCATCTCCTGGATCGCGGTCGGCGACGAGAACTACGGCGAGGGGTCGTCGCGTGAACACGCGGCGATGGAGCCGCGCTACATGGGCGCCAAGGCCGTCATCGTGCGGTCCTTCGCCCGCATCCACGAGGCCAACCTCAAGAAGCAGGGTGTGCTCGCCCTCACGTTCGCGAACCCTGCCGA
Organism: uncultured Bifidobacteriaceae bacterium; assembly: GCA_964544295.1. Taxonomy (GTDB): domain Bacteria; phylum Actinomycetota; class Acidimicrobiia; order IMCC26256; family JAENVU01; genus JAENVU01. The sequence goes on from CAZJBJ010000232.1 coordinate 1,600, forward strand.
CTATGACCTGATTCGCGTCGATGACACCGTCGACATCGTCGGACTGGCCGATCTGGCACCCGGTCAGCCCGTCAAGGTCGTCCTGCACCATGCCGATGGCACCACGGACCAGATCAGCACCACCCACACCATGTCCGAGGAGCACATCTCGTGGTTCACAGCCGGATCCGCCCTGAACCTGTTGGCGGCGCAACAGGAGTAGATCCGACTGCCGCCGGGGGACCCGAACCGCGCGGGCTCGAGCGCTGGGGTCGCACCATGGTGCGGCGCCGGTGGTGGGTGATCGCGACCTGGCTCGTCGTGCTCGCGGTGTTCGGCACGATGGCCAAGGCGCAGCACAACGTCTTCCGGGACGTGTTCACCGTCCCGAACACGAACTCCCAGGACGCGACCGGCCTCCTCGCGCAGCGGTTCCCTGCGCAGCAGGACCCGACGGCCACGATCGTGGTGTCGGTCGAGCAGGGCACGCTGACCACCCCGGCGCGCACGGCTGCCATCGAGCAGGCGATCGCCGCAGCCGGGAAGTTGCCGGGCGTCGCCGCGGTGACCGACCCGCTCAACGGGCTCACCAAGCGGGTGTCGGCGAACGGCCGGATCGCGGTCGCGACCGTGCGGTACAACGGACCGATCTCGTCGGTGCCCAAGAGCGCGTTCACCGAGCTCCAGGCGACGATGGCGTCGGTGAAGTCGGCCGGGGTGACCGTCGACCTCGGTGGCCAGGTCGTCGACATCCAGAACTCGCAGGCGTCGACCGAGAGCATCGCGGAGTTGATCGGACTCCTCGCCGCGATCGTGATCCTGCTCTACGTGTTCGGATCGATCGCCGCCGCGTTCATGCCGATCGGCGTGGCGCTGTTCGGCGTCGGGTTGGCGACCGCGCTCCTCACGCTGATCGCGTCGAAGTTCACCGTCGGCACGGTGTCGCCCGCACTCGGGTCCATGATCGGGCTCGGGGTCGGGATCGACTACTCGCTGCTCATCGTCAGCCGCTACCTCCAGAACCGGTCGGAGGGGATGGGCCACGAGCACGGCGTCGGCAACGCGGTCGGGACCGCGGGCACGGCGTCGCTCTTCGCCGGGTGCTGCGTCGCGATGGCGCTGGCCGGCCTGTCGCTCGCCGGCATCCCCTACGTGCGGACGCTCGGGCTCTCCGCCGGGCTGTTCGTCGCGGTCATGGTGGTCGCCGCGCTCACGCTGCTCCCCTCGGTGTTGGGCGTCCTCGGCCCCCGCATCCAGGCCCATCACCGTGACGTCGAGGCCGCCGAGGAAGCCGGCGGCATGGGGTACCGCTTCGCCCACCTCGTGGCCGACCACGCGGTGCTG
>CAZJBJ010000233.1:0-2739 GCA_964544295.1 uncultured Bifidobacteriaceae bacterium
CACTCGGCGATCTGCTCGGGCGTGCCGTTGCCCACGATGCCCGACACACCGAGCGTCGACCCCAGGATCGCGAGCCCGATGCCGGCGCAGCCCCACGCCAGTTCCTCACTCACGAGCGCGAACGTCAGGCCGGTCGGGTCCGAGAACCACGACGAGACCGCTTCCCACGAGTACAGGCCGATGTTGGCGGCCTCCTGGACAACCTCCCAGGGGGTCTCTTCCTTCTCGTCGAACTCCGGCGCCACCGGACGGATCACGTTCTCGGCGAAGTCGTGGACCCACTTCTGCATCTGCAGCTGGTCTTCGTTGAGTTCGAGGCTGAAATCAGACATGGCGCGGGACTCCTCACGTCGCCCGGCGGGCGGAAGTTACTGAGTGGTAACCGACATCGTAGCTGTCGGTACGGGTCGACTCCACCCGGGGATCGGGGAAAACATCGAGATTTCGGATGCCGAAATGCGACCATGGGGCGATGTTGCAGGTGCGGGGACTCTCGGTCGAGGTGGGCGGCAAGCTCCGCGTCGACAACGCCTCGTTCAGCCTGCACCCGGGCGACACCGTCGGCCTGGTGGGCCGTAACGGTGCCGGGAAGACCTCGATGCTCAAGGTCATCGCCGGTGAGGCACCGGCGGCCGCCGGGATCGTCTCGCATCCCCCGGCCGTCGGATACCTGCCGCAGAACCCGCGACCGCGCGGCTCCGGGGTCGACTCCACCGGACTCTCGCACGTGCTCTCGGGCAAGGGACTCGACGAACTCGCGTTGCGCATGGAGAAGCTGCGCCTGCAGGTCGACGAGACCGGCGCCGAACGCGACGCCGCTCGATTCGCGCGCGTCGAGGAAGAGTTCCGGGACATGGGTGGCTACCGCGCCGAGTCCGACGTGCGCACCATCGCGGCCGGCCTCGGCCTCAGCGACGATCGCCTCGACCTCCCGCTGAACGCACTGTCGGGCGGTGAGCGGCGGCGCGTGGAGCTCACGCGCATCCTGTTCGCGGGCAGCGACCTGTTGTTGTTGGACGAACCGACCAACCACCTCGACAACGACGCCAAGCAGTGGCTCATGGGATTCCTCCGCAGCTACCGCGGTGCGTTGCTGGTCATCAGCCACGACCTCGAACTGCTCGACGCGTCGATCACCCGCGTGCTCCACCTCGACGAGGGCGAGGTCATCGAGTACCGCGGCACCTACTCGCAGTACCAGGTGTCGCGCGCCGCGGACGAGGAACGCCTCGCGAAACTCGCCAGCCGGCAGGCGTCCGAGATCCAACGGCTCGAACAACTCGCCGACAGCATGCGCGGCCAGACCGCCAAGCGGGCCAAGACCGCGAAGTCGATCGACACCCGCGTCGCCCGCCTCGAACGTGAGCAGGTGACCGGGCCGAAGCGTCGCCAACGCATCGGCGTGCGCTTCCCCGACCCGCCGCGACCCGGACGCGTCGTGCTCGAGGTCGACGGCATCACCAAGGGCTACGGCGGCCCGAACATCTTCGAGGACGTCACGTTCGCGGTCGAGCGGGGCGAACGCCTCGTGGTGATGGGCCTGAACGGGGCCGGCAAGACCAGCCTCATGCGGATCCTCGCCGGCCAGACCGACGCGGATTCGGGCACGTGGACGTTCGGTCACGGCGTCTCGACCGGCTACTACGCCCAGGAACACGAGGGCATCCACGCCGGGACGACGGTGATCGACCACCTCAAGACCGTCGGCCTGCCCGAGTCACAACTGCGGACACTGCTCGGCACGTTCGGGCTCTTCGGCGACGTCGCGTTCCAGGACGCCGGCACCCTCTCGGGCGGCGAGAAGACCAAGCTCGCGCTGGCGCAGCTCGTCACCGGGCGGCACAACCTGCTGTTGCTCGACGAGCCGACCAACAACCTCGACCCGCCGTCACGCGACGCGATCGGCGACGCACTCTCGGACTGGCCCGGTGCGGTGGTCCTCGTCAGCCACGACCCCGACTTCGTCGCCCGGCTCGAACCGAGCCGCGTGCTGATGATGCCCGAGGGCGATCTCGACTACTGGTCCGACGACATGCTGGAGCTCGTCGCCCTCGCCTGAGCCGAAGCCTCAGGTCGTCGAGCTGGTCGACGGCGTCGTGGTGGTCGTCGTCGTGGTCGTCGACGACGTGGTCGTCGTCTCCGGCACCGAGGTCGTCGTCGTCTCCGGCACTGTCGTGGTGGTCGTCTCCGGCACCGTGGTCGTGGTGGTCGACGACGAGGTCGTGGTCGTCGTGGTCGGGGTGGACTCCGTGGCCTTGCCGACCGCGACACCGATGCCCGCACCGGCGAGCAACAACACGAACGCGATCGACCACACCGCCGCCGGCCTCATTGGCTCATCTCCATGAAGGCGCGGAGTTCGCGCTCGATGTCGGGGCCGCAGGGTTGGAACAGGATCTCGCTCGTGCCGGCCGCCGCGACCGCATCGAGGCGGGCACGCAACGCGGGCGCCTCAGCGGTCCACGTGAAGTTGGTCAGGCCCTCACCCGAGAGCAACGGACGGTCTCGTTCGGGAACGTTCACCAGATGATCTTCGTGCGTGGCGAGGTGCCGGAGGTGGACCGGGATGCGTTCGAGCTCCTCCCGCCACGCCGCGCCGCCCGGCAACCCGTCCACAATGGCCGGATCCGCTTCGTACATCCCGTGGTACACGACGGTCAGCGCCGGCCCGGCCGCGAGCAGCGCCCGTTCCGAATCGGGCGATTCGCCGGGGTCCAACACGGTGCCGAACGCCAGGAG
>CAZJBJ010000234.1:0-2727 GCA_964544295.1 uncultured Bifidobacteriaceae bacterium
CCGACCCCACCCACCACCCCGACCCGACCGACCCCACCCACCACCCCGACCCGACGGACCCGCACGTCCACCCGGTCGATCCGACGGGACCGATCATCTCGTTGGACGATCCGCGCCTGACCGCGGCGCAGAAGACCGCGGCGCAGCAGCTCATCACGGTGTCCACCGAGGCGATGGCGCGGTTCTCGGACACCGCGTCGGTCGAGGCCGCCGGGTACAACTCGATCGGTGACGGCGGGACCGGCTGGGAGCACTTCGTCAACGGCGCCTACCTCGGCGACCAGTACGAACTCGATCCGGCGCACGTCGAGTCGATCGTGTTCCAGGTCATGCCCGACGGCAGCAAGCACCTCGCGTCGGCGATGTACATCCTGTCGCTCGGCAAGACGATGGCCGACGCGCCCGACATCGCCGGCGAACTCACCACCTGGCACGACCACCAGAACCTGTGCTGGTCGGTCAGTCCCGTTCTGCGCGTCATCGGCACCACGAATGCCGACGGCAGCTGCACCCGTGGCGTGTTCATCGCCACCCCGCCGATGCTCCACGTCTGGATGCAACCGCACCCGTGCGGCCCGTTCGCCGGGATCGACGGCACCCACGGCTCCGGTTGCGGCACGCACGAGCACCCGACGGATCCGACCCCGACCGGACCGATCACCTCCATCGACGATCCGAGGCTCACCGTCGCCCAACGGACAGCCGCGCAACGGTTGATCGACGTCACCAAGGTCGGCATGGCGGGCCTCGTCGACGTCGCGTCCGTCGAGGCGGCCGGCTACCGGTCGATCGGTGACGCCGGCACGGGCTGGGAGCACTTCGTCAACTGGACCTACTACAGCGACGGCATCGAGATGGACCCCGCCCGGATCGAGTCGGTCGTGTTCCAGGTCATGCCCGACGGCAGCAAACACGTGGCGTCGGCGATGTACATCCTGAATACGGACAAGACGATGGCGGACGTTCCCGATATCGCCGGTGAGCTCACGATCTGGCACGACCACCAGAACCTCTGCTGGGATCTGAGCGGCACTCCACGCGTCGTGGGGACGACCAACGCCACCGGCGGCTGCACCCGCGGCGAGTTCATCGCGACGCCGCCGATGCTCCACGTGTGGATGCAGCCCCACGACTGTGGCCCGTTCGCCGGCATCGACGGATCAGCCCACGGGGACTGCGCAACGCACCAGCACTGACCCCGGGCGAAGTCGGCCGGAGCGGTCCCGCGAGCGCGGTGTGCTCGCGGGACTCACCTCCGTGCCGAGTGGCTCAGGGCTTACAGCCGCTGAACCCGTTGAAGTTGAACCCCGGGTTCGAGCCGTCGTTTCCGTTGCCGCCGAACGGCAGGTGCTCGCGGATCATCGAACCGGGGTTCGGGTCGGTTGCCGGATTTCCGGCGTAACTGCACTGTGATGCGCCGGAGCCACCGGCGGCACCGGCCGCTCCGACTCCGAACGCCGCGGTGGCGCCGAGGGTCGCGGTGATGGCCAACGTGACCCGGACGAGTTTGCTACCCAGCATGATTGCCCCTTCCCGACGTTCCCCTGCGGAGCGCCGAAGTCGGACAATTTACCCGGGCGGGGTTGGCAGTCAACCCGACTCGGGGAGCCAGCGCCGGCTACTTGGTGTCGGCCTTGAGGAGACGGCCGCCCACCATGCCGATGGCGAACTTCGCACTGTCCTCCGGGTACGCGTCCGCCGGTCCGCCGACCATGACCATCGCCTCGGCTCGACCGACGAAGACGCTCGTCTGGTCCTCACGGATGGCGAGCGTGCTCCCGTCGGGCTGGTGGAGCGTCGCGGTGTAGCGCAGCGCCACCGCCTTCGTGCCCTCCGGCGCGGCGACGAGTACGGGCGACACCGCGGCGTCGGTCACGGTCACCCCGTTGCCGGACGCACTGTCCTCGAAGGCCGGCAGCGAGATCTTGCGGTAGCACTCCATCACCGCGGGATCGGCGAGCTGCCCGGCGAGTCGGTCGGCATCGACCGCACTCCGGTGGTACACGGTCTGATTGAACATGATCCCACCGACGGTCGAGTTGCTCATCCAGTCGCCGGAAGCGATCGCGGACACGTCCGGGCGTGGGCGCAGACACTTCGCGGCCTCGGCGGAGGCGGCTACGGTGATCGCCTGTTCCTTGTCGATGTCGGGCGCGTTCTTCATCGCCGACCAGTCGGATCCGAGCTGACCCGCGAGGATGACGACGTTCTCGGCCTCGATGTTGTCGGCCTGGTTCTCGGCGGCGGCGGCCGTGCACCCGGTCGCGATCAGCGCGACGAGTGCGAGAGCGGTGATCCCAGCTTTCTGCATCGATCGATCATGCGGGCTGATCGAATCGAGCACGACACCAATTTCGGGGATCTGTGGCCAGGACCCGTGCGTCAGAGTTCGCCGCGGTCGAGCCGGGCCAGGACCTCGTTAGCACGGTCCCGGACCGCGTCGAGGTCGGTGAGGCGCTGGGCCGCTCGGATCTGCTGGGCGACGCGCGGATTCCGGGCGAACCGGTCTTCGTGACGGGCGAGGAAGTCCCAGTACAGAGTGGTGAAGGGGCAGGCGTCGTCGCCGGTGCGCTGCTTCCGGTCGTAGGCGCAGTCGCGGCAGTAGTCGCTCATCCGGTCGATGTAGGCGCCGCCACCGGCGTAGGGCTTGGTGGCCATCTGGCCGCCGTCGGCATACAGCGCCATGCCGATGACGTTGGGGAGCATGACCCACTCGGCACCATCGAC
>CAZJBJ010000235.1:0-2707 GCA_964544295.1 uncultured Bifidobacteriaceae bacterium
CGGCGCGCTCGTCGTCGAGGTGCGCAACGCGATGATCTCGGCGCAGATCGCGACTGCAGGCTCCTCCGGAGTCCGCGCGCCGATGTCGAGTCCGATGGGCGCCATCACCCGCCGGAGCGCATCCTCGGTGACGCCCGCCGCTCGGAGCCGTTCGAGCCGCGCCGCGTGCGTGCGACGGGAACCCATCGCCCCGAGATAGCCCACCGACGTCTCCAGCGCGGCCACGATCGCGGGCACGTCGAACTTCGCGTCGTGGGTCAGGACACAGATCGCGTCGCGTGCCTCGAGCCGCTCGACCCCGGCCAGATATCGGTCGGGCCAATCGGTGACCACGAGATCCGCCATCGGGAACCGTGCGGGTGTGGCGAACGCCGGCCGCGCGTCGCACACCGTCACGTGATAGCCGAGCACCTTCGCGACCCGGGCCAACGCCGCGGTGAAATCGACCGCACCGAAGATGATCAGACGGGGCAGCGCCGCGAAGCTCTCGATGAAGACGCTCACCGATCGCTCGCGTGCCTCACCGTGTTCGCCATAGTGCCGGGTCGAGGACCGGCCGGCGCCGAGTTCGGCGACCGCGTCGCGCGCCACCACCCGGTCGAGGTCGGCGTCGCCCAGGGTGCCGAGCGGCGACCGCGCCGGGTCGACGAGGAGCTTGGCGCCGACGTTCGGTCCCTCCACGATCGTCGCCAACGCGACGGGTCGGTCGTCGACGAGGGCGGCGGTCAGCGCGTCGTACAACGGCGTCTCGGCTACCAATCGAGGGGCTCCACGAACAGGTGGATCGTTCCGCCGCAGGTGAGACCCACCGCGAACGCCTCGTCGTCCGAGTACCCGAAGCTGACCAGGCCGCGCGGCTCGTCCCCTGCGAGCACCGCCAAGGCCCGCTCGACCACCGCGCCTTCCACACACCCGCCGGACACGGATCCGGCGACCTCACCGGTCTCGCTCACCGCCATCGTCGCGCCCGGATCACGCGGCCCGGAGCCTTCGACGCGCACGACGCGGGCGATCGCGACCCGCTGCCCGACGGCACGCCACCGGTCGACGTCGACCATGACTTCCCGCACCTCAGCTCACCGCCCCGGTCGCACGGTTGCGGCGTCGATGACATCGACGAGACTCGCCAACGACGAGAGCGAATGGCCTTCGACGAAGTCGTCGACCCACGGCAGTGCGGCGGCCATACCCGCAGCGAGGGGCGCGTACCCCGGCGACGCCTTGAGCGGGTTCACCCAGATCACCCGATGGGCGACCCGCCGCAACCGGGCCATCTGTTCACCGAGGAGTGCCGCGTCTCCACGGTCCCACCCGTCGGACACGATGACCACGACCGCGCCACGCGCCATCCCCCGCACACCCCACTCCGCGTTGAACTGCGCGAGCGTCGCACCGAGCCGGGTCCCGCCGGACCAGTCGACCACCCGTCGGGCCGCGGCCGCGAGCGCAGCATCCGGATCGCGATGGGCCAGTTCGCGAGTCAACCGGGTCAGTCGGGTCCCCATCGCGAACGCCTCGACCTGACCGCGCGCCACGACGGCGCTGTGCAGGAACCGCACGACCACCCGGGCGTAGGCCTCCATCGACCCGCTCACGTCGCAGAGCACGACGAGCCGCCGGGGTCGCACCGCCGGGGCGCGGAATCGTCGGTCGAAGGGCTCGCCCCCCGTGCGCATCGCCGCCCGCAACGTCGCGCGCACGTCGGTGCGGTGGGAGCGACGGGCGGGCCGCTCGCGCCGCGACCGTCGGCGCGGCCCCCGCACGCGCAGCTCGGCCAGCGCACGTCGGAGTTCCCGGTGTTCAGCGGCGTCGAGCGTGGCGAAGTCGCGGTCACGGAGCGACTCGGCCGCGCTGAACCGCACCGCGAACACCGGCGCCGTCCGCACGTCGCCGGCACCGGTCTCGTCGTCCGAGCCCGGCGGGTCGCACCCGTCGAACGCCACGACCACGTCTCGGGGCGCGAGCTCGGGGCGCGGGTCGCCTCCCTCCCGCCCGAACCACGACCGGAAGCAGACATCGAACATCTCGACGTGCTCGGGACGACGGCACAACGTCGCTCGTCCGGCCCAGTACACCGTCTCGGCGTCGCCGGCGCCCAGCACACCGAGCGCATCGGCGAAGAGCCTCGTGCTGTCGACCGGGACCGGGAGCCCCGCCGCCCGCAGCACGCGTACGAATCCGACGACGGTCCGCGGGCCGACGGTGGGATCAGTCGAGCGCATGGACCCCGGCCGCCCGTACGTCGGCCACACCCAGCTCCCGCACCCGCGCGTGATCCTCGCGGTACTTCAGCACGACCCCGAGCGTCGCGTCGACGGTCTCGTCGTCGAGGTGGTCGTGACCGAGGCGAGCCAGCGCTGCGGCCCAATCGATCGTCTCCGCCACCCCCGGCGGCTTGTACAGGTCGATGGCCCGCAGTCCGGCCGCCGTCCCGGCGACCGCCTGCGCCAGCGCGGTCGAGACTCCCGGCGCCTTGCGTTCGATGATCGTCACCTCCCGCTCGAAGTCGGGATGATCGATCCAGTGATACAGGCACCGCCGCTTCAACGCGTCGTGCACGTCGCGCGTCCGGTTCGACGTCAGCACCACGAGCGGCGGGGTCGTCGCCCGGATCTCGCCGAGTTCCGGGATGGTGACGGCGTAGTCGGACAACAGCTCGAGCAGGAACGCGTCGCACTCGTCGTCGGCCCGGTCCACCTCGTCGATC
>CAZJBJ010000236.1:0-2617 GCA_964544295.1 uncultured Bifidobacteriaceae bacterium
GCCGTCCGCCAGGCCGTGAGGCCTACCCCGGTGACGTCTTCTACCTCCACAGCCGGTTGCTCGAGCGGGCCGCGAAGCTCTCCGACGACCTCGGTGCGGGTTCGCTGACCGCGTTGCCGGTCATCGAGACCAAGGCGGGCGACGTGTCGGCGTACATCCCGACCAACGTGATCTCGATCACCGACGGCCAGATCTACCTCCAGGACGACCTGTTCAAGTCCGGTGTGCGTCCGGCGGTGGACGTCGGTATCTCGGTCTCCCGAGTCGGCAGCGCCGCCCAGATCAAGGCCATGAAGTCGGTGGCCGGAACCCTGAAGCTCGACCTTGCGCAGTTCCGCGACCTCGAGGCGTTCGCGACCTTCGGTTCCGAACTCGACGCCGTGTCCAAGGCGCAGCTCGAGCGTGGGTACCGGCTCGTCGAGCTGCTCAAGCAGCCGTTGAACTCGCCGATGTCGGTCGAGGAGCAGGTCGTGTCGATCTACTGCGGCACCCAGGGCGTCCTCGACGATCTGCCGGTGGAGCAGGTCAAGGCGTTCGAAGCGGGGCTGCTCGACACGTTCCGGACCCGTCACGCCGACCTGATGGGTCAGATCCGTGACACTGGCGCGTTGCCCGACGACGACGTGATGCGCCTGGCGGTCGAGGACTTCAAGTCGGCCTTCGTCGCCGAGCACGCCGCGCAGGTTGCCGCCGCGGCGCCCGACGTGACCGAGACCGACGCCGAAGCCCTCGGCGACGCCGAATCCGACAAGACCCTCGACACGGAATAGCTCACAAATCCCATGACGAGCACGACACCTGTTGCCGCAGCCTTGAGCCACGTTGCCCAGCGTGCAGTCGCGCCTGTCGCAGCCTGCGGTCTGCAGAGCGAGGGACGAGCGGCGCAGACTCGCCCAGCAAGCGAACGGCCGCGGGGCCTCGCGGTGACGCGCGTCCACGTCGACGAGTCGATGCAGGCCCGGAGATCGGCCCCGCAGAGAGCGAGCGAGATCTAAAGATGGCGGGTGGTCAGGAGCGGATCCTCAAGCGACGCATCAACAGTGTGCAGTCGACGAAGAAGATCACGCGCGCGATGGAACTCATCGCCGGGAGTCGCATCGTCAAGGCGCAGCAGGCCGTGCAGGCGGCGGTGCCCTACAGCGACCACATCACCGAGGTCGTGAAGGACCTCGGTGCGGCCGGCGGCGGCGTCGACAGCCCGCTGTTGACCCCGCGCCCGGAAGTTCGTCGGGTCGCGCACGTCGTGATCACCGCCGACCGCGGCCTGTGCGGCGCGTACAACACGTCGGTCATCCGCGCCGCCGAAGGTTCGATGAAGGAACAGGCCGCGCTGGGCCGCGACTACGCACTGGTGTTGGTGGGCCGCAAGGCGGAGGGGTACTTCCGCTATCGGAACTTCACCATCGACCACGCGTTCGGTGGATTCTCGGACCGGCCGTCCTACGAGGACGCGCGGGCGATCGGCCAGGCGGTCACGGCCGACTTCCTCGCCGAGAAGTTCGACATGGTCGAGCTCGTCTACACCCGGTTCGTCAGTGCCGGATCGCAAGAGGTCGTCCGGCGTCCGCTCGTCCCGTTGGAGCGGGACGTGATGGATGGTGGCGACGGCAAGGTCGGCGAGGACGGCACGGGCGCGACCTACGAGTTCGAACCGGCACCCGCCGCGATTCTGGACGCATTGCTGCCCCGCTACATCGAGGCACGGATCTACGCGGCCTTGTTGAACGCCGCGGCCTCCGAGCACGCGGCCCGGCAGCGGGCCATGAAGGCCGCTACCGACAACGCCGACGAGTTGATCAAGAGCCTGACGCGTGTGATGAACCGCGCCCGTCAGGATGCAATCACCACCGAGATCATGGAGATCGTCGGTGGTGCGGAGGCGCTGCGCTCGGGCGCAGGCGTCGCCGAGGAAATGTTCGATACCCCGGTTTCACTCGGAGACCCCGCGTGAGCACCGAACGAGGAGCACAGGCATGACGATGACCGCGGACAACGACACCACGCTGAAGGACGGGCGCGTCGTCGCGATCGCCGGACCGGTGGTCGACGTCGAGTTCCCGCCCGACTCGCTGCCGGAGATCAACCAGGCGCTCGAACTCGACATCGAGTTGGACGGCACGACGATCACCGTGACGGCCGAGGTCGCCCAGCAGATCGGCGAAGGCCGGGTGCGGGTCATCTGCATGAGCCCGACCGACGGTCTCAAGCGCGGCACGCTGGTCCGCAACACCGGGAGCGGCATCACGATGCCCGTCGGCGACGGGGTGCTGGGTCACGTGTTCAACGTGCTCGGCCAGCCGCTCGACATCGGCGAGTCCGAACTCACCGGGATCGAGGACCGGTGGGAGATCCACCGCGACCCGCCGACGTTCGACCAGCTCGAGCCGAAGGCCCAGATGTTCGAGACCGGCATCAAGGTCATCGACCTGCTCGAGCCGTACGTGCAGGGCGGCAAGATCGGCCTCTTCGGCGGTGCCGGTGTCGGCAAGACGGTGCTCATCCAGGAGATGATCAACCGGGTCGCCACCCAGCACGGTGGTGTGTCGGTGTTCGCCGGCGTCGGCGAGCGCACCCGTGAGGGCAACGACCTCTGGATAGAGATGCAGGAGTCGGGCGT
>CAZJBJ010000237.1:0-2546 GCA_964544295.1 uncultured Bifidobacteriaceae bacterium
CGGTCTGCCAACCCTTCACCGTGGCCCGCCAGTCGCTCAGGTCCGGCCATTCGCTCTTGGCCGGGGCGGCCTTGACCGCGGTCACGATCCCCTCGATGACGTTCTTGCAGTCACCGGCGATCGGCACGTCGGGCTTGCGGACCTTGCCCAGCTCGGCCGGGTCGATGTCGACGTGGATGATCTTCGCATCGGGTGCGAACGCGTCGACCTTGCCAGTGACCCGGTCGTCGAAGCGCGAGCCGAGCGCAATGAGCAGGTCGGCCCTCTGCATCGCGGTGATGGCGGTGTAGTTGCCGTGCATCCCCGGCATGCCGAGCGCGAGTTCGTGACTGTCCGGGAACGCGCCCCGCGCCATCAAGGTGGTGACGACCGGGATCCCGGTCAGTTCGGCCAACTCGCGCAGCGCCTCCGCCGCCCGGGCCTTCAGAATCCCACCGCCGGCGTAGATGACCGGGCGATGCGCCTCGCCGATCAGCTTCGCCGCATCCTTGACCTGCTTCGGGTGGCCCTTGAGGTTGGGCTTGTACCCGGGCAGGTCGACGGTCTCGGGCCACTCCCATTCCATCGTCTGGTTCGCGATGTCCTTGGGGATGTCGACGAGCACCGGGCCGGGGCGACCGGTCGTGGCGACATGGAACGCCTCCCGGATGATGCGCGGGATGTCCTGGGCGTCGGTGATCAACCAGTTGTGCTTCGTGATCGGCATGGTGATGCCAACGGTGTCGCACTCCTGGAACGCATCGGTCCCGATCACCGCGTACGGCACCTGCCCCGTGATGACGACGAGCGGGATCGAGTCCATGTACGCGTCGGCCAACGGCGTGACGATGTTGGTCGCGGCCGGCCCACTCGTGACCATCGCCACGCCCGGGCGGCCGGTGGCGTGGGCGTAGCCCTCGGCCATGTGGCCGGCGCCCTGTTCGTGCCGGACGAGGATGTGGCGGATCGACGAATCGATCAGCGGGTCGTACACCGGCAGGATCGCGCCACCGGGCAGGCCGAACATGACCTCGACGCCTTCCATCTCGAGGCTCTTGATGAGTGCCTGGGCTCCGGTCAACTTCATGGGGTGCTCCTGGGGGACAGTCCGGACGCGAGTTTCGGGCCCGGACGCGAAAAACCCCCCGCATGTGCGAGGGGCCAGGCGTACGGACGCGAGAAAGCCGTACGCCTAGGTAACTACTACGAGGAGGTCGGCGGTCCGGTACATGAGGTCGGGATTATCGTCGCTTCGATCGCGAAAATCAAGTCTTTCCTGGCGGGCGCACTCTCACTCGGCGGTCGCGACCACCAGAAACTCACCGTCGGCGTGGCCGATCGGGTCTCGATTCCAGCCGCCGAAGATGTGCTCGACCGTGAAGCCCGTGGCGGCGAGCGATGCTCGAAGTTCCGTCTCCGACCGAAACCGGAGGGTCGCATCGCTCACGCATCGGCGGCAGTCGGCGAACCCGTACTGGATGCGATGGCTCACGGTCGGCGCGGATCCATCTCCGCTGATCTCGGTGACCTCCACCGCGACGTCCACGTGACCGCCACGGGGCAACGAGACCAAGCGACCCCAGTCGGTCGGCCACCGTTCCCAGGCGCGGTCCGAGGGGTCACGGGCGTCGAACACCAGGCGGCCGCCTGCAACGAGCGCGCCGCGCAGATGCTCGAGCGCGTGCGTCCACTCGTCGTCGGTCACGAAGAACTGCGCCACGTGACTCGTCATCACCGCGGCGTCGAAGCTCGCGGTCGGAGCGTGTTCGGCAGTTCCTTCGATCCAGGTCACTCGATCGGCACCAGGCTTCGCCCTCGCGGCGTCGAGAGAGGCGCGGGCCGGATCTACCCCGGTCACCGTATGGCCCCGTGCGGCGAGACCGAGGGCGAGGCGGCCGGTGCCGCACCCGAGGTCGAGCACCCGCCGTTCGTTACCCGCCGCTTCGACCGCCGACACGAAGAAGTCGTCGTCACGCGACCACGGAGACATCGCGTCGTACACCTCAACGAGTCGCGCGTCTTCGAACTCCGCATGCCGCATCGGTCAGCGACGAAGGCCGAGGACGAACACCTTCACGTCACGACCGGTGATGCGCTCGCGGTACTTGTCATAGCCCGGATAGACCCGGGCCGCCGCGGTCAGCGCAGCCTCCGTCTCCTCCGGGTTCGCGCGGCGAGCCGTGAACTCCACGACTCGGTCGCGGTAGGACACCTGCCCGGTCGGGTCGGCTTCGAGGTTGTAGACCCACCCCGGCGTGTTGGTCTGACCGAAGTTCGTGCCGATGAGCGCCAGGTCGCCGTCCATTGGAATGCCGAGCAACGGCAGCGATCGGGGCAATCCACTCTTGGCGCCGGCGGTGGTCACCGTGATGATCGGCAGACCGGCCATGAGCGTGGCCACCGCAGTCCGGCCGTGGGTGAGCTTGAGGAGTCGACGGTCGACCCGGTGGGCGAGCTTCGAGAAGGTCCAGGCACCGGCCTTGGTCGACGCGCCCTTCTGGAAGATCCGCTGCGCGCCATTGACCGGCCGCATCTCGTACCCGATCGCCTCGATCAGCCCCATCGTG
>CAZJBJ010000238.1:0-2507 GCA_964544295.1 uncultured Bifidobacteriaceae bacterium
CCCGGCCTGACCTGCCCTCCCGACCCCTTCCCTCGTTTGGGGTCAGATCGTCGGTAGCCGACGACCTCACCCCAAACGCGGCGGAAAGTTGGGGGCCGGCGGGTCGGTCGGGGGTGTTCGCAGGGAGGGGAACCGCGGGTTCAGGCGCGTTGGCCGCTGAGGCGGGTGTTCTTGAACTGCGCCTTGACGTAGTCGCGGTTGAGCATGGCGATGAAGTCGATCGAGATCTCCTTCGGGCACGCCGCCTCGCACTCGCCGTGGTTCGTGCACGAGCCGAAGTACTTCTCCATCTCGTCGACCATGGCCACCACCCGGGTGTACCGCTCCGGCTGGCCCTGGGGCAGCAGCGACAGGTGCGAGTACTTGGCCGCGGTGAACAGCTGGGCCGCCGAGTTCGGACACGCCGCCACGCACGCGCCGCAGCCGATGCAGGCCGCCGCGTCCATCGCCGCGTCGGACGCTTCCTTCGGCACCAGGATCTCGTTGGCGTCACGGGCCGCGCCCGTCGGGGCGGTGATGTACCCGCCGGACTCGACGATCCGGTCGAACGCGGAGCGGTCGACGGCCAGGTCCTTGATGATCGGGAAGCCCGCCGCCCGCCACGGCTCGACGGTGATGACCGAACCGTTCTGCAACTTGCGCAGGTGGAGCTGGCAGGTCGCGGTGCCGCTCTCGGGGCCGTGCGCCCGACCGTCGATCATCATGGCGCAGGATCCGCAGATCCCCTCCCGACAGTCGTGGTCGAACGCGACCGGCTCCTCACCGTCGGCGATGAGGTGCTCGTTGAGCACGTCGAAGAGTTCGAGGAACGACATGTCCTCGCTCACGTCGGGCATCGCGTAGGTCTCGAAGCGGCCGGGAGAGTCGGGGCCGGCTTGGCGCCACACTCGCAGGGTCAGATCCATGGTCGCGGCCTCCCTACTTGTAGCTGCGCTGGGCGAGGTGGACATTGTCGAAGGTCAGCGGTTCCTTGTGGAGTTCCGGTGACGACGTGTCGCCGGTCCATTCCCACGCCGCCGCGTACGCGAAGTTCTCGTCGTCGCGCAACGCCTCGCCTTCCTCGGTCTGATGCTCGACCCGGAAGTGTCCGCCGCAGCTCTCCTCGCGGACCCGGGCGTCGCGCACGAGCAGTTCGCCGAACTCGAGGAAGTCGGCCACGCGGCCCGCCTTCTCGAGACTCTGGTTGAAGCTCTCGCCGTCGCCGAGGACGCGCACGTCGTTCCAGAACTCCTCGCGGAGGGTCGGGATCGCCGAGACACCGTTGTCCACCGCCCCCGCACTGCGGGCCATCCCGCAGTCGTCCCACATGCTCTCGCCGAGCCCGCGGTGGAAGTGGTCGACGGACTTCGTGCCGTTGACCGACAACAACCGGTTGGTGGAGTCGGCGACGTTGGCCTCGGCCTCCTTGAAGACGGGGTCGTCGGTTCCGACCGCCGCGGAGCCGAGCAGGGGAGCGAGGTAGTCGTTGATCGTGGCCGGGAGGACGAAGTAGCCGTCGGCCAGGCCCTGCATGAGCGCGCTCGCCCCGAGGCGGTTGGCCCCGTGGTCGGAGAAGTTCGCCTCGCCGAGCACGTACAACCCGGGCACGTTGCTCATCAGGTTGTAGTCCACCCAGAGCCCGCCCATCGTGTAGTGGACGGCCGGGTAGATGCGCATGGGGACCTTGTACGGGTCCTCGCCGGTGATGCGCTCGTACATCTGGAAGAGGTTGTCGTAGCGCTCTTCGATGGTGTGCCGACCGAGCCGGTTGATGGCCTCGCCGAAGTCGAGGTACACGCCGTTCTTGATCGGTCCGACGCCGCGCCCGTTGTCCACCTCGCGCTTGGACGCGCGCGACGCGACGTCACGCGGGACCAGGTTCCCGAACGCGGGATAGCGCCGTTCGAGGTAGTAGTCGCGCTCGGCCTCGGGGATCTGGTCGGGGGAGCGGGTGTCGTCCGCCGATTCCGGCACCCAGATGCGGCCGTCGTTGCGCAACGACTCCGACATGAGCGTGAGCTTGGACTGGAAGTCGTCACTCGCGGGGATGCACGTGGGGTGGATCTGGGTGAAGCACGGGTTCGCCATCAACGCGCCGCGCTTGTGGGCCCGCCACGCGGCGGTCACGTTCGACGCCTTGGCGTTGGTGGAGAGGAAAAACACGTTGCCGTAGCCGCCGGTGGCGAGCACGACCGCGTGACCCGAGAACGACTTCACCTCGCCGCTGATCAGGTGCCGAGCGACCACACCGCATGCCCGTCCGTCCTTGACGACGAGGTCGAGCATCTCGGTGCGGGTGTGCAGATCGACGTTGCCGAGGTGCACCTGCCGGGCGAGGGCCTGGTAGGCGCCGAGCAGCAACTGCTGACCGGTCTGACCCCGGGCGTAGAAGGTGCGCGAGACCTGCGCGCCACCGAAGGAACGGTTGTCGAGCAGACCGCCGTACTCCCGGGCGAACGGCACGCCCTGCGCCACGCACTGGTCGATGATGTTCGCGGACACCTGGGCGAGGCGGTAGACGTTCGCCT
>CAZJBJ010000239.1:0-2480 GCA_964544295.1 uncultured Bifidobacteriaceae bacterium
ATGCGTGGCGTCGGCCGTGGCCCGAGCGGCCCGGCCCGCAGGGCCAAGAGCGGGAAAGTGGACCGCAGCGGTGGCCGGCTCGATACGCGGCCACCGCCGGGTCGCGCACTGGGAGTATCGGAGGATCCCCGCTCGGCCTTGAGTCGCGGGGCCCCGTAGAGTCCGGGTCGTGACGTTCGCATCGATTCCGAGCCCGAGTGACGGCGTGATCCACCTCGGTCCGGTGCCGTTGCACATGTACGGGCTGATGATCGCGCTGGGTGTCGTGGTCGCGGCCAAGGTGGGCCGGACCCGCTACGTGAAGCGGGGCGGTGACGGCGAGGCGTTCGACTCGATCGCCTTCTGGGCCGTCGTCGGTGGCGTGATCGGGGCGCGGGTCTACCACGTGATCACCGACTACCAACTGTTCCAAGGTCATTGGGAACGGTCGGTGCAGATCTGGCAGGGCGGGCTCGGGATCTGGGGTGGGGTGATCGGTGGCGCGCTGGCCGTGTTCATCGTGGCCCGCCGCCGCCAGGTGGCGTTCGCACCGATCGCCGATGCCATCGTCCCCGGGTTGGCGTTCGC
The DNA here is from genome assembly GCA_964544295.1 of uncultured Bifidobacteriaceae bacterium. Classification (GTDB taxonomy): domain Bacteria; phylum Actinomycetota; class Acidimicrobiia; order IMCC26256; family JAENVU01; genus JAENVU01. Next base: position 568 of record CAZJBJ010000239.1, read on the forward strand.
GCAGGGGATCGGTCGGTGGGGGAACTGGTTCAACCAGGAGCTGTTCGGCGAGCCGTCGCACCTTCCCTGGGCGGTGGAGATCGACCGGGTGCATCGGCCGACCGAATACATCAACGAGAAGACCTTCCAGCCGACGTTCCTCTACGAATCGCTGTGGTGCATCGCGCTCGGGTTCGCACTGATCGCCATCGACCGCAAGTTCAAGCTCGCCCGCGGCCAGCTCTTCGCGCTCTACGCCGCGGGCTACACGATGTTCCGGTTCGTGATGGAGGAGATGCGGGTCGACCCGGCCCACACCATCGGACCGCTCCGACTCAACGCCTGGGTCAGCATCATCGTGTTCGTGTGCTCGATCGCGGTGTTCCTGTACCTCGGCCGTCGGACCCGCGACCGGGGCGAGCCGGCACCGGCGCCACTCGAACTCGACGCCGACGAGGACGCCGACGCGAACGCCTGAGGTCGTTCGCCCCTTCGTCGGACCGTCGGTGTCGGCTCACGCACCCGTCGACTGCGACAAGTCGTAGACCGTGACCCCGTCGACGGTCTGCGAGTCGAAGTTGGATCGGACCCACGCCGAGATCGTCGATCCCGTCCCGCTCTGACCCCCGCCGGGCACCCCGAAGTTGCTGGCGATGAAGTAGTGCACGGCGCCGTCGTCGACGAGCGCGCGGAACTCGGCGAGGGTCGGCGTCGGATCGGAGCCGTTGAACCCGCCGATCGCCATGATCGGCTGGCCCGACGCCAGTTGGATACCGGCACCGTTGGTCGCGCCGACGGTCGCGGCCGCCCACCGGTACCCGCCGGTACGGGCGTCGGTGATCAGCGCAGTGAGCGCGGCGCCCGGCGTCGGTGACCCGAAGACACCGCCGCGGCCGCCGCCCGCGGCCGCGCCACCTCCGTTCTGGAGCCCACCGCCCGTGGGCGCGCCGCCTGGGAACCGGCCACCAGTTGGAGGTCCGCCCGGGAACCGACCGCCACCGGTCGTCGGCCCCGTGGGGAAGCCGCCACCCGCGGGCGGTCCGCCCGGAAGCGCGCCCGGGGCCCGCGCACCGCCGGGCAGTCCACCACCGGGGCCGCCGGGACCGCCGGGACCCTGGCCGCCGACGCCGCGGTTCGCCACGGCCGGGCCGGAGGTCGGCAGGGGGCCGTCGTGGGTGGCGTGCGCCGTCGTGACGCTCGCGGCGGCGGGAGCGGCGAGCGCCAGGACGATGGCCGTCCCCGCGGTCACTCCGGCCAGCCACCGATCGCGGGGTGCGAGCAGGAACAGGACGCCGACGACGAGGGCACCGACCGCCAAGCCGTCGCGCAGGTACGGGTGCCAGTTCGGCGAACGGGCGAGCAGCTCGTGCAGCCACCACACCGTGACCGCCCACGTCGCGGCCATCGAGATCCGTGACCACCACTCGATACGAGCGCGCCACAGCGTGACCGATCCGATCGCCACCAGCGCAGCGATCGCCGGTGCGAGCGCCACGGCGTAGTACTCGTGGATGATGCCCTGCCCGAGGCTGAAGGCGATGCCGGTGACGAGCAACCAGCCTCCCCAGATGATGAGCGCGGCGCGGGTGCGGTCGGTGCGAGGCCGACGTGCCGTCACCACGAGTCCGACCACGAGCAGCACGAGCGCGGCGGGGAGGAGCCACGAGGCCTCACCGCCGAACTGCGAGTTGAACATCCGCGTCCAACCGGTCGCGCCCCACATTCCCGTGCGACCGGCGCCGACGGGCCCGCCACCCACGCTGCCCGTCTCGTTGCCGGACAGCCGACCGAAGCCGTTGTACCCGAACAACACGTTCCAGAACGTGTTGTCCTGCGACCCGCCGAGGTAGGGCCGATCGGCGGCCGGAGTCAGCATGACGATCGCGATCCACCAGCCGGCGCTCACCACCATCGCACCGAACATCACGAACCCC
>CAZJBJ010000240.1:0-2405 GCA_964544295.1 uncultured Bifidobacteriaceae bacterium
GGTCGCATCGGCGATGGACGGGGTGGTCTCGCCGAAGACGGCGATCGAGATCGGTCGCCTCGGCGGCGTCGGCTGCCTGAACCTCGAGGGGCTCTGGACCCGGTACGAGGACACCGATGCGGTGTTCGACGAGATCGCGGAACTCGATGCCGAGAAGGCCACCCGGCGGATGCAGGAGCTGTACCAGGAGCCGATCAAGGAAGAGCTGATCGGCAAGCGCATCCGCGAGATCAAGGACGCCGGCGTGCGCGCCTGCGCGTCGCTCACGCCGCAGCGGGTCGAGCAGTTCTCGAAGCTCGTTCTCGAAGCCGAGCTCGATCTGCTCGTGGTGCAGGGAACGGTCGTGTCGGCGGAGCACGTGTCGAAGGACCCGGCCCGCCAGCCGCTCAACCTCAAGAAGTTCATCCGCGAGTACGAGATCCCCGTGATCGTCGGCGGGTGCGCGTCCTACAGCACGGCCCTCCACCTGATGCGCACGGGTGCGGTCGGCGTCCTCGTCGGTGTCGGCCCGGGCCACGCGTGCACCTCGCGCGGCGTGCTCGGCATCGGTGTCCCGCAGGCGACCGCGATCGCCGATGCCGCCGGTGCGCGGATCCGTCACCTCGACGAGACGGGCGTGTACGTCCAGGTGATCGCCGACGGTGGTATGCGCACCGGGGGCGACGTCGCCAAGGCGATCGCGTGCGGTGCCGACGCGGTGATGATCGGTTCGCCGCTCGCCAGCGCCTATGAGGCACCGGGCCGCGGGTACCACTGGGGCATGGCGACCTTCCACCCGTCGCTCCCCCGAGGGGCGCGCGTGTACGCGGGCCAGAAGGGCACGATGGAGGAGATCATCAGCGGTCCCGCCCACGAGAACGACGGCACACTCAACCTCTTCGGTGCGCTGCGTACGTCGATGGCGACCACCGGCTACGAGACGGTCAAGGAGTTCCAGAAGGCCGAGGTCATGGTGGCCCCGTCGCTCCAGACCGAAGGCAAGTCCCTCCAACGGGCCCAGGGCATCGGCATGGGTCGGTGACCCATGTGGTCACGCCAGGGGCACAACCGACTGGCGCAGTTCGGATGCTCGCGGAGCAGCGAGTGAGCCAGCGATGACCGCGGCCGAACCGGATGCGAACGAGCGCGACCAGAGGCACGACCGTGATCTCGTCCTCGTCGTTGATCTGGGGGCGCAGTACGCGCAGCTGATCGCGCGCCGGGTGCGCGAGGCGCACGTCTACTCCGAGATCGTGCCGCGCACGATGCCCTTCGCCGAGATGTTGGCGATGGGTCCGAAGGCGATCATCCTCTCCGGGGGTCCGGCGTCGGTCCACGTGGAGGGTGCCCCGTCGGTCGATCCGGCGTTGTACGAGTCCGGGCTGCCGATCTTCGGCATCTGTTACGGCGCGCAACTCCTCGCCCGCGACATGGGCGGCGAGGTGGCCAAGACCGGCCGCGGTGAGTACGGGCGCACCGATCTGGCGGTGGCCGACACCCGACCGCTGTTCCGCGAGCAGCCCGCGTCCCAACCGGTCTGGATGAGTCACTTCGACACGATCACGCGGGCGCCGGCAGGGGCCGTCGTCCTGGCGTCGACCTCCGACACCCCGGCCGCGGCCTTCGGCGACGCCGAGCGGCGGATCTACGGCGTGCAGTTCCACCCCGAGGTGAAGCACACCGAGCACGGCCAGGACGTCCTCAAGGCGTTCCTCTACGAGGTCGCCGAGTGCCGACCCACGTGGACGAACGTCTCGATTATCGAGGCGGCAGTCGCCGAGATCCGCGAGCAGGTCGGCTCGGCCCGCGTGTTGTGCGGACTCTCGGGCGGCGTCGACTCCTCGGTGGCCGCGGCACTGGTGCACAAGGCCGTCGGCGACCAGCTGACGTGCGTCTTCGTCGACACCGGTCTCTCGCGCAAGGGTGAGGCCGATCAGGTCGAGGAGACGTTCCGACGCCAGTTCGAGGTCGATCTCGTGCACGTCAAGGCGGCCGACCGGTTCCTCGGTGCACTCGACGACATCGTCGAACCGGAGCGGAAGCGCAAGATCATCGGCGAGACGTTCATCCGGGTCTTCGAGGAGGTCGCCCGCGATCACGACGCGGCCGGGTTCCTCGTGCAAGGCACGCTCTACCCCGACATCGTCGAGTCCGGCGGCGGCGAGAACGCGGTGATCAAGAGCCACCACAACGTCGGCGGACTCCCCGACGACATGGAGTTCGAACTCGTCGAACCGTTGCGTCACCTGTTCAAGGACGAAGTGCGCGCGGTCGGCGAGGAGTTGGGGCTGCCCGAGGAGATGGTGTGGCGCCAGCCGTTCCCCGGTCCTGGTCTCGGCGTGCGGATCATCGGTGCGATCACGCCCGAACGGGTAGCGATTCTGCAGGAGGCGGACGCGATCGTGGTGGAGGAGATTCGCCGCGCC
>CAZJBJ010000241.1:0-2377 GCA_964544295.1 uncultured Bifidobacteriaceae bacterium
GACGTCGAGACCGCGGCCATCGCCGTGCAGTCGGCGCTCACCGGCCACCTGGTGCTCTCGTCGTTGCACGCGACCGACGCGGTCGCGGCGCTCCACCGGTTCCTCGACATGGGCATCGAATCGTTCCTCATCAGTTCGTCGGTCCTCGGCGTGGTCGGTCAGCGGCTGGTGCGGCGCACCTGTCCCGAGTGCAAGGTGCCCTACCAGCCGACGCCGGACGAGCTCGCCATGTGGGACAAGGCGGGCATGGCGCCCAAGTCCGAGTTCTTCCACGGCGAGGGCTGCGTGTTCTGTGCGGACACCGGCTACCAGGGCCGCATCGGCGTCTACGAGCTGTTGCGGGTGAGCGACGACATGAAGCAGCTGGTCGTCACCGAGCCGACCTATCAGGACCTGCGGGATCTCGCGGTCGCCGAGGGCATGGTGCCGCTCCAGACCCAGGCCCTCAAGCTCGTCGAGCACGACGTGACGACCCTGGCCGAGGTGCTCCGCACCCTCTACGTGGTCTGACCGGGCGTTCCGATGCCGCAGTTCACCTACGTCGCGGTTGCCCCCGACGGCAAGAAGGTTCGGGCCAAGGCCGAGGCCATCAGCGCCGAGAGTCTGCGCAACCAGCTGCTGGCCCAGCAGCTCGACGTCAAGCGCGTCCGCGCCAAGCGCAAATTCACCGAGATCGAGATCACCCGGAAGAAGGTGCCCCGCACCGAGGTGATGCACTTCTCCCGGCAGGTCGCCGCGTTCGTGCGGGCCGGCATCCCGTTGGTCGAGGCGCTCGAGACGGTGCGGGAGACCTCGTCGAACCCCCGCATGGTCGCGATCCTCACCGAGACCGAGGCGCTGATCCAGGTCGGCGTCCCGTTCTCGGACCCCCTGGCCCGCCACCGTGACGTCTTCCCGCCGTACTACCTCGGCATCCTGCGTTCGGCCGAGATCACCGGCCGGCTCGACACCGTGCTCGACCAACTCTCGCTCTACATCGAGCGGGACATGGAAGCGCGCCAGAAGATCCGCTCCGCGCTCACCTACCCGATCGTGATCTTCGTGATGTCGATCCTGACGGTCGTGATCCTCGTCTCCTACGTCCTGCCCAAGTTCACCGACTTCTTCAAGAGCTTCGACGCCGAGTTGCCGACCATCACCAAGGTGCTGCTCGACATCGCCCGCTTCTTCGAGGACTGGTGGTGGGCGCTCGGGTTGGGGCTGCTGGTGGTCGTGCTGATCGTGATCCGGGTCAACCGCAGTCCGGGGGGGCGACTGGCGCGCGACCGTCTGATCCTGCGCCTGCCCGTGATCGGCGAGGTCGCGCAGTACACGGTGATCGAACGGTTCTGCCGGATCATCGCGGCGATGATGCAGGCCGGCGTGTCCCTTCCCGAGGCGATGCAGGCTGCCATCGACGGAACCAACAACGGTGTCTACGCCGCCGCGATCGCCAACGTGCGCGACGGGATGCTCGAAGGTGAGGGCATGGCCCGGCCGATTGCCGCGACCGGCCTGTTCCCACCGGCGGTCACCCAGATGATGCGGGTGGGGGAGGAGACCGGCACGCTGGACCACCAACTCGAATCGGCGGCCGACTACTTCGCCAAGGAACTCGACTACAAGCTCGCCCGACTCACCGCACTCGCCGAGCCGGCCGTGATCATCATCATGGGTGTGATCGTCGGGTTCGTGGCCGTGGCGCTGGTCTCGGCCATGTACGGCATCTTCCAGGGCAGCAGCACCCTCAAGGGCTGAGCGAGTTCAGCCGGCCGTGGCCGTTCCCCAGGTCGGGGGCTTGAGTTCCTTCGGGTGCAGGCTGCGGTCGACCGCGTCGTCGTGGCTCACGACCCCGGCTTCGATGAGCGCGTTCATGGCCGCCTCCATGGTCTGCATGCCGTCGCGCATGTTGGTCGACACGACGTTGCGGAGCTGATGGGTCTTGCCGTCCCGGATCAGGTTGCGCACCGGGTTGGTGGCCACGATCACCTCGAACGCCGCGACCATCCCGCCACCGATGCGGGGGATGAGGCGCTGGCTCACGACCCCCGCGAGCGCGGCCGCGAGCTGCACCCGGATCTGGGCCTGGCGGTCGGCCGGGAACACGTCGACGATGCGGTCGAGCGCGGTGGCCGCGTCGTTGGTGTGCAACGTGGCGAACACCAGGTGACCGGTCTCGGCGAGCGTCAGCGCGAACTGCATCGTCTCCGCGTCGCGCATCTCGCCGACGAGCATGACGTCGGGGTCCTCGCGCAGTGCGCTGCGCAGCGCCCGCTCGAACGAATCGGTGTCGGTGCCGACCTCGCGCTGGTTGACCGCGGCGCGGTGGTGGTGGTGCACGTATTCGATTGGGTCCTCGATCGTGAGGATGTGGCATTCCCGCGTGTGGTTGATGAAG
>CAZJBJ010000242.1:0-2346 GCA_964544295.1 uncultured Bifidobacteriaceae bacterium
GCCGGTGATGACGTTCATCAACAAGTTCGACCGGCCCGGCCTCGACGCCCTCGAGCTGCTCGATCAACTGGAGACCGAACTCGAACTGATCCCGACGCCGGTCACCTGGCCGGTCGGTATCGCCGGAGACTTCCGCGGCGTCATCGACCGCCGGACGGGGGACTTCGTGCGCTTCACGCGCACCGCGCACGGTGCCACCGCCGCCGAGGAGGAACAGGTCAGCGCCGACCAGGCGTCGGTCGAGGAAGGCGACGCGTGGAAGGCGGCCGTCGAGGAATGCGAACTCCTCGAAGCCGACGGCGGCAGTGTCGACGTCGACTCGTTCCTCGACGCGACCACGAGCCCGCTGTTCGTCGGCTCCGCACTGACGAACTTCGGGGTGCGGCACCTGCTCGACTCGATCGTCGACCTGGCCCCGCCACCCACGGCCCGCGTCGACGCCGCGGGCGTCTCGCGGCCCGTCGACGCGCCGTTCTCCGGGTTCGTGTTCAAGATCCAGGCCAACATGGACCCGGCGCACCGCGACCACGTGGCCTTCGTGCGGGTCTGCTCGGGCCACTTCGAGCGGGGCATGACGGTGACGCACGCGGGCACGGGCAAGGCGTTCTCCACCAAGTACGCGGCGTCGATGTTCGGATCCGACCGCGACACGATCGACGACGCCTACCCCGGCGACGTGATCGGGCTCGTGAACGCGAGTGAGCTCGGCATCGGGTCCAGACTCTACGAGTCGAAGCCGGTCCGGTTCCCGGCGATCGCGACCCTGGCGCCCGAGCTGTTCGCACGGGTGCGGGCCAAGGACTCGGGTCGGTACAAGCAGTTCCACCGCGGGCTCGACCAGATGGAACAGGAAGGGGTCGTGCACGTACTGCGCGACCCGAAGGGTGATCCGACCCCGGTGCTCGCGGCGGTCGGCCAGATGCAGTTCGAGGTGTTCGCCCACCGGCTCGAGCACGAGTTCGGCGCGGCCATCTCGCTCTCCCCCACCCCGCACACCGTCGCCCGCCGCACCGATGCCGAGACCGCGGCCCAGTTCCCGAGTCTCGGTGGGATCCTGGTGCTCACCCAGCGCGACGGCACGATGCTCGCGCTGTTCGAGAGCACCTGGTTGCTCCAACGCCTCGAGACCGAACACCCCGACTGGACCCTCGACGCGATCTTGGTAGAAGGCGAAACCTCGCCCTAACGGGCGTCCGGTCATTGACTCGCTATGTACACCGTGCTGGCGGATTCGTCGCCGGTGTAGAAGTTCGGGAACGACACCACGTGCGCGGTCGCGTCGGTGAACACCGACTCGAGCACGGTCACGAACCCCGGGTCGGGATCACCGTCGGCCCAGAGCCCGAAGACCCCACCCGGGCGGAGCCGGTCCGCGAGCCGGCTCAACCCCGCAGTCGTGTAGAAGTCCGCGTGGCTCGGGTGGAGCACCGCGGCGGGCGAGTGGTCCACGTCGACGAGGAACGCGTGCACGCGATCGGGTTCTCCCGCGGCGAAGGGCTCGCCATTCGCGATGCGTGCGAAGAAGTCGCCCTCGACCAACCGGCACCGCGCATCGCCGGTCAGCTCGATGCCGATGGGGACGAGATGCCGTTCGTGCCAGCCGATCACGGCGGGGAGCGCCTCGATCACCCGCAGCGATCGCACCCGAGGGTCACCGAGGGCCGCCCGGGCCGTGTAGCCGAGCCCGAGGCCGGCGACCACGACGTCGAGGCCCGGGTCGTCCACGACGTCGAGCGCGAGGTCGGCCAGCGCGATCTCGGCCACGGTGAACAGGCTCGACATCAGGAACTCGTCGCCGAGCTTCACCTCGTAGACGTCGACATCGAGCGTCGGTTCCCGCCGCCGGCGCAGCGTGATGGCTCCCATCGGGGTCTCGTCGCGGCCGAGCTCCGCGAAGCCGATGCTCACTCGGCGGCGCTGACGCGACCGATGATCTCCTCGGTGACCCGGACGAGGCCCTGCACCCGCGGATAGCCCAGATACTGCGCCAGATGGATCAGTGACTCGCGTGCCTCCACGGCGGTGATCTCCTCGTTGCGCAGCGCCGCTTCGAGATGGATGCCCCACGCGGTGGCGTCACCGGTGGAGGCGACCGCCGCGAGGGTGATCAGGCGTCGGTCCCGCATCGCGAGCTGCGGGCGCGCCCAGGTCTCGGCGAAGAGCTGGGTCAGCATCACGTCGGCGAAGTCCATGAATCCGGGCGGCGGCAGCGGCACGATGCCCCCGTAGACCTGTTCGAACATCCGGGCGCCGCGCTCCAACCGTTCGGGGTCGATCGCAGGTCCGGGGGTGCCCGCGTCTGGCGTGTCGGTCACGGTGAGTGCTCCAGGAAGTAGACGCGGCGGG
>CAZJBJ010000243.1:0-2315 GCA_964544295.1 uncultured Bifidobacteriaceae bacterium
CGGCGACGCGCGTGCCGTGCTCGATGCCGACCACACCGGGCCCGACGACGTCAAGGATCGGATCGTCGAGTACCTGGCGGTGCGCAAGTTGCGGACCGAGCGCGGCTTCGACGAGCGGGACGAGTCCACCCGTCAGCGGGGTCACGGCCTGATCCTCGCGCTCGTCGGCCCTCCGGGTGTCGGCAAGACCTCCCTCGGTGAATCGGTGGCGCGGGCCACCGGTCGCAAGTTCGTGCGGGTCGCCCTGGGCGGCGTGCGGGACGAGGCCGAGATCCGTGGACACCGCCGGACCTACGTCGGTGCGCTGCCGGGTCGGATCGCGCGGGCGCTCAAGGAAGCGGGGACGATGAACCCGGTGATCCTGCTGGACGAGGTCGACAAGCTCGGTGCCGACTGGCGGGGTGACCCTTCCGCGGCGCTGCTCGAGGTGCTCGACCCCGCGCAGAACCACACGTTCCGTGACCACTACCTCGACATCGACCTGGATCTGTCCGGCGTCCTGTTCCTCGCCACCGCCAACGTGGCCGACACGATCCCCGGTCCGCTGCTCGACCGCATGGAGGTCGTGCGGCTCGACGGCTACACCGAGGCGGAGAAGGTCACGATCGCACGCGACCATCTGGTCGCCCGCCAACTCGACCGCAACGGCCTGAACCCCGACGAGGTCGTCATCGATGACGACGCGATCCGAACGGTCGTGACCGGCTACACCCGGGAAGCCGGCGTCCGCTCGCTCGAACGCGAGATCGGCCGTCTGTTGCGCAAGGTCGCCGCCGGTGTCGCGATCGACACGAACCCGGAGCCGATCGTGGTGGACGACGCCCTCGTGCGCGAGCACCTCGGCCGCCCGAAGTTCCAGGCCGAGGAGATCGCCGACCGGACCGCGGCGCCCGGGGTGGCAACGGGGCTCGCGGTCACCGGCGTGGGTGGCGACGTGCTCTTCGTCGAAGCCACCAAGCTGGACGGTGAACCCGGTCTGCAACTCACCGGCCAACTCGGTGACGTCATGAAGGAGTCGGCCCACATCGCACTGTCGTACGTGACCGCCAATGCGGCCGCGCTCGGCGTCGACGCGGACCAACTCACGAAGAGCCGGTTCCACGTGCACGTGCCCGCCGGAGCGGTTCCGAAGGACGGACCCTCGGCCGGGGTCACCATGACGACGGCGTTGGTGTCGCAACTGACCCGACGTCCGGTGCGGGGCGACGTCGGCATGACCGGTGAGGTCACGCTCCAGGGTCGGGTGCTGCCCATCGGCGGCGTCAAGCAGAAGGTGCTGGCCGCGCAGCGGGCCGGGCTGACCACGGTCATCCTCCCGAAGCGCAACGGCCCGGATCTCGACGACGTGCCCGAGTCGGTGCGACAGGTCATGACCTTCCACCTCGCCGACGACGTCACCGAGGTCCTCGAATGGGCCTTGGAACCGTCGCCCAACTGACCCGGTACTGCACCACGCGGTGGCGCGGCGGGTTGGTCAGCCCTTGGGTTTGATCGACCCGCCGCGACTGCGGTCGGGGAGCAACGTGTCGAGCGCGGCGGGATCGGCCATGCTCGGCGCGGCCGGCGGCTCGGGCGCGGGTGACTCCGCGGGTGGTGCTGCGGGAGCCTCGACGACGGGCGGTGGCGGTGGTGGCGGCGGGGTCGCGACTCCGGGAGGCGCCAAGGTTTCCGAGGTCTCCGGCGGCTCCGGGGTCCAGTCGACGGCTGCGATCGGTGCCGCGGCCGCTGCCGCCGCGACCGGCGCGGCGCTGAGCCACGGGTCGGCTGCGGGCGGGGCCGGAGCCTCCGCCACCGGGCTGGGATCGGGCGCCGGGGGCTCGGGCATGGCGACCGGCGGTGGTGGCGGCGGCGGGGGCGGTGGGGCGGGGGCGGGCGCAGGCGGGGCGGCGGCCGCGGCCGCGGCCACGGGCGCAGCGACGGTGATGTCGCCGAGCGGGTGGTGACAGGCCACGAAGTGTGCGGGCCGGACCTCGCGCATCATCGGCTCCTCGGAGCTGCAGATGTCCGTCGCGGCGGGGCAGCGGGTCCGGAACCGACAGCCCGACGGCGGTGCGAGGGGCGACGGGATCTCCCCACCGACCCCGGCTCGTTCGCCGGAGGCTGCATCCGGATCGGGTTCGGGGATCGCACTCAGCAGCGCCGCGGTGTACGGGTGGGCGGGTGAGGCATAGAGCGTGTCGGGGTCGGCGAACTCACAGAGCTTGCCGAGGTAGAGCACCGCCACCTTGTCACTGACGTTCTTGACGACCGCGAGGTCGTGGGCGATGAAGATCAGCGTCAGGCCGTAGCGCTGCTTCATCCCCTCGAGCAGGTTC
>CAZJBJ010000244.1:0-2309 GCA_964544295.1 uncultured Bifidobacteriaceae bacterium
GCCTTGTCGGCCGCGCAGACGAAGTCGCCCTCGTTCTCGCGGTCCTCGTCGTCGGCGACGAGGACCATCTCGCCTCGACGGATCCGGCGCAGCGCCTCGTCAACGGTGGCAAAGTTCATCGGGTGATCTCCTGGGGTCGGCGGGGAATGGAGGGTGCGCCGGGCAGCGTGACGACCATGCGGCACCCGTGTGGCTCGCGGGGTGGGGGGTGGCTCGCGCCGCCGTGCCGGTCGACGACCCAACGGGCGATGGCCAGGCCGAGGCCGGCACCTCCGTCGGAGGCGGCACGGGCGCTGTCGGCCCGGTAGAACCGTTCGAAGACCCGGTCGACGTCACTGGCAGCGATGCCCGGGCCCTCGTCGAGTACCTCGATCGTCACCGAGTCCGCGCTGCGGCGGGCTCGCACGTGGACCGAGCCGCCGTGCGGTGAGTGGCGCACGGCGTTCTCGAGCAGGTTGGCGACCACCTGGTGCACGCGCTCGGGATCCCCGTCGGCGGCGAGATCGTGGTCGTCGACGCTCATGTCGATCGCGACCCCGGAGTCGGCCAGTTCGAGCTCGCGCACGGCGTGCGCGAGTAACGGCTCGACGGCGAATGGGTGCCGGTCGAGCGGAACGGTACCGGCCTCGAGACGGGAGAGGTCGAGGAGCTGCGTGACCAGTCGGCCGAGGCGTTCGACTTGGCGCAGCATGGTCTGCAACGTGTGCTCGTCGGCCGGTGCGACGCCGTCGATGAGGTTTTCCAACGTGGCCTGCAACGACGTGAGCGGCGTGCGGAGTTCGTGACTCACGTTGGCGACGAGATCGCGCCGCACGCGATCGGTCTCGGCGAGCTCGGCAGCCATCTGGTTGAACGCGGTCGCCAGTCGGCCGACCTCGTCATGGGAGGTGGCGGTCACCGTCTGGGAATAGTCGCCCTTGGCCATGGCCTGGGTCGCAGCTGCCATCTCGCGCAAGGGCGACGTCATCCCTCGCGCCAGGCGGCTCACCATCAGCAGCGCGACGGCACCGGCGATGATCCCGGCGGCACTGGGCCAGAGGTGGACGATCCGGATGCAGAACCAGAAGACGAAGACGGTGATGCCGACCGCACCGACGATCAACGTGGCGAGCTTGACTTTGATCGACGTCACCGCGTCGAGGGGGCGGTCCGGGACGTGCGGTCGGGGCGGGAGGTGCTTCATGCCGCGGCTTCGATCGCGTACCCGACGCCGTGGACGGTTCGGATCAGCTCGTTGCCGAGCTTGCGGCGCAGCGCCCGGATGTGGGAGTCGACGGTGCGTACGCCGGAGGCGACCGCGTAGCCCCACACCTGTTCGAGCAGATCCTCCCGGGTGTAGACCGCGCCGGGGGTCTCGGCCAGGAACAGGATGAGATCGAACTCGGTCGGGGTGAGATGGATGTCCTCACCGGCCTGGTGCACGCGTCGGGTGGTCGGGTCGATGTCGATGTCGGCGACGGTGATCGGTGTCCGCAGCCGGGTGGATCCACCGTCGACGCGTGATCGCTCGACGCGCCGCAGCAGCGCGTGCACCCGAGCGACGAGTTCGCGGCTGCTGAACGGCTTCGTCATGTAGTCATCGGCGCCGACGCCGAGTCCGACGAGGAGATCCTGTTCGGAGTCGCGTGCGGTCAGCATCAGGACGGGAACCGGACGGTCGGCCTGGATGCGTTCGCAGACCTCGAGTCCGTCGAGACCGGGAAGCATCAAGTCCAGTACCACCGCGTCGGGTTGGAGTTCCCGGCAGCGGGCGACGCCGTCCGGTCCGTCGGATGCGATCTCGACGAGGTATCCCTCCGAGCGCAGTCGTGCCGCGATCGCGTCGGCGATCGAAGGTTCGTCCTCGATCACGAGGATCGTGCGGGCGGTCGACGCGCTCGAGGCGGGCGACGCGGATACGGACACGGATGAAGGATACGAAACCCCTGGTGAGGGCCTCGGGACCAGTCTGTGGAGATTGTGTGGAGATGGGACCGTAACCTGGCCTGATGACCTCTGACCTGGATCCGTCCTCACTCACCGAGGCCGAGTGGCGCGCCCGGCTGAGCCCCGATCAGTACGCCGTGTTGCGAGAAGCCGCGACCGAACGGGCGTTCACCGGTGCTTACACCGACACCGAGACCGATGGGCTCTACCACTGTGCCGGGTGCGGTGCCGAGCTGTTCGCATCGGACACGAAGTTCCATTCCGGGAGCGGTTGGCCGTCGTTCTGGGCTGCCGCCCACGAGGGCGCGATCGAGGAGCGCACCGACGTCAGCCACGGCATGGCCAGGACCGAGATCGTGTGTTCACGCTGCGGCGGCCACCTC
>CAZJBJ010000245.1:0-2278 GCA_964544295.1 uncultured Bifidobacteriaceae bacterium
GATCTGCTCGACGTCGGTCGCGCCGACCGATCGCAGGCTCACCTTGACCGTGCCGTCGCGGTCTTCCTTGAGCACGCACGCGACGTCGGCCTCGGCCGTGCGCCGGATGATGTCGATCAGCCCCTCGACCTCGTCCATCGTCACGCCGTGCCGACCCAGCAGTTCCTGGGTCACCGCGGTCCAGACGAAGGACTGCTCGGCCACGAGCGTGGCGTTCGCCAGCGCCTCGCCGAGCAGTTGGAGGTAAGCGAAGGAGTGTTCCTCGAACAGCGTGCGACTCAGCTGGCTGATCGGAAGGTCGAACGCCAACAGCTCGGCGGCGAGCCCGAACACCGCGGGCGTGGTGCTCTCGTACTGGAATCGTCCGGTGTCGCACACGAGCGCGGTGTACAGACAGAACGCGACGTCACGGGTGAGCGGGAGGTCCAGCCGGTCCATCAGCGTGCGCACCACCACCCCGCTCGCCGCCGCGTGGGGGTCGATCACGTTGATGGACCCGTACCGTTCGTTCGACACGTGATGGTCGACGACGATCAGCTCGCTCGCGGCCTCCGCGAACGGTCGGAGGTTGCCCAGCCGTCCGAGCGCACCGCAGTCGAAGGTCACCACCACGCCGACGTCGCCGGAGAGGTCCTCGGGTCGCGTGATGAGGTCGAGTCCGGGGAGCTGGCGGTAGTGCGGCGCGATCACGAACGGGTCCGGGAAGCAGGCCGTGGACGACCGGCCGGCGGCGAGCAGTGCGTGGTGCATCGCGAGCATCGATCCCAGCGCGTCACCGTCGGGGGTGATGTGACACATCAGCGTGACATGCTCGGCACCGTCGATGGTCTTGGCGGCGCGGTCCAGCGCGGCGTCGAGGTCGTCGAAGCGCGGGTCGGCGGTGCTCATGTCCTGTCCTCGTCTCGGTCGAGGAGTCCATCCGTGTCATCGGCACGGATGGGGTCGTCATGAAGGGTGCGCAGGATCGCCTCGATCCGTTCGCCACTCGCGATCGAGTCGTCCTCGATGAAGCGCAGTTCGGGCGAATACTTCATCCGGATCTGGCGTCCGATGTGGGTCCGGAGGTGCGGTGCCGCCGACGCCAGCCCGGCCGCCGACTCGTCGGGCGCGTCGCCGCGCCGGAACACCGAGTAGAAGACCTCGGCGGTGCGGAGGTCCGCGGCGATCTCGACGCCGGTGATGGTCACGAACCCGAGCCGCGGGTCCGACAGGCGCTCGACCTCCTCGGCCAGGCACTCCATCACGACCTCGTTGAGTCGCGCGACCCGCGGATACTGCTTCGGAGGTTGACGGGGCCGGCTCATGGTTCGTCATCCAACCACGTCGTGTCGACCTCGAGCACTTCCACGTCGGCCGCGGTGTCCACGAACCGTTCGACGGAATCGAGCACGTCGCGCAGATGACCGTCGCTCTCGGCGACGACCGCGACCCCGATCGCCGATCGCTGCCACTTGTCCTGATGGTCGATCTCGGCGACCGAGACGTTGAACCGGTGCCGGAGACCGTCGACGATCGGGCGGATGGCGGCACGCTTGCCCTTCAGGGAGCGGCTCTCGGGGATGTGGAGATCGAAGGACACCGCCGCGGCATGCACCGGGTCATCTTCGCACCGAACCGACCGAAACGCCGACCTTTGCCGGGATTCGTCGGGGCCGAACCCTCCGGCTCGACTCAGGGACCGAGGACGACGACCGGGATCACCCGGTCGGTCTTCTCCTGGTACCCGGCGTAGTTCGCGTGCGGTCCGATGATCTGCGGCCACAGCTTCGCCCGCTCGTCGGCGTCGGCGACGCGGGCCGTCATGGTCCGGGTCGCCCCGTCCATCTCCACTTCGACGGTCGGGTTGGCCTGCAGGTTGAGGAACCAGTCCGGGTGCCGGTCGTCACCGCCGCGCGACGCGACGATGACGATCTCGTCGTCGATCTGGAGCGGCGTGGTCAGCATGGTCGAGCGCTTCTGTCCACTCGTCCGACCGACCGTGGTCAGCACGAGCACCGGCATCCCGGCACCCTTCCCCGCGATCTTGCCCTTGCTCAGCTGATACAGCGGGCGGTGGATCGCATTGACGAGTTTGAGCACGACGTCACTTGGCACGATGCATCCTCTCGGCTGGACCGATCACCGCGCCTACGGCGCGACGCGTGCGATCTCGCGGTCCTCGTAGGTCTCGATGATGTCGCCGGCCTTGACGTCCTGGTAGCCCTCGAGTCCGATACCGCATTCGAACCCGTCGCGCACTTCCCGGACGTCGTCCTTGAAGCGGCGCAACGACGCGATC
>CAZJBJ010000246.1:0-2194 GCA_964544295.1 uncultured Bifidobacteriaceae bacterium
AGATGTTCCTCACCCGGCTCGGCTTCGGATCGAAGATCGTGGTGACGGGTGACGTCACCCAGATCGACCTGCAGGAAGGTCGAGGTCGATCAGGCTTGCTCGCGGTGCGCGACATCCTGACCGGCGTCGCGGATCTGGAGTTCGTCGACCTCGGGTCCAAGGACGTCGTGCGACACCGGATCGTGCAGGACATCGTCGACGCCTACGCGGCCCGCTCCTGATGGCCGACGTCTCCATCTTCGGGAGCGACGAACAGAGCGACGTCGAGGTGGACCTCGCACGCTGGGTGCGCCTGGCCCGGCTCGTGGTCGACGCCGAGCGGGTCCCCGGTACGTCCGAGCTGTCGTTGCTCTTCGTCGACCGTGACACCATCGCCGAACTGAACGAGAAGTTCCTCGGTGGCCGTGGGCCCACCGACGTACTCGCCTTCCCGATGGACGACGACCTCGTCCTCCCCGGGCGTCAGCCCGATCAGGGTGGGCGCGGTCCGGGCGCGCCGATCGACGGTGGGGAACCGCCCACATTGATCGGAGATGTGGTTGTTTGTCCGGTCATCGCGGCCGGACAGGCCCCGGAGCACGATGCGACCGTCGAGGAAGAACTCGCCCTGCTCGTCGTCCATGGCGTGCTCCATCTGCTCAACTATGACCACGCCGAAGCGAAGGAACAGGCGGCGATGCAACAACGAGAGCGAGAACTCCTCGCCCTCTTCCGCGAGCAGGAGGGTGAACACTGAGCGCACGGGACGGGGCCATCGTGTCCGGCGTTGCAGTGTTGTTCGTCTTCTCGATCGTCCTGGCTGCCGCCGAGACCGCGTTCACCCGGATGAGTCGGATCCGCGCGCTCTCGCTCGACGAGGAAGGTCGCAAGGGCGCGCACCGGCTCGCGCAGATGCTCGAACGCCCCGAGCGCACCCTCAACGTGTTGCTGCTGTTGGTGCTCGTCTGCCAGATGACGAGCGCGTCGCTCCTCGGTGTCGTCCTCGAAGGCCAGTTCGGCAGCGCCGGTCTCGTCGTCGGGCTGGTGCTCCAGATCGTCGTGTACTTCGTGATCGGGGAGGTCGCGCCCAAGACGTTCGCGATCCAGCACTCCGATCGCACCGCGCTCCGGCTTTCTCCGTTCCTCTGGGCGATCTCGAACTTCTGGCCGTTGCGCATGATCTCGACCGGACTCATCGGCCTCGCGAATGTCCTGCTGCCCGGCAAGGGGCTGAAGGAAGGTCCGTTCGTCACCGAAGAGGACCTGCGGGCGATGGCCGACGTCGCCGCCGACGAGGACGCCATCGAGCGTGAGGAACGTCGTCTGATCCATTCGATCTTCGAGTTCGGCGACACCGTCGTGCGCGAGGTGATGCTGCCGCGCCCGGACATGATCGCGGTCGAGGCCGACGCATCGATGGAGGAGGCGATCACCCAGGCGATCGACGGTGGGTACTCGCGGATTCCCTGTTACGAGGACTCGACCGACAACATCATCGGGCTCGTCTACCTGAAGGACATGGTCCAGCAGGCGCGCGCCGGCGCTGGTGCGCAGTCCGTGCGCAGCGTCGTGCGCGAGGCGGTGTTCGTCCCCGAGTCGAAGCGCCTCACCGAACTGTTGCGCGAGATGCAGACCGACAAGTTCCACATGGCGATCGTCGTCGACGAGTACGGCGGCACGGCTGGTCTCGTGACCTTGGAAGACCTGCTCGAAGAGATCGTCGGCGACATCTCGGACGAGTTCGACGCCGAGGAGCCCGGCGTCGAGGAACTGCCCGGCGGGGGCATCCGGGCTCCCGGTCGGACACCGATCGACGACGTGAGCGAGGCGCTCGGCATCGAGCTGCCCGACGCCGAGTGGGACACCGTGGGCGGTCTCGTCTTCAACCTGCTCGGCCACGTGCCCGACGCGGGGGAGACGGTGCGCTTCCAGGGGCTGGAGTTCCGCACCGAGCGGGTCGAGGGCCGACGCATCGTCTCGGTCATGATCGTGCCCTACGCGCCCGAAGAGCCCGACGATGACGCAGAAGACACGCCGGCGTCGGTGGAGTCGTGAATCAGCCCGCCGGGTTCCGTTCGGGGTTCGTGTCGCTCGTCGGTCGTCCGAACGTCGGGAAGTCGACGTTGGTCAATCAACTGGTCGGCTCCAAGGTGTCGATCGTGTCGAGCAAGCCGCAGACGACCCGGACCCAGATCCGCGGCGTCCGCACCACGGC
>CAZJBJ010000247.1:0-2189 GCA_964544295.1 uncultured Bifidobacteriaceae bacterium
CCGGACCTACACCGAAGGTGGCGGCGTCGCCGCGCTCGTCGCGGTCGCCCAGGACGCGAGCGGGCCCGCGCGTGACATCGCGCTCGCCTACGCCAAGGGGATCGGCGCGACGCGCGGCGGCGTGCTCGACACGACCTTCCAGGAGGAGACCGAGACGGACCTCTTCGGCGAGCAGGTCGTGCTCTGCGGCGGTCTCACCGAGCTGATCCGCAACTCCTTCGAGACGTTGGTCGAGGCCGGGTACCAACCCGAGTCCGCCTACTTCGAGACGCTGCACGAGGTGAAGCTCATCGTCGACCTGATCTACGAGGGCGGCATCGCCAACATGCGCTACTCGATCTCGGACACGGCCGAGTACGGCGACATGACGCGTGGACCGCGCGTTATCACGTCGTCCACGAAGGCCGAGATGAAGAAGATCCTCGGCGAGATCCAGAGTGGTGAGTTCGCGCAGGAATGGATCGCGGAGAACGAGGCCGGGCGGCCGAACTTCAAGAAGCTGCAAGAAGCCGGCAAGGCCCACCCGATCGAAGCGGTCGGCGCCAAGCTGCGGGGCATGATGCCGTGGATCTCGGCGGGCAAGGCGGCACCGCAGGACGTCTCCGGCGGCTGATCTCCTCGGAACGCTCCTGGTACCGCTCGACTCTGCCGGGGGGAACGGGCGCGGCGGCCTGACAGACTCGGGCCGTGGTCTTCCTCGCCGCGGTCGTCGGGTACCTGCTCGGCACGTTTCCTTCGGCCGACCTGGTCACGCGCGTCGCGACGCGCGGCGCCGTCGACATTCGTCGGGTCGGGAGCGGCAACCCCGGCACGCTCAACGCGATCCAGTCCATCGGGACGCGATGGGGGGTCGTCGTGCTGGTGCTCGACATCGCCAAGGGGGTCGCGGCCGGGTTCCTCGGTCGGTGGATCGGTGGGGCCGACGGCGCGTACCTCGCGGCGACCGCGTCGATCGCGGGTCACATCTTCCCGGTGTGGTCCCGGTTCCGTGGTGGCAAGGGCGTGGCCACGTCGGCGGGGGCGTGCATCGCCGTCTTCCCGATCTACGTGCCGCTCGATTTCGTCGTCGCGTTCCTCGGCGCGGCGAGGTCGCGGCGGGCGACCTTGAGCACCCAGATCGCGTGCGGCGTCTGGATGGCCTCCGCAGTCGTGTGGACGGTGTTCGACTGGCCCAACCTGTGGGGACCGCCGGCCGGGCCGGGGTTGATCGGGTTCTCCGTCGCCGGAACATCGATGATCCTGTGGGCGTTCTGGAAGGCCGAGCGGCGTACCGCCGTGCCCGATCCACCCGGCCCCTAGGAGTTCCATGACCGTCGCGATCGTCACGGACTCGAATGCGCAGTTGCCGGCCGGGCTCCGGGATCGGTTCTCGGCGCACGTCGTCCCGATACCGGTCGTGATCGACGGTCGGGAGTACCGCGAGGGTGTGGATCTCACGACGGTCGAGTTCTACGAGCGTCTCGGTGCCGGGGTGACGGTGTCGACCGCAGCGCCCTCGCCCGGCGACGTGCTGGACGTGTTCATGGCGGCGGTCGGTGCGGGGGCCACCGAGATCCTCTCGGTCCACGTCGGGTCGAACGCCTCGGGGACGTGCAACGCAGTGCGGCTCGCGGCGCAGTCGAGCCCGGTTCCGGTCGAGATCGTCGACACCGGCACGGCATCGTTCGCGGTCGCGTGCTGTGTCTGGGCCGCGGCGGACGCGCTCGCTGCCGGCGGTGGGCGCACCGAGGCCGCCGCAACCGCCCGAGCCACCGCGGCGAACGTCGGCAACGTCTTCGTGGTCGGCGCGTTGGACCTGGCCCGACGCGGCGGCCGGTTGGCCGCCGACGTGCCGGTCGGCGACGGGGTTCCGGTGCTCGCCCTGGCCGACGGTCGCATGGAAGCAGTCGGACGAGTGAACGACGTCGAGAGTGCACTGGCTGCGATGACGCAGTACGTGGTGGCCGAGGCCGGCGGGCGCGGTCTGCGGGTCGGGGTTGGTGTCGCCCTGGCCCCGGATCTGGCCGAGGCGTTGGCCGAAGCGTTGCGAGCGCGTCCGGAGGTCGTGGACCTGGTGCGCTACGAGGTGGGACCGTCGGTCGGCGCCCACACGGGGGCGGGAACCGTCGGCGCCTGCTTCTTCTGAGGAGTCAGGACGCGAACGGGCCGGCGAAGGCGTGTGCCCTCGCCGGCCCGAACCGACGCTTGTT
>CAZJBJ010000248.1:0-1855 GCA_964544295.1 uncultured Bifidobacteriaceae bacterium
GCATCCACCTTGTCGGCGTGCCGGACCGGGTCGCCGGGCAGGTCGCCGGGGGGCGGCAGCCGGCGGAACGGGACCGCGAAGACCGCATCGAAGGCTTCGGCGTGCTTCGACGGCCATCCGATGTCGAGCGCGTAGCGGAGCCCCTGCCCCACCTCCCACTCGACGAGATCGCGCGGCCACTCGTCTTCGAGGCCACGCGTCATCACCGCGGCCAGCTCCACCTTCCGGGCGACGACATCGGTGGGCAGGTCGATCCAGACGTTCGGCTTGAACTCCAGGGTGGTCGACGCGATCGGAAACCGCAGCACGCGGCTCTGGTACGAGAAGGTGCCCGCGAGGTCTACCGCGTCGAGCAGTGCCCGTCCTGTGGTCGTGTGGTCGGCCGTCCAGTCACCGCTCGCCGGGGGCCCGAACACGTACGTCGGTCGACGGTCGCGCAGGATATCGGCGAGCCGCTCCTTCACGCGCTGGGCGTGATCCGAGATGCGGTGGTACGGCGCCTCGAGGAACTCGATCGTGGCGCCGAACGCGGCGGCGACATCGCGAGCCGCCGACTGCTGGATCGACGAGACCGCCACGATGTGGATGTCGTCGTCCGCATGGGTGATGAGCGTCCCGCCCAGGCCATAGATGAAGTCGTCCGTGTGCGGGGTGACGACCAGGATCTCCACGGTGCCCTCCAGTGAGTCTCGCGTTCCGACCGGTTGGTTGGCCTCAGCCCGTCGTCGCCTCACGGACGACACGGCGCAGGGTCTCCGATGATGATTCGTCCCCGCCGAGGAAAGCGGGTTCGTTCGCCGCGTACCAGGCGCGGATCTCGGCGGCGGTGATCCCCGGGGAGTCGAGCAGCATCGCGACCGAGGCCTCGAGCGCCCGGAACCCCGGCAGCGCGGCCACGACGGCACCGGCGGCATCGGCGGGCACCCGGAGCACGCCCGTTCGATCGGCGACGAGCAGGTCACCGGTCGAGACACGTAGCGGGCCGACATCCACCGGCTCCCCGAACCCAGCGAGCCGGAGATCGTCGTAGGCCGGCACGATCCCGGTGGCATACACCGGGAAACCCAGGCGCTCGATCCCGACGATGTCGATGACGCTCCCGGCCACCACCGCGCCGGCTGCGCCCATCACCTGGAACTCGCGCATCATCCCGTCACCCGCGATCCCGCTCCGCCCGGGTCGCGATCCCGTGTCCGCGAGGACCGCGATGACCGGCCCCTCCATCGCTTCGAGCGTCTCGAGCAGGGCGAGGAAGTCGCCGTTGGGGGCGTCTGACTCGCCGGCGGTCCACTCGGACGTCAGGGCATACCCGACGATCGTGCCCAGACCCGGGAACAGGCACCGCAACTCCGGTCCGGAGTAGGAGCCGGGCTCGGCACGGTCGAGCCCCTTGAGCAGGTTGTAGATGGTCGCCGTATCGAGCCCTCGAAGGGCCTCGATGGTCCCCGGTCCAGGCCGACCGCCGTCCGCCATCCGCGCGGTCCTCAGGTCCCAAGAAGCGTCGCGGATCCCTCGTCGAACCAGTCGCGGTACCTGGTGGCGAGCAGCTGACGACAGGCCCGGTAGTCGTCCTCCGTGAACCCCTGGTACGGCGAGAGGAGCCGGAGCGGGAACTCGGGGAGCATCCCGAGCTTGACGAGCATCTTGTCGTAGGCGCCATCCATGTGCGGTCCGGGCGCGGGCGTCGCCCACAGATCGGTGCTCATCGTCTGGAAGGCGTGCTGGAGCTGCATGAGCGTGCCCGCGTCACGGGTCCGCCCGGCCTCAAACAGCTCGAAGGTCCGGCGCGGCGAGAGCTCGGCGTACGACGCGAGCAGCGAGCACTCCCCGAACATCGATCCGTGCGGGAAGTTGC
>CAZJBJ010000249.1:0-1820 GCA_964544295.1 uncultured Bifidobacteriaceae bacterium
ACGGCACGGTCGGGCCCGCCGACGAGCTCGCGATCTCGCCACTGGACCACGGCCTACTGGTGGGTGACGGTGTGTTCGAGACCCTCCGCGTCTACCGCGGCGTGCCGTTCGCGTGGCGGCGCCACCTGGAACGGCTCGAACGGTCGGCGGCCGGACTCGGCTTGTCCGTCCCGACCATCGCCGACCTGCGTGACCAGGCCGACGCCGTCCTCACGGCCAATCAGCTCGTCGACGCCCGGTTGCGCATCACCATCACCGGCGGACCCGCGCCACTGGGCTCCGAGCGCGCCGCCGTCCCGCCGACGGTCGTCGTGGCCGCCAGTGCGCTGACGCCGTGGCCCCCCACCGCGGACGTCGTCACCGTCCCGTGGCCGCGCAACGAACGCGGCGCGACCGCCGGCCTCAAGACCATCTCCTACGCGGAGAACGTGCGAGCGTTGGCGCACGCCCACGAACACGGCGCCGGCGAGGCGATCTTCGCCAACACGCGCGGCGAACTCTGCGAGGCCACCGGCTCCAACGTGTTCCTCGTACAGGCGGGCGAGTTGCTGACCCCACCCGGCGACTCGGGCTGCCTGCTCGGGGTCACCCGCGCGCTCGTGCTCGAACTCGCGACCGCGGCCGGGATGTCGTATCGCGAAGTCGCGCTCCCGCTCGGCGCGCTCGCCGAGGCCGACGAAGCCTTCCTCTCCTCGACCACCCGTGAGGTCCAGGCCATCGCCCACGTCGACGGGCACGCGCTCCCCGTGGCACCTGGCCCGGTGACCGCCGCCCTCGCGGCCGAGTTCACCGCACTGATCGCCCGCGATCTCGACCCCTGACGGAACTCACTCGGCGCGCAGGTGCACGACGTCGCCGACCGCGACGGTCTCGTCGTCTCCCGCGTCGGTGCGGACCAGCAGGTGACCGGACGCGTCGATCCCGCGGGCTTCACCGACGAGCACGGTGGCGGCCTGCTCCACCCGCACCCGTCGACCGACGGTCATCAGCCGCGCCTCGTAGTCGGCACGCGTGCGGTCGAGATCGGCGAGGCGGGCCGCGTACCCGGCGAGGAAGCCGGTCAGCACCGCTTCCGGCGTGGTCGGTCGACCACCTTCGAGGTTGCAGGCGGTCGCGATCTCGGTGAGTTCGGGCGGGACGTCCTCCCAGTGCAGGTTGACGCCGATACCGACGACCACCGCGTCGCCGGTCGCCTCGGCGAGGATCCCGGCGAGCTTGCGGTCCCCCACCAGCAGGTCGTTCGGCCACTTGAGTCCGGCCCGGACCCCGGTCTCGGCTTCGACGGCCTCCGCCATCGCCAGCGCGCCGGCGACGACCACCAGGTGCCGCGCCTCGACCGGCAGGTCCGGCCGCAACAGCACCGACATGAGCAAGGACGCGCCCGGTGGCGCCACCCACGTTCGCCCCAACCGACCGCGGCCCGCCGTCTGGTGCTCGGCGACCACCACCAGTCCCGCAGGAGTGCCAGCCCGGGCCTCGTCGAGGGCGTAGCGGTTGGTGGAGTCGACCTCGTCGAGCCAGCGGACGTCCCAATGTTCGCCGGCGACCGGCGTCGAACTGGCCTCGGGCTCCACCACGGCCCGTAGGATACGGCGTTCTGTCGACCGGCCAACGTGGGGGAACCTCCGTGCTCCAGAAGATCCTGATCGCCAACCGCGGCGAGATCGCGGTGCGAGTGATGCGCACCTGTCGCGAACTCGGGATCGCCACCGTCGCGGTGTACTCCGAGCTCGATCGGGATGCGCTCCACGCCCGCTACGCCGACGAGGCGTACGCGCTCGGCGGCCAGACCGCGGCCGAGAGCTACCTCAACACCGAGG
>CAZJBJ010000250.1:0-1656 GCA_964544295.1 uncultured Bifidobacteriaceae bacterium
ACCTCGCCAACGAACTCTTCAATCTGTCGTCGAACCACCAGGAGACCTGATCATGACCGTCACCGAATCCCCCATCACCGAATCCGCCGGCACCGAATCTGCCGTCACCACCAGCCCGTACCTCACCGGCAACTTCGCGCCGGTGCGCGAGGAGGTGAGTGTCGACGACCTGCCGGTGACCGGTGCGATCCCCGAGGATCTCGAAGGCCGGCTGCTGCGCATCGGGCCGAACCCGGTGGTCGACCCCGACCCCGCCACCTACCACTGGTTCACGGGCAGCGGCATGGTCCACGGCTTGTGGCTCCGCGGCGGGAAGGCGGTGACCTACCGCAACCGCTACGTGCGTTCCGACACGGTCGTCGACGCCCTCGGCGGCGACGCGACCCCGGGGCCGCGCCACGGCATGGGTGACAACACCGCGAATACGAACGTGATCGCCCACGCGGGAACGACGTACGCGATCGTCGAGGCCGGTGGTCTGCCGATGCAGCTCACCGACGACCTCGAGACGGTGGCGCGTTCCGACTTCGGCGGCACGCTCCCCGGGTCGTTCACCGCGCACCCCCACCGCGACCCCGTGACGGGCGAACTGCACGCGGTGGCGTACTACTGGGAATGGGACTACCTGCAGTACGTCGTCGTGGGTGTCGACGGTCGGGTGCGACGCACCGTGAACGTGCCGACGCCGGGCGGTCCGATGGTGCATGACTGCGCGATCACCGAATCGCGCGTCGTGCTGTTCGACCTACCGTGCACGTTCGATCTCGACCTGGCCATGCGCGGCGGCACCCTCCCCTACCGCTGGCACCCCGAGCACGGCGCCCGGGTCGGGTTGCTCACCCGCGAGGCCGACGCCGACTCCACCGTGTGGTGCGAACTCGATGACCTCTGTTACGTGTACCACCCGCTCAACGCCTACGACGAGGGCGACCGCGTGATCATGGACGTCGCCGTCCACCCGAAGATGTTCGACCGCGATCAGAACGGACCCAACGAAGGCGGACCGGTCTTCGAACGCTGGACCATCGACCCGAGCGGCCGGCGCGTCGGTCGCGACGTGATCTCGGAGCGACCCCAGGAGTTCCCCCGCCTCGACGAACGGCTGACCGGACGCAAGCACCGATACGGGTACACCGCAATGTTCGCACCGGACTCGCAACATCACGGTCTCGCGCTCGGCAACCTGTTGAAGCACGACCTCGTCGCCGGCACGACCGTCGAACACGATCTCGGCGGCGGTCGAATGTCCCAGGAGCCGGTCTTCGTGCCGAAATCCGACGACGCCGCCGAGGACGAGGGCTGGGTCATGGCGTACGTCCACGACCCGAACCGCAACGCCGCCGACGTCGTCATCCTCGACGCCCAGGACTTCGCCGCCCCACCCGTGGCCACGATCCACCTCCCCGTCCGCGTCCCCTTCGGCTTCCACGGCAACTGGGTAGCTGCTTGATGGCTCCTCCGGCTTCCGAGCTGGTCGGAGTGTGACTTCGAGTTGGTTGCTGGGCGGGACGCCTCCGGAGCTGCTCGCCTCCGCTCGTTCCTCGCTCCGGCTCGGGTTGATGGCTCCTCCGGCTTGCGAGCTGGTCGGAGTGTGACTTCGGGTTGGTTGCTGGGCGGGACGCCTCCGGAGCTGCTCGCCTCCGCTCGTTCCTCGCT
>CAZJBJ010000251.1:0-763 GCA_964544295.1 uncultured Bifidobacteriaceae bacterium
ATGTGCTCGAGGTCACTGAGACCGCCACCGTTGCGCGGTACCAGCAGGCCGCTGGCGCCGACGTCGACGCGATCCTCGCCCGTGGTGCCGTCCCCGTGCTCGTCGGCGGTTCGATGATGTACGTCCAGTCCGTCCTGGACGACTGGTGCTTCCCGGCGACCGATGCGACTGTGCGGGCCCGGTGGGAAGGCCGGCTCGAGCAGGTCGGCTCGGTCGCTCTGCACGGTGAACTCTCCCGCCGGGATCCGGCCGCCGCCAACGCTATCCGGCCCACCGACGGGCGTCGGATCGTCCGGGCCCTGGAGGTTCTCGAACTGACCGGAAGCCCCTTTTCGGCCACCTCTCCACGGATCGGACCTGCCCGCTGGGATACTGCAATCGTCGGAATCGATTGGGCGACAGAGGTTCTTGATCACCGGCTCGGGGTACGCACCGGCACCATGTTCGACACCGGACTGACAGAAGAGGTGTCCTCGCTGCTGGCCCGTGGTCTGCGCGACGGAGTCACCGCCATGCGTGCGCTCGGCTACGCACAGGTGATCGATGCGCTGGACGCCGGCGGCGGCCGGGCAGCGCTTGACGAGGCCCGCGACCGAACCCTGGCGGGCACGCGCCGTTACGTGCGGAGGCAGCGTTCCTGGTTTCGACGGGATCACCGGATTCGCTGGCTCGACGGTTCGTCGGAGGGGCTCGCCGAGACGGGGCTGACGGTCTGGCGCGACGGTTCCTTATCAGGCAGCGCGCTCAGACGACGGTTCGGCGC
>CAZJBJ010000251.1:773-1549 GCA_964544295.1 uncultured Bifidobacteriaceae bacterium
CGCGCGGTCGGGATCGAGGGGTGGCGCACATGATCTTCGCCACGGGCCACGGCACGCAGAACGACTTCGTCGTGCTGCCCGACCCGTCGGCGAGTCTCGACCTTGCCCCGTCCGCGGTGGCGGCGCTGTGTGACCGCCGCCGCGGACTCGGTGCCGACGGGGTGATCCGGGTGACCTCTGCCGCGGCGGCTCTGGCGGCGGGAGCACTTCGCGAGTTACCCGAGGGCGTGGCGGCGGGGGACTGGTTCATGGACTACCGCAACGCGGACGGCTCGATCGCCGAGATGTGCGGCAACGGGGTACGGGTGTTCGCCCACTACCTTCGCGCCTCCGGGCTGGAGGGTCGCGATGAGTTCACGGTGGCTACTCTCGCCGGGCCCCGGGCGGTCGTCGTGCACCGCGCCGATGACGTGTCGGCCGACGTCACCGTCGACATGGGGAAGGTGAACCTGCTCGGGTCCGCAGGTGCGATCGTCGGCGGACGGCGGCTGACCGGGCTGAGCGTCGACGTGGGCAACCCGCACCTCGCCTGTGTGATCCCCGGCCTCACCGCGGCGGAACTGGCCGCCCTGGACGTCGGTGCGCCCGCCGCCGTCGACGTCGACCTCTTCCCGCACGGCGTCAACATCGAGGTGCTGACCCCGCCGGCCGCCGGGACGGTGTCCATGCGGGTGCACGAGCGCGGGGTCGGCGAGACCCGCTCGTGCGGGACCGGGACGGTGGCCGCCGCGGTCGCCGGGCTGGCCCACCTCGGCGCGCAGACCGGTGACCTGAGG